>JAQBQJ010000014.1 GCA_028287065.1 Labilithrix sp. | reverse complement strand
CGTTCGGATCGGGGAACGGCTGACCGTATCCCGGAGGCGCCTCGGTCCCGCCGTAGCCGGGCTGAGGAGGAGCGCCGAAGCCGCCCTGGTGCGGAGGGGGCGGAGGAGCGCCGAACCCACCTTGCTGCGGAGGAGGAGCGCCGAAGCCGCCCGGCTGCTGGCCGTAGCCACCGCCGCCGTACTGATCGTTCGCGAACGGCATCGCGTCGAGCGCGATCGGGTGACCGTGCGGGCAGTAGCTCTGGCCGGGCGCGATGTCGTGGCCCATCTGGCAACGGAGCGGAGGCTGGCCCGGGGGTGCACCGTACGCGCCTTGCGGCGGCGCCGCGAATCCGCCCTGGCCCGGCGGCGGGAACCCACCCTGCGGAGCGCCGAAGCCACCAGGCCCGGGAGGGCCGCACGGGGTACCGCAGATGTTGCAGAACTTGTCCGACGGTTGAGGGATCGCGCCGCACTGCGGACAGGGATTCATCGGTCTCTCGTCTCCAAAAAGCGGCCGGCTCCTCCGACGCGCCCGGGCAGCATATCGGAGAAAGCAAAAAATGCCGAATACGTGCGCGGGTCGAGCCGCCTTCGGAACGGCTGAGCGACGACGCGGAAAAGCCCCGTTCTAGCGGCGCTTCGTGGCCGCGGCGCGGGCCGGGACGCTCGCGAGGAGGGCGGCTTCCATCACCTCGCGGACGGGGACCCCATGCGCGCGCGCGGCTTCGGCGCACGCATCGAGCTCGGGCTTGCGATGCGGAGGGCCGAACGGCCCGCCTCCGATCTTCACCGGGATGCGCCCGAACGGCGTGTCGACCTCCTCGATCCGACGCGGGCGCTCGAGGCGCGTGACCTCGTGCCGGCGCACGCCGAGGCTCGTGCTCTCGCGGAGCATCGTGGTCGCGATCGTGTCGGCGAGGGCCGCGGGCGCGATCGCCCCGAGCATGTATGCGGGCCTCCCCTTCTTCATCGTGAGAGGCGACGCCCAGGCGTCGAGCGCTCCGGCCGCGAGCAGCGCATCGATGCAATATGCAAGCAATTCGCCGGTCGCGTCGTCGATGTTCGCTTCGAGCACGACGTGCGTTCCGGCGCGCGACGCAGCGGGCGAGGGCGCATCGGCGTGCGCCCCGAGGACGGCACGGAGGAGGTTCGGTCGATCGGCGAGCTCGGCCGTGCCTGCGCCCCAGCCGGTGCGCTCGGGCGTCATCGAGGGCCAGCGCGAGGAGCCGGCCGCGTGCGCGCCGACGATCGCAGCGCCTGTCGGCGTGACGAGCTCGAACGCGATGCCCGCGTCGTAGGTCGGGATCCCGCGCAGGCACTCGACGGTCGCGGGCGCGGGCAGCGGAAGGATGCCGTGACGCGCCTTGATGCGACCGTGTCCCATCGGCAGCGGCGACACGACGAGCTCGGCGCCGAGGTGCTCGAGCGCGGCCGCGCTGCCGACGATGTCGACGATCGCGTCGATGGCGCCGACTTCGTGGAAGTGCACGTCGTCGATCGGCATGCGATGGACCTTCGCCTCGGACTCGGCGAGGCGGCGGAAGGTCGCCTGCGCGCGCGCGCGCACGGCCTTCGGCAGATCGGCCTCGTCGAGCATCGTGCGGATCGCGCCGTAGGTGCGCTCGGGCTGCTTGCCGTCGAGGTGCACATCGAACGAGGTGGCGACGATCCCGCTGCGCGTGCGCGCCCCGAAGTGCACGTGGAACCCGCGGAGCGGCAGCTTCGCGACGACGTCCAGAACGACGGACTCGGGCACCCCGAGATCGACGAGCGTGGCGATGATCATGTCCCCGGCGAGCCCACTGGGCGCATCGAGAAAGAGGATCTTTCCCTTTCCTGCCCCGCGCGGCAGGTCTTCCCTGGTCGCCTTTCCCACGTGCCCGTGCCCGTGCCCGTGCCCGTGCCCGTCGTGGTCGTGGTCGTGGTCGTGGTCGTGGTCGTGGTCGTGGTCGTGGTCGTGATGCTCGTGGCCGTGGCCGTGGCCGTGAACCGACTTCTTCGCCTTCGCCTTCGCCTTCGCCTTCGCCTTCACTTCTTCCCTGCCCGCCCCTTCGCCCGCAAGATCCTCGCTGCCGCGAACGCCGCCCCGAACCCGTTGTCGATGTTGCACACCGTGATCCCCGACGCGCAGCTCGTCAGCATCCCGAGCATCGCCGCGACGCCCTTGAACGCCGCGCCGTAGCCGACGGACGTGGGCACCGCGATCACCGGCACGTCGACGAGCCCGCCGACGACGCTCGCGAGCGCGCCTTCCATCCCGGCGATCACGATCACGACGCCCGCATCCTCGAGCAGCGGCCTCTTGTGCAAGAGCCGATGGATGCCGGCCACGCCGACGTCGAACACGCGCTCGAAGCCGACGCCGAGCATGTGCATCGTCTCGGCGCATTCCTCCGCGACGGGCATGTCGCTCGTGCCTGCGCTCACGAGCGCGACCTTCGCGTCCGACAGCGACGGGATCGTCGAGCTCTCGAGCGTGCACGTGCGCGCGGCGGGTGAGTGCTTCATGCCGGGCACCGCCTCGACGAGCACCGCCGCCTTGTCCACGTCGATGCGCGTGACGAGCACGTTCTGCTTCATCCGCGCGAGCTCGCGAGCGATCCCGATGATCTGCTCCGGCGTCTTGCCTTCGCCGAGGATGACCTCGGGCACGCCTTGCCGGATCGCGCGATGGTGATCGACCATGGCGAATCCGAGGTCCGCGAAGGGCAGCTGTCGCAGCTCCGCGAAGGCGTCGTCGATGGGCGTGCTGCCGGCCTGCACGCGCGCGAGCAGCTCCTTCAATCGTGTCTCGTCCACGGGTGCTCTTTAGCCCATTGTGGGCCGCGGCACACGGCCGGCTTCGCGCCCGGCCCTCCGGTGCGGAGCTCCGAGCTCAGTCGATCGCGAAGCAGTAGAGCCGGCCCTCGCCGCCTCCCGCCGTCAGGCCCTGCTGCGAGCACGCGTTGTTCGTGACGGCGTCGTTCCAGCGGACGCCGAGCAGAACGCTGCTGTCCGATGCCGCGTCTCCGACGTGGCCCTGCTGGTTGCCGGCGGCGGACGTCCAGCCCTGGCAGGTCTGGAGCGCGGGCGTTCCGTCCTGCTTCGAGCCGGTGAGCATCGTGTTCTTCTTCGTCGGGACGAGCGCGCCGTTCTCGTCGACGAGGTCCGCGTTCTTCGGGAGGAACTGGTAATCGTGGAGCGCGGCGACGTTCGCGGCGATCACCTTGCCCTTCTGGTTCTGCCACGGCCCGGTGCCGATGCGATCCTTCGCGCTCGTGCCGGTGATGCTCAGGTACGCGTGCCACGTGTGATCGCCGCTCTTCACGGCCGTGGCGAGGTCCTGGCATTTCTTGTCGGCGCCCGCGAGGCCGCCGAGATTCCCGCCGAGCGCCGCGGTGCCGGTGCTCGTGACGAAGAACGTCATCTTCGACTTCTCGGGCGGCGCCGAAGGCGCGGGTGCGGGCGCGGGCGCGGGTGTCGAGCCGGGCGGCGGCGTCGTGTTCGTCGCGGGAGGTGCGGCAGGATCGGCGCTCGTGCCTCCGGCGGGCGTGCCCTCGTCGGACCCCGTTGCGGGGTCGCCTTGCCCCACATCGAGCGCGTCGGTGGGCGTCGAGCCCGCACTGGAGCAACCCTGAACCAGGGTCAGAATCGCGGCGAAACCGAGACCAATTGAAGGGCGCATCGTTCTGACCTCCTCGTCGAGGTGGTCAGGTGCAATGCCCGGGCCCTCTCACCCGTACCCGTGCCCGTGCCCGTGCCCGTGCCCGATCTGGATTCGATTCGCTTTCGAACCCTGGTTCGTTTTGCGGCCGGGAGTCGAGGTTGCGCCTGTCACGGCGCACGCACGTCCGGGACAAATCCTTCGGGTCCCAGAGCGTGCGCCGCGCCAGGCTTGGCTCGCGTGGCGGCAAGGAGCGCTGTTCGGCGGCCGCTTCCTTGCGTGCCAAATTTGCACCGCAAACCATGGCGTCGAGGACGCGTCGGGGCGGCGGCGAAAAGACGTTCCACGACGAGATTTTGCGCGGTGACTCTTGCGTTTCACGCGAGTCTGATTATTGTCCGCCGAGATCAAGATGGTGAAACTGACGGCACGCGATCGGGCCTGGGGAGCCGACCGGAAGGGAGAGGCCGAGGCCCCCCAGCTCTCGTTCGCCGCGGTCACGAAGACCTGGGGCGGGCCGCGGAAGGGAGCCGGACGGAAGGTGGCCGTCGGGCGCCGGAACGTGCCGCATGTCAGGCGCGTGAAGCATCGGCGTTCGGCGCCCGTGCACGTCACTTTCCGGCGCGCGAAAGCGCTACCGAGCCTGCGAAGCGAGCGCCTCCACGACGAGCTGCGCGAGGCGGTGCGCGCCACGCGGCGCGTCGAGGGCTTTCGGATCGTGCACTACACGGTGCAGTCCGACCACGTGCACATGATCGTCGAGGCGGAGGACACCGCGACGCTCTCCGCGGGCTTGAAGGGCTTCGCGGTCCGCGCAGCACGCCGCCTCAACACGCGCGTGCTGCGTCGACGCGGGAGCCTCTGGGGCGATCGCCATCATCGTCGCGAGCTGCGGTCGCCGCGCTCGGTGCGGAATGCGCTCGCCTACGTGATGTCGAACCACTTGAAGCACGGCGAGTGGGACGCCGGGCTCGTCGACCCGTGCTCGTCGGGCCCATGGTTCGAGGGTTGGATGCAGGACGTGGAGCGCCCGCCGGATCCCTCACCAACGGAGTCCGCGGTGACGTGGCTGCTCCGCCGTGGCTGGCACGGCGATTTCTTCTACATCCACCTCGGCGAGCTCCCGCTCGCGCTCCGAGCGCAGATGCCGCGCCCGCGTGCCTGAATCGCGTTCGCGCGCACGCGTGGTGTCGCTCACGCGTCCGCCTCGAGACTGCAAATTTGGCACGCAAGCGGGCGCGCCGGCGGCAGGCCACGCACCCACTTCCGAGCATCAGCCTGGCGCGGCGCACGCCCTGGGACCCGAAGGATCTGTCCCGGGCGTGCGTGCGCCGTGACAGGCGAACCGAATGAACCGGGGCTCGAAAACGAACCGGGGCTCGAATCGCCGGACGGCCCACCTCCGGCTCGCCGCTCGGGATTTCGGGCACGGGCACGGGCACGGGCACGTGTACGGGACGTTTTCGAGAGCTGAACACGTTAGAGTCGCGCGCGCCATGCCGCTCCCCTTCGCCATCCCCGTCGGCCTCATCATCGGGATGACGCTGGCATGGGTGGCGCGGGCCGAGCTCGCGCGGTCCGAGGTGCCGCTCGTCCTCGCGCGGCCGTTCCTCGTCGCACTCGGGCTCAGCGCGATCGTGTTCGCGCCGGTCGTCGGGTACTTCGCGGCGCTCCACGGCGACTGGACGTACCTCTATCTCGTGCGCTCGAGCCGCGTGCCGTCCGCGGTCGATCTCCTGCTCGTGGTCGGGGCCGCGCTGCAGGTGCCGCTCGGCTTCGCGATAGCAACGCCGTGGGCGATCGCGAAGCGTGGAACACGCATCCTCCAGGTCAGCGCCGCCGTCGCGGCGATCCTCGTCATCGGCTGCGCGGTGTTCGCGCGGCGTCTCGCGGTGAGCGCGTCGTTCGCGCAGTACCACGGCGGCTTCGGTGCGGTGCCGATCGGACGGAGCTCGCTCGGACGCGGTATCCTGCTGAGCTGGCTCGCGCTCGCCGTCGCCTATGCGTGGAGCTTGCACGCGCTCCGGTCGCCCCGCCGTCGCTAGGCGATCTTCGGGAGCCTAGGCGCGTGCTAACTTTGTGGCCATGTGGGTCCGCGGCGCGGCCATCCGGCCTGTTCCTCCCTACGCGGTCGTCGACCGCGAGGTCCTCGATCGAATCGAGGAGGAGCTCGCCGAGAACGGCCTGTCGCCGAAATCCGATCTCGACGACGCCTTCGGTCGCTTCGAGCAGACGCAGGGCGCGCTCGCGCAGCAAGCCGCGCAGGTGCTCGCGCGGCCGCTCGACGAGACGGCGCTCGCGCTCGGGTATTTCCTGACGATCGCGGTCTGGCTGGCGTTCGAGCGCGCGTTCGGCGCGCGTCTCGGCGAGGTCGACGAGCAGGCGCTCGAGGCCGCACAGAGCGCGCTCACCCTGGAAGAGGAGCTCCGCGCCACGCACTCCGAAGAGCCGCTCGACCTCGAGGACGTGATGGCGATCGAGCAGCCCGGCATCCTCGCGTTCGTGAACGAGCACGTCGAGGCCGCGCTCGAGCCCGGCGACGGCCACGGTCATGCGCCCGGCGAAGGTCGCGAGGCACGCGACGTCGACGTCGACGACGTGCACGCGGTCTATCGCACCGTGCTCGTCATGACGCTCGCTCTCTCGCATGCGGTGTCGCCCGCGACGGGCGCGCGGCCGCGCGAGATGCTCGCCTGAGACGCCGCGACCTCATGTAGGACGGCGCCGCGCATGTCGCCGTCTTTTTCACGCATCGTTGCCGATCGTGATCTGGATCATCGGTGAGGCGGTCATCCTCAACGTTGATGAGCTCGTTCCGCGCGATCGCCGCCACCGCTGTCCTCGCCCCTGCCCTCCTCGCCTTCGTCGCCTGCGGGAGCAGCGCCGAGAACAACGGCTTCCCCAGCGGAACGTCGGGCGGAACGAGCGGCGCGAGTGGAACCAGCGGCACCAGCGGAACGAGCGGCACCAGCGGCTTCGGAACGAGCGGCGCGAGCGGAACCAGCGGCACGTCCGGCATGGAGACGTGCGCAGCGACCGCGGCGAACACCGCAAAGGCGAAGGTCGACATGATCTTCGTCATCGACGACTCGGGCAGCATGACCGAGGAGATGACGCAGATCCGGACGAACGTGAACACGTTCGCGGCGAAGATCGGCGGCGTCGGCCTCGACTACACCGTGACGTTCATCGTCAAGCGGGGCACGAACGCGAACCAGAATCAGATCTGCGTGCCCGCTCCGCTCGCGGGCGCCGGCTGCGCCGACAATCCGCCCAAGTTCCACCACGTGAACCAGGACGTGCAGAGCACGAACTCGCTGCAGCTCGTGCTCTCGACGTACGACAGCCCGAACGCCGCGCTCGCGTGGAACAAGTACGTGCGGGCCGACGCGACGAAGGTCTTCATCGAGGTCACGGACGACGACTCCGGCATGAGCTCGGCGCAGTTCGATGCCGCGTTGCTCGCGAAGGCGCCCGCCGGGATGTTCGGCACCGCGGCGAAGCGCAACTACATCTTCCACAGCATCATCAGCAAACCGTTCGCCGACGCCGTTCCGTCGAACGGCATCTGCAACGGCGCGGCCGGGACGAGCGTTCCGTACCAGGAGCTCTCGAAGCTCACGGGAGGCATCATCGACGAGGTCTGCAAGACCGACTACTCGGGCGTGCTCGACAACATCGCGAAGGGCATCGTCGACAAGCTCGGCTGCGAGCTCGGCTATCCGACGTCCGCGGAGGCCGACCCGACGAAGGTCGCCGTGACGTTCACGCCGAAAGGCCAGGCGACGCAGACGCTCACGCAGGTCACCGACGCCTCGAAGTGCGGGATGATCCCGAACGCGTGGTACTACGACGACCCCGCGAAGCCGCAGAAGATCATCCTCTGCCCGTCGACGTGCACTGCGACAAACGCGGCGCCCGACGCGAAGCTCGAGGCGCTCGTCGGCTGCAAGGGCGCGCCGCCGAAGTGACCATGTTAAGGTCTGCGCCATGCAGACCGAAGCCATGGTCATGCGCGCGACGGGCGGTCCCGAGGTGCTCGAGCGCGCGACGATCGAGCTACCCGAGCCGGGTCCGCGCGAGGTGCGGATCCGCGTGCGTGCCGTCGCGCTCAATCACATCGATCTCTGGGCGCGCCGCGGCCTCCCGCACTTCCGCTACGAGTTCCCGCATCGCCTCGGCGCGGACGTCGCCGGCGAGATCGACGCACTCGGTCCCGGCGCGAAGGGCGCGAAGGTCGGCGATCGCATCGTCGTGAACCCGGGGCTGTCGTGCGGCGCGTGCGAGCGATGCCTGCTCGGCCAGGACACGTTCTGTCGCAGCTACAAGATCATGGGCGAGAACACGCAGGGCGGATACTCGCGGCACATCGTGGTGCCGGACGCCAACGTCCTGCCGATGCCGAAGGGCATGTCCTTCACCGACGCCGCCGCGATCCCGCTGTGCTTCCTCACCGCGTGGCAGATGGTCGTGCGCAAGGGCCAGCTCCGCGCCGGTCAGACCGTGCTCGTTCAGGCCGCGGGCAGCGGGGTGTCGAGCGCGGCGATCCAGATCGCGAAGATGCTCGGTGCACGCGTCATCACCACGACGAGCACCGAAGAGAAGGCGGCGCGCGCGAAGGCGCTCGGCGCCGACGAGGTCATCGACTACACGACGCAGGACTTCGTTGCAGAGTGCAAGCGTCTCACCGACAAGAAGGGCGTCGACCTCGTCGTCGAGCACGTCGGAGGCGAGGTCTTCGCGAAGAGCATCCTTGCGGCGGCGTGGGGCGGTCGCATCGTCACGTGCGGGGCGACGACCGGGTTCACGCCGGAGATCGATCTGCGCCACGTCTTCTTCCGTCAGGTCGAGGTGCTCGGCTCGACCATGGGCCCGAAGGGCGATCTCTTCGGCATCCTCCGCCACGTCGAGGCCGGCACGCTGAAGCCCGTCGTCGACCGCGTCCTCCCGCTGTGGAGCGCGGTCGAAGCGCACCAGCTGCTGGAGGCCCGCAAGGTGTTCGGCAAGCTCGTCCTCGAGGTCGACTAGCTCTCTCGTCTCTTGTCTCTTCGCGCGGTCGCTCAGAACAAGAACGGCCGGATTTTCGCGAGGAGCGCGCGGTCCTGGCCGTTTTTCGGCTCGATCGAGAAGGGGTAGTCGCCCCAGCCCGGGCCTGCGGCCCACCACAGCCAGCCGACGAGCACGTCGGAGGACGCGTGCATGTACCTCATCATGTCCTCGACGGCGGCGTGGCACGTCGCGTCGTCGCGGCCGGCGAGCTCGCCGACGAAGCCCTTCTTGCCGTGGGCGCGCAGCCACTCCACGAAGCCCGCGAGGCGCTCGCTGCCGATCGTGCCGCTCACGCACGGACCGCTGCCGCCGCCGGCCTTCTCATCGAGGTACTGGTGGACCTCGAAGACGGTGTTGTTCGCCGGGTCGACGATGTCGAGCATCGCGACCGCATTGGGCGTGCCGTACGAGCTCGAATGCCAGCTGTATGCACCCGTCCACGCGTTACCTGGGACGATGATCGTGTTCCGCGCGTTCGTCCTGCGGATCGCGGCGATCGCAGCGTTGGCAGCGCCGACCCATTGCTCCGTAGGCATCGTGTTCGGCTCGTTGACGAGGTTGAACATGATGTACGGGTTCCGCCCGTAGCGCGCTGCCAGCCGCTTCCAGAGGTCGGCGAAGACCTCGTTCGGGACGTTTGCGGATCCGACGGTCTCGCCGTAGTAGCGCGCGAAGTTGTGCGGGTTGAGGATGACTGTCGCGTGCTTCGACGTCGCATGTGCGACGAGCGCGTCGAGCTGCTTCAGATACGCCGCGATGAGGTCGTCGTACGGGGAGGACTGCAGCCGCTCCCACTTGAAGCCGACGCGGAACGTGTTCATCCCCTTCCCGATGAAGTAATCCATCTCCGCGGTATTCGGGAATTGGTAGTCTTCGCCGTCGACCCCCGGAACCGGGTCGCCGAACTCGGCGCCGGCGAGGTTCACGCCGCGGTATGGCAGCGGACCGGTCGGGGGCGCCGCGAGGTCCGAAGCGGAGGACGGCTTGCCGCCGCCCGTCGTCGTGACGTCGTCGCCGACGACGTTGTCGGTCTCGACTCGATCGTCATCCGATGCAGAGTGCATGGATGCGCCGTCGTCGACGCTGGACGGCGATCCACACGCGGCGGCGAGGAAGAGAGACGTTGCCGCGAAGACGCCGCGGACAAGACGAGGACACCGCTCGAGCTTCGACATCGCCTCTATGCTGCTCCCCTCAGGACGGGGTTGATCGCCGGTGTGGCGTGCTTGGCGCTGACGTTACTCAGTGAGGCGAAACTCACCAAGCGCGGCCGATGAATCAGGGAGGAGGTGGTGCCGACTCTCGGCACATCGCAACACGTGCCTCGACGACGGATCGAAGCGCGACAATCGACCGGACGAGCTGGCCGGCGGAACGGAAGTGATTATCGTCGTCGGCCTATGGCGAAGCGTGAGCTCGTGCACGAGAACGACTGGAAGCAGCGGGCCGTCTGGTCCGAAGACGGATATTTCCGCCTCGAGACCGGCGACACCGGCGACGTCGTCGTGCGCCTCTTCGTGACGCAGGGCTTGCTCACCGAAGCCGAGCCCACGCTCTACCGTCAGATAATCAACGCGACGCGCTTTCCGGGCGCGAAGCTCGTCGCGATCACGCCCGACGTCCATTACGGCTACGGCGTCCCGGTCGGGTGCGTGATCGCGACCGATCGCGCCGAGGGCAGCGGCGGCGCGGTCGCGATGGGTCCGGTCGGGTTCGACATCGGCTGCGGGATGATGAGCGCGCGGAGCAACGTCCCCGCGGACCTCGCGACGCACGACCGCAAGCTCGAGTTCAATCGCGAGGTCACGAAGCGCGTGAGCCTCGGCGCGGGCGGCAAGAGCGTGAAGCTCGGGAAGCTCTCGCAGAAGGAATTCGAGGAGCTCGTTCGCGGCGGCGCGGAGCACTACGTCGCGAAGTACGGCGCCGAGTTCGATCGGAGCCGGGCGGAGCGTCATCGCATTCCCGTGGCGGACGACTGGGACATCCCGTGGGGCGGCAAGGGCTCGCCGGAGCGCGGGCTCGATCAGCTCGGCTCGCTCGGCGGCGGCAATCACTTCATCGAGCTGCAACGCTGCGAGGAGACGAAGACGCTCTTCGTGCAGGTCCACACGGGAAGCCGCGGCTTCGGTCACGGCCTCGCGACGAACTACTTCGAGATGGCGAAGCACGAAGCGGCGGGCACGGGCCGCGACGTGACGGACATCGATCTCGGCTATTTCACGCCCGATTCGAAGCACTATCGCGAGTACCTCAATGCGGTCGCGGCGGGCGGCAACTTCGCGATCCTGAATCGGCTCGTCATCTTCGAGCAGATCGCCGATGCGTTCCGCAAGGTGTTCGAGGAGGACCTCGAGCTGGTCTACGAGATCAGCCACAACCTCGTTCAGGCCGAGGACCATCCGGAGCTCGGAGAGGTGTGGGTGCATCGCAAGGGCGCAACGCGCGCGTTCCCCGCCGGACATCCCGCGCTCGCGGACACGATCTGGAAGGACACGGGGCACCCGGTGCTCATCCCGGGCTCGAACCGCGACTACAGCTACATCCTCCGGCCCGAAGCGGGCGCGGTGAAGAGCGCGTACTCGGTGAACCACGGCGCGGGCCGTCGCATGTCGCGCGGCGAGGCGATCCGTCAGCTCGATCAGCGCAAGGTCGACGAGCAATACCGTCGCGACCAGATCCTCGTGAACCTCGACGGCCGCGTCCCGCTCGACGAATCGAGCCAGTGTTACAAGAGCAGCGAAGAGGTCGTGTCGGCCGTCGTCGCAGCGGGCCTGGCGCGCGTCGAATACACGCTCTGGCCGCTGGCCTCGATCAAGGGGAATGAAGAACGCGCGGCGAAAGCCAAGCACCGCGAGCGGAAGGGCAAGGACCGGTCACGGGAGAAGGAGCGGGACGCGGCGAGGAAGACGAAGGGACATTATTGAGGAGAACAGGGAACAGGAACAGGAACAGGAACGGGGACTGGAATGGGCGTGATCGCGAGCCGATCGCACCGCCCACGCATCTCCGAAATCCGAATTCCTGTTCCTGTTCCTGTTCCTGTTCCCTGTTCTCTTTTCACTTGGGCTTTACGTCGTGGCGCTGCATCAACCGATAAAGACTCATCCGATCAATCCGCGCCTTCCTCGCCGCCTTCGTCACGTTTCCCTCCGCCCACCCCAGTAGCGCCTCGAGGTACTTCTTCTCGTAGCTCGCGATCAGGTCTTCTTTGCCGTCGCGGAAGCTGCGATCGAGATCGATGCTCGAGAGAGCGAGCTCTCGGGACGACGTCTCGGCCGGGGCCAGCGAGGGGCGGCTGTCGCGCAGGATGACGGTTCGTTCGACGAAGTTGCGGAGCTCGCGCACGTTGCCCGGCCAATCGTGGCGGCGCATCTCCTCGAAGAGCTCCGGCGTGAAGAGGTGCGAGCTCGCGCGCTCGCCGAGCGCCTCGAGGATCGCCGGGACGAGCAGCTCGAGGTCCTCGAGTCGCTCGCGCAGGGCCGGGACACGCACCGTCACGACCGAGAGACGGAAGTAGAGGTCCTCGCGGAAGCGACCGTGGTTCACCTCGCGCTCGAGACAGCGGTTCGTCGCTGCGACGACGCGCACGTCGACCTTGCGCGGCTTCGTCTCGCCCACGCGACGGATCTCGTGCGCCTCGAGCGCGCGCAGCAGCTTCGGCTGCATGTCGAGCGGCAGCTCGCCGATCTCGTCGAGGAAGATCGTGCCGCCCTCGGCGGCCTCGAACGCGCCGACGCGATCGCGATCGGCGCCCGTGAACGCGCCGCGCACGTGTCCGAACAGCTCGCTCTCGAGCACGCTCGGCGCGATCGCGCTGCAGTCGACGATGACGAACGGTGCGCGACGTCGAGGACCGCGCTTCACGACCTCCATCGCGACGAGCTCCTTGCCCGTGCCGCTGGCGCCTTCGATGAGCACGTTCGACTCGCTCGCGCACACGCGCTCGAGCGTCGCGAACAGGCGGCGCATCGGGAGCGACACGCCGTAGAGATCTCCGTAGCTCGCCTGATCGAGCAGCTCGATGCGCGCCGCGGAGGGCTGCTCGCTCACGACGATGACCGAATCGCCCAGCTCGAGCCGGCACTCGGGTAGCGGCAGATCGCAGTCGCGGATGCTCACGCCCGACAGCCGCGTCCCGTTGAGCGAGTCCTGATCGACGAGGCGCCACCCGCGCGGGCCGCGCTCGATGCGGCAGTGGAAGCGCGATACGAGCTTGTCGTCGAGCGCGACGTCGTTGGCCTCGTTGGAGCCGATGCGGATGGTGTCGCCGTCGACGGTGAGCGTCTTCGCGATCGCGACGTTCCCTTCTCGCTCGACGCGCAGCGAGAGCCGCGGCGCCGCCATCGAGCGCGAGAACTTGGGCGTCGTCTCGCCGCCTCTACGTACGTCCGGCATGGCAGAAGTCATGATGGAGTGTAACGCCCCGCGAGCACACGACAACCGCGACGCCGCCGTCATGTCGCGCCGGCGCGACACCGTCGCGTCGACGCTACAGCGAAGGACGGCTTCCGATGAAACCCCTTCAATCCAGGGGGATCAGCGTCGTCGGGTCGGACTCGTTCGGCGCGCAGCGGAGGCGCACCGGCTCCTTCGTGCCGGCGACGATCGGCCCGTCGACACGCGAGAGCTCGACGTTGCCCACGCGCACGCAGAACGCGTCGGGCGGCTCGATCTCGAGGCGACGGCGCGCGCCGGGCAGCGCCGTCTCGACGGCGTGGACGACGAGCACGCGCGCGATGACCCCGTACGGCCCTTCGAAGTGGTCGTCGTCGACGGCGCTGATGCGGATGTAATAACGCCCCGCCCCGGGCGGCTGCACCTCGAGGTTCTTCACCGCCGCCGGCACGCGAGTGTCGACCGCGACGTCGCGGAAGATCCCGTCGCGTGCGATCTGCACGTGCCACTCCGAGACGCGCGGGCTCGTCGCTTCGGGCAGGGTTCGCACGTCGTAGGCGCCCAGGATCGACGCCGTGCCGCGATCGAGGAGCACGAGCGGCGGCGCGGTCGACCAGACCGGGGCGGGAGGAAGCGGGCGCGGTGCGGTCGGCGCGTGTCCGAGCTCGGCCTTCGATCCGAAGCCGCGCGCGACCTCGCGCCTCGTGCCCCGTGCCTCGATCGCGGAGCTGCCCCTGTACACGGCGAGACGCGTGGTCTTCACGGCGTCGGCGCTGATCTGCGCTTCGCCCTGGTAGACCTTCACGGCGGCGGCCTCGGTCCCGAACGACGCATCCTTCTTCGCGCTCGGCATGAACGCCCGCAGGTTGCCGGTCACGAGCGTCGCGCCCGTCGCGTTCGTGTCGCTCGCAGCGTCGACCTTCGCCGCCGCCGAGCGTGCATCGCCGAGGATGATCACGAGCGTGCGCTCCCCGAGCTTGACCTGGGTCTCGTCGCGAAAGGTCACGTCCGCCGCGGACGCCGCCTGCGTGCTCACGCGATTGCCGCGGAACAGAGGATCGTTCGGGTGGCCGGGCTTCGTCTCCGGCGTGAGCACGTCGACCTGGTTACGGACCGCGGTGAGCTGCGCGTCGGGACCGGCCTTCGCCGCGGGCTTCGGCGGAATCACGAGCACCATGCCCTCGCGGAGCAGATGCGGCGGCGGCTTCTTCGCGAGCTCCGGGTTCGCGCCGTGCAGGAGATCGACGAAGCGCGTGTCGCCGTAGTAGCGCTGCGCGATCGACGAGCACGAGTCGCCGTTCTCGACGACGTGGCGCACGGGGTCGTCGGCGCGGGCGCTGCCGTCGTGCAGAGCGACGCCGAGGAGCGCGACGATCGCAGCGGGCGTCTTCATGACGTGCGTGCTCTCCGCTTCGCGAGACGGACGATCTTCGGGACCATGTCGGCGTCGGGCGCCTCCCGAAGGAGCATGTCGCTCGCGCCGGCTCGGATCGCTTCGGTCGTCTCGTCCGGGCCCGCGACGTCGACGACGATCACCGGCAGCTTCGGCGCGAGCTTGCGGAGACCGCGCACGCGCTCGATGCCGTCACGCGCGGACACGACGACGGCGGCATGAGCGTCGAGATGCTCGACCGGCCCCTCGCCGCTCACCAGCGCGCACGAGAGGCCCGCGGTGGAGAGGCAGCTGCGGAGCGCTGCGCCGCGTTCCGCCTTCGTCGTCCACACGAGGACGCTGCCGGCTGGCGCATCGCTCGGCACCTTGCCGCGCGGGCGACCGCCTATCGCGCGCTCGCTCCGTGCGAGCCCCGACGTGTGCTTGCGGAGATCGGCGGCCGCCTCGCCCTTCGCTTCCGGATCCGTCCCCATCGCCGCGGCGGCGAGCGCGACGCGGAGCTCGCGCGCCGTCGGCCGGTCGTGCGGTTGCTTCGCGAGCGCCGCATGCACCGCCGCCGACACGCCCGCGGACACGTGCGGTGCGACCTTCGCGAGCGGCGTCGGCTCGACGAACAGGTGCTGAGCCATGAACGTCGCGGCGTCGCTGCCCTGGAACGGCTGCGCGCCCGAGAGCATCTCGTAGAAGAGGACGCCTGCAGAATACACGTCACCCGGCGGGCCCACGTCCTCGCCGCGGCATTGCTCGGGCGCCATGTAGTGCGGCGTGCCTTGCACCGCGCCGGTCTCCGTGAGCTTCGCGATCGTCTTGCTCGCCATCCGTGCGAGCCCGAAGTCGATCAGCTTCACGTGGCGCGCGCCGCTCGCGTCCGCGATCATCACGTTCGTCGGCTTGATGTCGCGGTGGACGATCTCGCTGTCGTGGCACACCTCGAGCGCTGTGAGGAGCTGCTCGAACAGCGGCGCGGCCTGCGCGATGGTCATCGGCCCGTCGCGCTCCATCACGCGCTCGAGCGTCTCGCCGCGGACGAGCTCGAGCACCGTATAGAGATCGCCGTCCGCTTCTCCGGAGTCGTACACCGTCACGATGCCGGGATGCCGGAGCTTCGCGAGCGAGAAGGCCTCGCGTCGGAAGCGTTCGCGCAGCACGACGTCGTCGAGGAGCGCGCGCTTCAGGATCTTGATCGCGACATCCTCGCCGAGCCGCTCGTCGTGCGCGCGATAGATGCTTCCCATCCCACCCACGCCGAGCGGCTCCACGAGCACGAAGCGATCGGCGATGCGTCTCACGTCACGACCTCGAACACCTCGACGGGCTTCGCTCTTCCACGGAGCGCGTGCTCGCCGAGCGAGGCGAACTCGAGCCCGGGGCATGCGTCGACGACGTCGCGCGTCGCGAGCGTCTGGCGCGGGCGCGCGAGCGCCTCGAGCCGCGCGGCGACGTTCACGGCGTCGCCGATGACCGTGTATTCCATGCGCGTCTTGCTTCCGAGGTTGCCCATCAGCACCTCGCCGGTGGACACGCCGATGCCGAGCTCGACGTCGAAGGCATAGGCCTCGCGCCAGCGCGGCAGGTTCGACGCGACGAACGCGTGCATGTCCTCGGCCGCTGCGAGCGCGCGCGTGACGTCGTCGCCGGCACCGTCCGGCGATGCACGGAACACCGCCATGATGCAGTCGCCGATGAACTTGTCGACCATGCCGTCGTGCCGGAACACGATCTCGGAGAGCATCGTGAAGAGCTCGTTCAAGAAGGCGACCGCGCGCTCGGGCGATGCGGCTTCCGCGAAGCCGGTGAACGCGACGACGTCGGCGAACACCACGGTGACCCGCTTCTTCGCGCCGCCGAGCTCGAGCGAGGCGTCGCCGCGCGCGGCCGCTTCGGCCGCTTCTGCGGGCATGTAGCGCCGGAGGTTGGTCTCGATGCGCGCGCGCTCGCCTATCTCCTTCTCGCTCGCGGCGAGGTCGTCGGCCATGTGCTCGAGCGACGATCCGAGCGCCTGCAGCTCGTCGCCGCTGCGCACCTCGCTGCGTGCGGCGAAGTCGCGACGCGCATAGCGCTTCACGAGCCCCATCAGCGCGCCGATCGGCCCGAGCACGCGCCGGACGACGAGGAGCCCGACGAGCGCGGCGAACGCGGCAAGGCCGGCGACGCTGAGCAGGAACGCGCGGCGCGCCGAGGCGAGCGCCGCGAAGGCCTCGTCGGTCGGACGCTCGACGACGAGCGCCCACCGCTGCGCGGGCATCGTGCGGATCGTGCCGACCTTGTGAACCGCGCCGTCGTCGAACTCGGTCGTGAGCAGAAGCGCCGTCGCGAACGTCTTCGTGTCCGATGCGCCGAAGATCGCCAGCGAGCCCTGTCGTCCTCCGCCGATGACCTGTCGCGACTCGTCGACGAGGTACACGCGATCGGGCGCGCCGAAGCGCACGAGCGAGATGTCGCGCAGCCGCGCGTCGAGCACGACGCCGGAGATCGCGACGACGATGAATCCGTGCACCGAGCCGGAGAGCGGCGCGACGTAGCGCAGCGCGCGCGTACCGTCGGGGAGCGTGGCCACGCGGTAGCCGTCGCCCTCGGGCGGAACACGGAGCGCGGCATCGCTTCTGCCCTTCGGCAGCACCGCATCGACGAAGTGCCGCTGCTCGTCGAAGAACGCCATCCCGGAGATGGCCGGAGCGTGATTGACGAGCCCGCTGAGCATCACGCTGCGCGCCTCCACGTCGAGCTTCTCGTCGGCGAAGACGGTCGACGCCCGCGCGGCGACGTCCGAGGCCTGATCGAGCGAAGCGATCACGCCGCTCGCGGCCTCGTCGACGACCGCGGCCTCGAGCTCCTTCTCCGCACGGCTCAACCCGGCGCGCTGGATCTCGAGCACCACGACCCCGAGGACCACCATCGGAACGACGGCGACGCCGAGCACGGCGAGCGTCCATTTCGCGCGGAGTGTCGAGAGTCCCTTCACTTCCCGCATCCCCTCGCGCGAGCCAAC
>JAQBQJ010000352.1 GCA_028287065.1 Labilithrix sp. | reverse complement strand
TCGCTGCCGCCTCCGCAGCCCGTGAGCGCGCAGCGCATCGCCGTCGCGGCCGCCGTCGACGGGCCCGCAGTGCTCGTCGCATGGCCCGCCCCTGCGATGCACGGCGACGGCATGGAGGAGCTCTCGTTCGGCTTCGGCTTCTTCTCCGGACGCGTCCGCCGCCGCCTCGTCACCGAGAAGAAGATCGCGAACGAGGTCGACACCCACTACGAGCGCGCGCGCCTCGGCGGGATCGCGAAGATCGTCGTGAAGCTCAAGCCCGGCGAGTCGCCCGACACGGCGCTCGGCGTCATCGACGAGTACCTGGCCGAGGCGGCGCGGCTCGGTCGCCAGTGGTCGTTCGATCACCTCTCCGACTACAAGACGCGCACGCTCGTCGGCGAGCTCGGCACGATGGAAGGTCTCGAGGGTCGCGCGCAGCGGATCCTCCACGACCTCGAGATGCACGGAGCCGCCAACTCGATGCAGAAGGACCTGCAGCGCATCCAGGCCGTCAACGGCGCGGACGTCGGAGCCGCGGTCGAGCACTTCCTCATCGACGGGCCGCGCGTCACGATCGTCGTCAAGCCCGATGCGAGCGCGCCTCGCGCGGGGAAGAAGGTGGCCCGATGAAACGCGCCGGCATGTTCGTCCTCGCCTTCGCCGCAGCGGCATGCAGCGGTGGTCGTGACTTCAAGGAGCCGAAGACGCTCTCGGAGTGGCGTCCTGCGCGTCCCACGACCGGAGGCACGAGCGAAGAGGACGGCGCGTTTCGTGCGACCCCGCCAGCGCGCATCCCATCCAAGCCGCGCGCGGCATCGCTCCCGACGGAGGCTCGGCTGTCGAACGGCATCCGCGTCGTCATGCTCGAACGCCACGATTTTCCCTCGATCAGCGCGGTGCTCGTCCTCGATCGCGGCGCCACCGCGGGAGGTCCCGGCGTCGCGGCCCTCTACTCCGAGGCGATGACCGGCTCGTCGACGGAGTACAAGTCGAACGAGGCCTGGCAGTACCTGAGCTTCGTCGGCGGCAGCGTGTCGAACGAGACATGGCGCGACGGGCTCGCGCTGCAAGTCACCGCGCTGAGCCCGCTGTTCGTCTCGGCGCTGTCGCGCGCCGCGCCGATGTTCACGTCGCCTGCGCTCGACGGCGACGACCTCGACGAGGCGCGCACGCACCTCGCCGCGGCGGCCGCGAGCAACGACGAGGATCCGGGCGACGTCGCCTACGACGCACTCTATGCCGCCGTGTTTCCGCCGCCGCATCCGTACGGCACGCCGGTCTCGGGAGAGCCGGCCCGCCTCGGAGGGCACGCGAAGACGAAGGGCGAGAAGAAGGAGCTCGTTTCCGACGCGGCCGTGAAGGGCTTCCGTGCGTCGAACCTCACCGCCGATCACGTCGGCGTCGCCGTCGTCGGCGACTTCAAGCCGGCCTCGATCCAGCGCGTCCTCGAGAACGCGCTCGGCAAGGTCCCGAAGCCCACGGCGGCGGCTCCGGCGCAGCCCGTCGCGGCGATCGCGCCGAAGGGCGGCCGCAAGATCATCGTGATCGATCGACCCGGCGCCGCGCAGTCGAACGTCGCGATTGGATTCCCCGGTCCGCGCGCGGCCGAAGCGGAGCTCGTCACGCTCGACGTCCTCGCGGGAGCGACGGCAGGCGATCTGTCGACGCGCCTCAACATCACCGTACGCAAGGAGCTCGGCGCGTCGTACGGCGTGCAGATGTCCGCGACGGGTCTTCGCGATGCGGGGCTCGTGCGGATCTCGGCCGCGATCGACACGGCGCGCACGACCGACGCGCTGCGCGGCCTGTTCAAGGAGCTCGACCGTCTCCGCGTCGAGCCGCTCACTCCCGCAGAGCTCGGCGCGGCCAAGTTACGCACGTATGCCGATCTGGAGCGAGGCTCGACGCGCGGCCTCGCGCGCTATCTCGCGCACGCGATCGCAGAAGGACTACCGCCGGCGCACGTCGTGACGCACAACGCACGCGTCGATGCCGTCACAGCCGAAGCCGTGCGCGCCTCCGCGGAGAAGTATCTCTCGCTCGACGAAGCGCGCGTGATCGTGGTCGGAGACGCAGCCCGCATCGTCGAAGGTCTGCGCTCGCTCGGCATAGGAGACGTGTCCGTGACGGCCGTAGCGGCGCCGAAGCACTGACGCGCCGCCGCGGCTGCACCGCGTCACAACCGGGGCAATGTGCATCGAAATGTGCGCGCGCAGGGCATCGCTCGGCGCTGCTCGTTTCCTCGCTTAACCGCCGCGATTCGCGAACGCGACAGCTGTCGTCCGCGGCGCTCGCGCGCACACCTCTGCTGGGTATGCGTGATGCAGCGACCGGCGGCATGCTCCGCATGAAAGACACCAACAAACTGATCAAGAACGTCCTGCGCGCGCTGCCGGCGATCCCGTTCATCGCGCCGAAGAAGACGTCGTCGGTTCTTCCGTTCGTCCTCGGCGCCATCGGCGTTGCGGTCGCCGGTGGGATCGCGGCTGTCATGGTCTTCAGTCCCCGCACGCGTTATCGCGCGCTCGACATCGCCAAGGACGGCTACGGCAAGGTCCGCGGCCAGCTCGATCAGCTCGGCATCGCCGAGAGGTTCGGCATGTCGCAGGGCGATCGCAGCACGACGCCGGGCGGCTACTCGAACGGCCTCGCCAACGAGAGCCAGGGCTCGAGCTACTCGAGCGGCGTCTGAAGGCTCCGCCTCGGAACGCCGAAACGCGACCGCGGGCTCGGCTGATCGCCGCTCGCGGTCGCTTCTCTTTTGTGGTGCTATCGGCCGCCGATGGCCCGTTCGCGCTTCGGTGTTCCCGTCCTCGCCGGCGCCTTCCTCGCTGCGGCATGCGCGGGGACGCCGG
>JAQBQJ010000338.1 GCA_028287065.1 Labilithrix sp. | reverse complement strand
CGAGCGGCACGAGCGTGAAGCTCGACTCGCAGATGGCGACGAGCACCTCGGCGAGATCGGGCGCGGAGCCGATCTTCTTCTGCGCGTCGTAGAGCGTGCGGAGGCGGTTGTCGTCCTTCTCGACGATCAGCGCCTGCGGGACGAGGTCCTCGATCTTCTTGAGGGCGAAGACGCGCGCGTCGTCGCGGTCGTCCTTGAGGGTCACCGAGAGATGCACGATGCGGTCGGCGGACCCGAGCTCGATGACGTCGCCGTCCTCGAGCGGGGCCTCGCGGTTGACCGAGTCGTCGACCGCGATGCGCTCGCCGCGCCGCAGGATCGCCGTGCCGTTCGTCGACCGATGATCGACGAGGACGTAGCGTTCGCCTGCGAACACGATTTTCGCGTGCTCGCTCGACACGTGCGTATCGGGCACGACGAGGTCGTTGCCCTCGGCGCGCCCGATCCGAACGACGTCGGTGGTCGGCTCGAGCGTCGTGCCGAGGCTCTCTCCGCGTGTTACCTCGAGCCGGATCACGGCACGCGCGACCTCAGCTTCAACGCGATCTTGTAGACCTCGTCGTTGGCGTAGTTCACGCCGGCCTTCTTGTCGGCCTCGACGATCGCGTCGAGCTTGTCGGCCGTCGCGGCGTCGCCCTGCGGCGAGAGGTGGTCGATCGCTTCGACCATCGCGAGGCGCACCGAGCTGTCCTTCACCTTGTCGACCTTCGCGGTGAGGTCGTTCTTCGTCTGCGCGTTGCCGTAGATCGCGGCCATCCACGCAGCCTTCACGTGGCCCATCTTCGCGGTGGGCGGCGTCGAGGGCACGGGCGTGTCGAGGACGGTGACGTAGCACGCCGCGTCCTGCTTGCACTTGTCGAGCACCGCGGAGGCGGCCTTGTACATGTCCTTCTCGACGGCCTGGCCCGGGATCTTGTTGACCGCGTCGCCGACCGCCTTCGAAGACGTGTTGGTCATCAGCTTGATCGCGGCGCGGAGCGCAGCCGGCGGCATCGCGTCGGCGGCCTCGCCCTTCGCGTTCGCGGTCTCCTTGAGGAGCCAGTCCGTGAGCGACGGGTCGAAGAAGTTCTCCGCGGACTGCGCGATGATCGCGTGACCGTTGCCGCCGCCGAGCAGCGGGATCGCCGCGTTCGCGGGGACCTTGTCGTACGCGGCGAGGTACGCCTTCACGATCTTCGGCTCGCTCGGGAAGTGCGTGAGCTCCGTCGCGAGGACGGTGCGGTTCGAATCGTTCTCCGCCTTCTCGAGGGCCTCGAGGAGGGCGTCGCGACCGGCGGAACGCGAGATGTACGCGAGCGGCTCGGCGACGCGCGGGATGTACGCCTTCTCCGGGTACTTCTCGGCGAGCGCCGCGAGATCCGGATCGGTGCCCTTGAGCGCGGCGATGAGGACGGGCTCGCTCTCCTTCGGCATGCGCGTGAGCGCGAGGCGAACGGGGAAGATGAGGTCCGCCTTCGTCGGCGTCATGAGGACCTTCACGAGCGGCTTCACGCCGGGCGTGAACTTCAGCTCGCCGATGAGGCGCGCCGCGGTGAGCTGCCAGAACTGGATCTGGTCCATGCCCTGCGACGGGTCCTTCGGATCCGACACGGGCGCGGCGAGCTTCTCGACCGCCTTCGCGCCGTAGGACTTGTCCTTCACGACCATGACGGCGTTCTGGAGGTCCTTCACGAGGTTGATCGACTTCGTGTTCTTCGACGGCTGGAACTTCGCGAAGCACTCCCAGAGCGCATCGACGAGGCCCTGATCGGCGACCGGGCCGAGCGCGGCGAGGCGCGTCGTTCCCTGCGCCGCATACTTCACGTCGTCGTCGTTCTTGCCCGGCTCGAAGTCCTTGAACGCCTTCGCGTAGGCCGAGGCCGCGCGCGGGTCGCCCATGTCCCCGAGGAGCTTCATCAGGTCCTTGCGCGTCTTCTCGTCGAGACCGCCGGTGATGTACGTCTTCGCGAGAGGCTCGACGGAGTCGTCGAGGATCTTCTTCACCTTCTCGTCGTCGCGCTTGTTCGGCGTGCTCGCCGACGACATCGCGTCGTTGAAGAAGCCTTCGAGGCGCTTGATCGCCGGCGCACGCTGCGCGGGATCGTCCAGGCGCTTCGCCCACGTCTTCGGGTCGTTCTCGTCCGCGCAGCCGGCGACGGCGGCCGACGTGACGACGACGAGTGCGGCGGGCGCCATCAACGCGACAGACCGCGTGAGCGCAGCAAGGGCAAACGCAGAGACCTTCTTCATGCGAGCTTTCTCCCGAGGAAATCCCCGATTTTCCGAGGCCGACAGTAGTGCCCGGAGAGTGGGGGTGTCAACGACGGTTCTCACCCCTCCGGCGTCCGGGGCGGCGGCGCGATGTCGCCCCTCGATGTTGCAGAGCAACATCTGCGCATTGCGTCAAATACCCCGATAAAGCGGGCTAAATCGCGCGTCATGACGATCTGGTTGACGAACTCATGTTGCGGTGCAACATAGCGGCCCATGAGCTCTCCGACCGGCAGCGTGGTCATTCGCAGCACGGGCATGTACGTGCCCGAGATCGAGGTCCCGAACGACGTCCTCCGCGCGCGCTTCGCGAAGACCGCGCCGGAGTACATAGACAAGATGGAAGCCACCACCGGGATCAAGACCCGCTGGTATGCGCCGGACGACTGGGCCACGTCGGACCTCGCGGTCCGCGCCGCGCGCCAGGCGCTCACGCGCGCCGCAGTCTCGCCCGAGGACGTCGACATGATCGTCCTCGGTACCGACTCGCCCGACTACATGACGCCGGCGACGTCGGTCGTCGTGCAGCACAAGCTCGGCTCGCCGAAGGCCGGCACGTTCGACGTCGGCTGCGCATGCGCGTCGTTCCCGACCGCGCTCGCCGCCGCGAACGGCCTCATGACGACGAACCCGTGGATGCAGAACGTCCTCGTGATCGGCGCGTACATGATGCACAAGCTCGCCGACCCCGAGGACCAGGGGATCTTCTTCTACGGTGACGGCGCCGGCGCTGCGCTGCTCCAGCGCTCGGCCGCGACGACGACGCCGAGCCTGCTCGCGTCGGCGTACCGTGCGGACGGCGCGTACTCGAAGCACTGGGGCATCTACAGCGGCGGCACCGCCGAGCCCGCGAGCGTCGAATCGATCGAGGCCGGACGCACGAACGTCCGCATGGTCGAGAAGTACCCGGCCGAGATCAACGACACCGGCTGGCCCGCGGTCGTCAATCGCCTGTCGGAGATCAACGGCTTCGCGGTGAACGACATCGACCTCGTGATCTTCACGCAGGTGCGGAAGCGCACGATCGACAAGGCGATGGTCAACCTCGGCCTGCCGAACGAGAAGGCGCACACCGTCATGGGCAAGTGGGGATACACGGGCTCGGCGTGCATCCCGATGGCGCTGCACGACGCGATCGTCAACGGCCGCGTCAAGACGGGCGATCTCGTCGTCCTCGTCGGCTCCGGAGTCGGGCACAATCAAGCGGGCATCGCGGTCCGCATCACGGACGACCTCGTCCGGAAGGCGGTGTGAAGCCATGAACGCTGTAGTAACGAGGCAGATCATGACGAACGACGAAGCGGCGCCTGTGAGTCGGGAAACGGCCGTGACGAGCGGACCCGCGGTCGCGCCTGCGGCGGCGCCGGCGCTCGAGGCTCCTCGCTTCGCGGATCCGACCGCGCTCGGCCTCTTCGGCCTCGCGATCGGCTGCGCGTCCCTCTTGCCCCTCGCGTTCGGGATGAAGTCGGCGGCGACCGTCGATGCGCTCCGCACGACGGCGATCCTCTGTCTGCTCTTCGGCGGCGGCTGTCAGTTCCTCGCCGGGCTCATGAGCTTCGCGAACAAGAACATGCTGGGCGGCACGCTGCTCACGACGTTCTCGTTCAACTGGGTCATGAACTGGTGGGCCCTCGACGGTCTCGTCAACGGCAAGCCCCCGAGCGCCGCGGTCGTCCTGGCGATCGATCTCTGCTTCATCGTGATCTTCTTCGCGATGACCTACGCGTTCGCCTTCTACTCGAAGCTCCTCGTCGTGTTCCTGCTCGACATCGACGTCATCTACGCGCTGCGCATCACGCGCGAGCTGACGCACGCGCAGGCCGCGCTCGCGATGCCGATCGCGATCGCCACGCTCGTCCTCATGTTCATCGCGCTCTACATCGCCGTGGCGCTCGTCCTCGCGAACGCGTCGGGCAAGAGCCTCCTGCCGATGGGCGGACCGCTGCTCGGCGCCGGCGCGAAGCACTGACACGCGCGTCTCGGGTGTGAACGTGATGTCACGGGGGCCTGTGCTCCCGTGTCGTGGGGTGCGCGCGGACTACACGCATTTCCGCGTGTCCTGAAGGCTCTCGAAGGAGCGACGGCGCCGGCCTCTGCCTTGCAGAGGCGGGCCGTCGCTTCACTTCGCCCCTTCACGGAGGTCACTCGTTCATGATTTCTTCGCGCGTCGCTTCGACTTTCTTTGCTGCCGGCCTGCTCTTCTTCACGGTCCCCGCTGCTGCCCAGGACGAAACGAAGCCCGCCGAGGCTGCCGCGCCGGCGGCGAGCGCGCCCGCTCCGCCCGCTGCCGGAGGACCGGAGGCGAAGGTCCCTTCGTTCAGCCTCGCGCTCGAGCGCGTTGGCGGCATCGGCTACGCGAAGGCGGCGTCGAGCGCGGCGAACGACGACTCATCGGTGTCGCTCGTGGCCTTGGGCGTCGGGGGCGTCACGCCGAATCCGTTCGCCGTGCCGCGTCTCGGCATCGACTTCATCCTGCCGTCGAACGTGACCCTCGGCGGCGCCGTCGGCTTCACGCGCCTGTCGGCGTCGACGAGCTCGGGCAGCAAGAGCGAGGACGTCGGCTCGGTGTTCCTGTACACGCTCACGCCGCGCGTCGGCTATCGCATCCCGCTGAGCGACAAGATCGATCTCACGCCGCGTGCGGGGCTCACGTTCGCGGGCGCCTCGGCCTCACCGGCCGACAGCAAGAACGACGCGAGCATCTTCGCGCTCGCGATCGGCGTCGACGCGCCGCTCGCGTTCCGTCTGACCGACTCGTTCAACCTGCTGGCCGGCGCGGCGATCGACTACACCGTGTCGGCGACCGTCACGACGACCACGTCTTCGACGACGGTCAACGGGACCGGCGGGACGACGTCGAGCACGAAGTCGGAAGACCTGAAGGGCACCCTGTTCTCGATGCAAGCGTGGCTCGGCGTCGGCGGGTATCTGTAAGCGAGGCGAGACGAGATCCGAGAAAGTCTGAGAAAAGCGCGAAGAATTTCTTTGTTCGAGACACGCGCCTGCAGAACGCTTGTCTCGAACAAACAAACCTTCGCGCTTTCGCGCTTTTCTCGGACTTCTCGGATTCCGTCGCGTCTCGCTTCTTACCCGATGATCATCGCTTCCGTCAGGAGCTTGCCTTCCTTGAAGCGGCGCAGGTTCCAGCGGTCGAACATCGGCAGATGCGTGTCGTTCGCGATGTGCTCGGCGATCAGCTTGCCCATCACCGGCGCCATCATGAAGCCATGGCCCATGAAGCCCGACGCTTGGTAGAAGTGCTCGATCGCGTCGACGCCGCCGACGATCGGGTTCGCGTCCGGCGTCACGTCGTAGCAGCCAGACCACTGGCGCAGCACCTTCACCTTGCCGAGGATCGGGCACGTCGCGACGAGCGCGCGCGCATACAGACCGAGGAACGCGAACGAGCTGTTCTGATCGAGCCCCGGCGGGACCCGCTCCTGCCCGATGCCGCCGACGATCTCGCCACGCGTGGACTGGCTGAAATACAGGCCGTTCCCGAGATCGGCCACGAGCGGCTTCAGCCACGGCTTCAGCGGCTCGGTCGAGCAGATCTCGTGGCGATGCGGCTTGTTCGGCAGCTCCACGCCCACGAGCTTCGCGATCTCCGGTGACCACGCGCCCGCCGCGTTCACGACCTTGCGCGTGCGGATCCGATGCTCCTCGCGGGATCCGGTCGGATCGCCGCCCTTGTCCGCGCGACGGACGCGCACGCCCTCGATCGTCGTGCCGCGCACGTCGATGCCGGTGACCTCGGTGAACGTCGCGATCTCCACGCCGAGCTTCGTCGCTGCCTGCGCGAACCCCCACACGAATGGCCAGGGGAACACGACGCCGTCGTCGGGGTTGAACGTGGCGGCGATCACGCCGTCGGTCGAGAGCTCCGGCACGATCTTCTGCGCCTCGCGCGGCGACAGCATGCGCGTCGAGAGCCCGCACTCGCGCTGCAGCTTGGAGCTCTCCTCGAGCGAGCGACGGCGGTCCTCGGTGCGCGCGAGGAACAGATACCCGCCCTGGCGGAGCCAGACGTTGATCTTGAACTCGTTCGCGAAGTGCTGGCACATGCGGATGCTCTCCTGCATGAGCCGGATGTTCGCTTCGCTCGACCATTGCGCGCGGATGCCGCCGCCGTTGCGGCCACTCGCGCCGCCGCACAGGTAGCTCTTGTCGACGACGGTGATGTCGCGGACACCGAGCCTCGCGAGATGGTACGCGATCGACAGGCCCATGATGCCCGCCCCGACCACGACGACCTCCGCCTGATCTCTCACGTCAACGTCTCGCCGCCCGTGCGTTCGTCGTAGTCCGCGAACCGGCGGATGGCCTCGGCGTGGAGGACGGTGCTCCCCGCGACCGTGCCGGTACCCTGTGCGACGCCGCCGCGGTAATCGAACGGAATGCCCTTCGCGTCGGTGTACACGCCGCCGGCAGCCCGGACGATCGCTTCGGGCGCGCACGCGTCCCAGAGCTTCACCGTCCCGCGCGACGGATGCGCGTAGAGCTCGAGCTGCCCGCTCGCGACCTGGACGCCCTTGATGCCGGAGCTGCCGATCGGGACGAGCTCCTTGCATCCGAGCGACGCGAGCTTCGCGTCGACGCTCTTGCTGCGATGGAAACGCGAGACGGCGCAGCGCACGCGCGCGAGGTCGTCGACGTTCGAGACGTGGATCGGCGTCCTTCCGTCGTGGTCGTCGAACGAGAACGCGCCGATGCCTTCGGCGGCTGCGTACGTCTTGCGGCTGCCGCCGAACACCGGACAGAGAACGACGCCGACGGTCGCGCGGCCCGCTTCTGCAAGGCCGATCATCACGCAGAACTCGCCGTTCTTCGCGATGAAGTCGCGCGTGCCGTCGACCGGATCGACGAAGAGCGCAGCGCCTTCGGCCTCGAAGCCGCGGAACGTCGACGGATCGCTCTCCTCGGCGACGATCGGGATGCCGGGCAAGCTCGCCTGGAGCGCGGCGAGGATGAACGCGTTCGCTTCCTTGTCCGCGCGCGTGACCGGATCGTTCGGACCTTTCAGCTCCTCGCCCACGTCGTCTTCCGCGTAGACGCGCATGACGATCTCGGCGGCTCCGCGCGCCGCCGCGAGCACCTTCGTGAGGACGTCCTGTCGATCGATCGTCATGTGTGGATACCAACGCGGTCGAGCGCGCGCGGGAGCTGCCTCAGATCGTCGTCGGGGAGATAGCGAGGGCCTCCGCCGGTCTCGCGCACGAGCTGCTCGAGCTGCTCGACGGTCCGCGCGCCCAGCACGGCCGCGGACACGAGGTGGTTCGCGAGCACGAAGCGGACGGCTGCGGCCCGGAGCGTGTGCACCTCGCCTTTGACGAGGAAGCGGAGGGCGTCGAGCTGCTCGATGCGGTGCTCGAGCTCCATGCGCGTCCAGCGCTCGTTGCGGTGATCGCCCTCTTCGAAGGTACGGTCCTTTGCCCAGATGCCTGCGAGCAGGCCGTACCCGAGCACGCTGCGCGCGAGGATCCCGCAGCCGGCGACCATCACGTCTCCGGAGATCCGATGCAGATCGATCGGATGCGTGAGGTTGTAGGCGAGCTCGATCACCTCGGCGCCCTTGTCGATCGCGGCGCGCGCGACGTCCTCGTCGCCGGCTGCCACGCCCCAGTGGCGGACCTTCCCCTCCTTCACGAGCGCGAGCGCGGTCTCGACGGCGTCGCCGCCGTAGATCGAGTCGGGCGTGGGGTGGTGCAGCATGAAGAGCGGGATCGCCTCGACGCCGAGGCGCTTGCACGAGCGCTCGACCGCCCCGCGGAGGTACGCGGGATCGAACGTCTTTCGCGTCGGATCGGTCGTGCGATCGACGCCGCCCTTCGTCACCACGACGAGGTCCGGATGATCCTTCAGGACCTTGCCGACGAGCAGCTCCATGCGACCGCCGCCGTACGCATCGGCGGTGTCGATGACCGTGAAGCCCATGTCGACGGCGCGCCGGAGCACTTTTTCGGCGTCGGCCTCGTCGACGGGGCCGTAGGACTCACCCGCGAGCCCCCACGTGCCGATCGCGAGCTCCGAGACGACCAGACCGGTCTTGCCGAGGGGCCTTTTCCGCACGAAAACGTTCTACCACGACCCGTCCGCGGCGGATGGCGCGTCGCCGCGCACAGCTCATCCGCACGCTTGACGTAGCTCCGGAAAGGCGCGAAGGAGAGCCGCAGCCAGCTTTTTGGGGGCGTTCCTAGGAGGATTTTCATGCGAAGCGTTTCGTTCGGACTTGCGATCGGGTTCCTGGCAGCCCTCAGTGCTGGCGTTGGCGCGTGCGGCGGCGATGAAGCGAAGCCGCAGCCGGTGACGCCTGCGAACCCCGTCGTGACGACGACGCCTCCTCCTCCGGTCACCGAGGCTCCCAAGGAGGAGCCGAAGCCCGCGCCGACGATGGCCGAGCTCCAGAAGAAGACGAGCGAAGGCATGGGCATGGCGCTCAACGCGCACGATGCCAAGAAGGTCGCGAGCTTCTACACCGAGAACGCGGTCGTGAAGATGGCCGGCATGCCGGACGTCACGGGTCGCGATGCGATCGCCGCCGACTGGCAGAAGCGCTTCGATGCGTCGTCCGACGCGAAGTCGATGGCGAGCCGCGTCTTCGTGAAGGGCGACGTCGTCATCGTCGAGTGGGCCTGGGCGGGCAAGCAGACGGGCGAGATGATGGGCGTGAAGGCGACCGAGAAGCCGATCGGCGCGGCCGGCGCGGAAGTGATGTGGTTCTCGCCCGACGGCCTCGTGAAGGAGCAGCACACGTACGTCGACATGGGCACGGTCATGGCCCAGATCGGCGTCTCGAAGATGAAGGCGCGTCCGGTTCCGACGCTCCCGTCGGGCGCTCCCACGGTCGTCGTGTCGACGAACACGCCGGAAGAGACGAAGAACGTCGAAGCCGCCGCGAAGATGTGGGCCGCGTTCGAGAAGAAGAGCGAAGCCGACTTCCTCGGCGCGACCACGGACGACATCACGTGGGACGACATGACCCAGCCCGAGACGATGAAGGGCAAGGCCGCGGGCAAGAAGTTCTTCGCCGAGATGACGAAGGCGTTCCCCGACCTGAAGACCACGACGGCGAACTCGTGGGGCGTCGGTGACTTCGTGATCGCCGAGGGCGCGATGTCGGGCACGCACAAGGGCGCGCTCATGGGCATCCAGCCCACGAAGAAGCAGGTCAACATGCACGGCCTCGACATCATCCAGTTCAACAAGGACGGGAAGGTCATCAAGGGCACGAGCTACGGCAACGGCGTCGAGATGATGATGCAGCTCGGTCTCATGCCGCAGCCCGGCGCGGCGAAGGACCCGAAGGCGCCCGCCGCGAAGGCGGACGCGAAGCCGGCGGCTGCGCCGGCGAAGACGGACGCGAAGCCGGCAGCGGCACCCGCGAAGAAGTGAGCTGATCGAGACGTGCGACGCCGCGCCGGGCCCGTCAGGGTTCGGCGCGGTTTTGCCATTAAAGGAGAACAGGGAACAGGAACAGGAACAGGAATCAGAACGTGAATTTT
>JAQBQJ010000332.1 GCA_028287065.1 Labilithrix sp. | reverse complement strand
GCCGAGGTCGAGCTCCTCGCGAACGCGATCGTCCCTGGCTCGGTCCGCGGCGAGACGTTGATGACGGCGACGCGCGTCTTCTCCCCCTCGCGCCCGCCGCCGGCTCCGCTCCCCGCCGCCGTGGAGGCCTCCACGGCCCGAACGCCGCGGCGGCTGTTCACGCGCACCTACGCCGAAGTTGCCGTCGCCGCATTTCTCATCGCGATGGCGGTCGCCGTCGCCACCAAGGCGAGCATCCAGGCAGCGCGCACGCCCGATACGGCTTCGCCGGATACCGCTGCCCCGTCGCTGGAGTCCGGCGAGGTCGCCGGTGCGTCCTCGCCTCCGCTCACGCCGGCTGCGCCGGTTGCGCCGCCAACCGCTGCCGTCGAGGTCGTCGCGAGCGGCGTCGACGCCGTCGTGAGCGCGCCGCCCGCGCCTTCGGTTCGGCCGGTCGTCGCGACCGCCGCCGCTGCCGTCAAGCATCCGGCCTCGGCGCCTCCATCGAAGTCGAAGAAGTGCTCGCCGCCGTATACATTCGACAACGAAGGGCACAAACTCTTCAAACCCGAATGCTACTGAGGCGTAGCCAGAGCTTCCTCGCATCGGCTGTCGCGGCATCGCTCGTCCTGGTCGCCCCGCCTGCGCGCGCGCAGAAGTCGCCGCGTGAGTGCATCGAGGCAGCAACCGAAGGACAGCGGCTGCGCGATCGCGGGAAGCTCCTCGGGGCACGCGCGAAGCTCCTCGTGTGCTCGAACGAGGCATGTCCGTCGGACATCCGCATGGAGTGCGGGAGGTGGCTGGCACGCGTCGAGCAGACCATGCCGCACGTGGTCTTCGGCGCCCGCGACGCGAACGGACGCGATCTCGTCCACGTGCGCGTGCTCGTCGGCGGCGCCGTCGTCGCGAAGGAGCTGCTCGGTCGCGAGCAGGATCTCGACCCAGGCCCCTACGAGTTCGTGTTCGAAGCCGAAGACGGCGCGCGAGTGAGCGTGTCGGCCGTCGTTCGCACGGGAGACGCCACGCGGACGATCGTCGCGACGTTCCCGGCCGCGGCGCCACGGGCCGGCTCCATCGACGTCCGCCCGGACAGGACCACCGCCTCTCCGCCCACGGCTGCTGCATGGCCGGCGGAAACGCGCACGGTCGCGCTCGTCGCGACTGGGGCGGGCGCGCTCCTCGCGACGGGCGCTCTCGTGTTCTTCGCGGTCCACGCGGGTTCGAGTTACTCGGACCTCGAGCGCTCCTGTGCCCCGGGCTGCTCGGACGCCGACGTGCGCAGCGTCCGCACCGACCTCGTGCTCGCGAACGTGTCGGGTATTGCCGCGCTGGCGCTCGGCGCGGCCTTCGGTGGAATCATGATCTTCACGCGTCCGTCGTCGTCGTCATCGCCGTCCGTTGGCGCCGTCGCGTTCTGATCCGCGCCAAATCACCGAGCGGAGCATCGAGCTCGGCGACGTAGTCCGCTACCATCGGGCGCATGCCCTGGACGCTCTTCGACACCGCGGTCGGTCGCTGCGGCCTTGCGTGGAACGACGCGGGGCTCACGTGGGTGCAGCTTCCCGAGGAGGACCGTGACGCCACGCGCGCTCGCCTGCTCTCGAAGGCCGGCGACGCGGGCACGATCGCGAGCGCGAAGACGACACCGCCGTGGGTGAAGGACGCGATGGCGCGCCTGCGCGAGCACCTCGCCGGAAAGCCGCAAGACCTGTCACGCGTGCCGCTCGACATCGCGCGCGTGCCCGACTTCACCGCGAAGATCTATCGCGCCGCCCAGGCCGTACCCGCCGGGCGAACCGCCACGTACGGAGAGCTCGCAGGCATCGCCGGCTCGCCAGGTGCTTCGCGCGCGGTCGGACGCGCGATGGCCACCAATCCGTGGCCGGTGATCGTCCCGTGTCATCGCGTGGTGGCTGCCGGCGGAGGCGCAGGCGGCTTCTCCGCGTACGGCGGGCTCGTGACGAAGGAGAAGATCCTGAAGCTCGAAGGCGCGACGCTCACGCCGTCGAACCAGGCCTCGCTCTTCGATGCGGTGACATCGACCGCGCGGCTCCCCTTCGACGCCGGCGAGGCGATCCGCACGCTGAGCGCCGGCGATCCGATCCTGGGCAAGCACATCGCGAAGACGGGACCGCTCCGACTGCAGCTCAAGGCGACCGAAGGCACGTTCGCCGCGCTCGCCGAGTCGATCGTGTACCAGCAGCTCTCGGGACGAGCCGCCGCGACGATCTTCGGTCGCGTGCGCGCGCTGTATCCGGGCGGTCACCTCGATCCGAAGAAGCTCCTCGCGACCGACGACGCACGGCTCCGCGCCGCCGGCCTCTCGGCGGCGAAGCTCGCGAGCGTGAAGGACCTCGCCGCGCGCACGCTGTCCGGCGAGGTGCCTCCGCTGCCGGAGCTCGCGAGGATGGACGACGAGACGATCATCGAGCGCCTCACGTCGGTGCGCGGCGTCGGACGGTGGACGGTCGAGATGCTCCTCATCTTCCGTCTCGGTCGCCCCGACGTGCTTCCCGTCGCCGACTACGGCATCAAGAAGGCGTTCGCGCGCCTCTTCCCGAAGCCCGCGCGTGGAGGTCGTACGAAGTACGGTCCGAACGAGCTACCCGATGCGGCGGCCCTGCAGACCCGCGGAGAGCGCTGGAAACCCTTCCGGTCGGTCGCGAGCTGGTACCTGTGGCGCGCCCTCGACCCCGCAACTCGGGACCCGAAGTCGTCCGACTGAGGCCTCCGCGCCTCACCACCGTTCGCCTGTGTCGACCGCGAGCATCGAGGTGGCGTAGGCTGCTCTCGAAATGGCGCGCCAACGCCGTCCAGGGGAGCAAGAGCTCACCGAAGGAATGCGGCTTCTCGACCGCTACACGATCCTCGACCGGATCGGCAGCGGAGGTATGGCCACGATCTACCGCGCGACGGACGACCGTCTCGATCGCGTCGTGTGCATCAAGCTTCTCCGGACGACGCTCATCGAGGGCTCGGGCAGCAACAACACGAGCGGTCGCGCCGTGTACCAGGCGACGTACTCGCACTTCCTCCAGGAGGCCCTCGCCCTCTCGAAGCTGCAGCACCCCAACACGCTGCGCATCTACGACTTCGGGTACCTCGATCCGAACCCGCATGCCTCGCCCGATGGCGGCGCGCCGTTCCACGTCTCCGAGTACCTCGACGGCGGCAACCTCGAGACGCACATCCGCCTGCGCGGCGCGATCCCCGCTCACGAGGCGCTCGGCATCCTCGAGGGCATCAGCGGAGCGCTCGCCGAGGCGCACGAGCACGGGATCATCCATCGCGACATCAAGCCGTCGAACATCCTCTTCGCGCGCGTGCGCGGCGAGCTCGTACCGAAGCTCGCCGACTTCGGCATCGCGCACAGCGATCTGAAGAAGAAGCAGCGCCTCGATGCGCCGAGCGCGTTCGACGGCATCGAATCGGTGAGCACCGTCGCGCTGTTCTCGCCGCGGTGGGCGGCGCCCGAGCAGCTGTGCGGCTCGCCCGAGGGTCCGCGCACGGACGTCTACGCGCTCGGTCTGCTCGCCGTGTTCATGCTCACGGGTCGTGTGATCTTCGGCGACGAAGACGTGCGCCTCACGTTCAACGATCGCGTCCGCGGCGACGCGCTCGTCAACTCGCGCCTCGCGCAGATCGGCCTCGCCGGCGACCTCGGGCAGGTGCTCGCGCATTCGATGCTCGCGCGCTCCGAGGACCGCATCGCAAGCGCTCCGGAGCTGTTCGAGAACCTGCGCGACGCGTTGAAGATCAAGGCTCCGATCAGCATCGCGCCGTTCCCGATCGAGCCGAGCCCGCAGCAGCTCCAGCAGCAGGTGCACCACCAGCAGCAGCACGCCGCACAGCAGCAGGTGCCGCCGCCGCCGCAGGGTGTCGCGCTCGCGCTGGAGGTCGAGGCGTCCGGGAGCATGGGCGCGCCGCTGGTCCAGCCGGCACCGGAGCGGGTGACGCAGTACGGCGAGCGGCGCGTCCGGTTCGTCCAGGTCCACGAGAAGCTGGACCTCTCGTTCGTCGACATGCAGGGCGGCCACGTCCGGGTGCGCGTCACGATGCTGCCAGGTGCGGCTGGTAGCCCGCAGAAGCTGAACGTGAAAGGTCTGACGTGCTTCGTCGCACGACGTGGGCAGAGGCCTACGCCGGCGCTGACCATCAGCTCCGATGGGTCCGCGGATCTCGTCTCGTCGACCCGACAGACGCTTGGAGAGCTCACCTGGTCGTTCGGGCAAACGACCGCGGAAGGACGCGTCTTTGTCGTGGACGGAAGGCAGCTTCTGGTACCGTATTCGGAGGGGCAATTGGCTGTCGCTCTCATGTTGAGCCCAGGGAACGACCTGGTCGTGATGTGCCGCCGCTGACACGGGCGCGCATCGCTTCACTCGACGACTGAGGGCGCTTCGGGAAAGGACGCTGTGTGACGCAGAGGGAATCGCCGCCCAGGCTGCAGGGCATCGAGGACGACGAGGACGAGGAGAAGACCTCCGTCGGCGTTGCTCCCGATGCGGATGCGATGGCGCGCATGGGCAGCCCTCCGTCGCCGCTTCCGCTGCCGCAACCTCCGCGCGTCAACTACGGCAAGTTCAACACGCCGACCGCGTTCACGCCCCATCCAGGGCAAGGTCCGAGCGGCGCGCAGAGCTCCTCCGTCGCCGCCGATCCACGATCGTCGGCCCCGATGACCACGGCGCGTTCGCTTCCCGGCGCGAGCGCGCCGCCCGACTCGGGCTCGGGCCCGCCGAAGTCGCAATCGATGCCGCGCCCTCAGGGCGGCACTTCGAACGCGCCGCCGCGCGGTCTCGGGATCAACTCGAGCCAGCCTCCGAATCCGTCGCATATCATGCCCGAGCGCGGCTCCTCCGGCCCGCAGCCGCTCACTCCGCAGCCGCACGGCATGCAGGCGATGCACACGCCGATGGGCCTCAGCTCGAGCGCCAACAGCGGCGCGCAGAGTGGACTCATGCCTTTCGCGAGCTCGCAGCCACAGACGTCGTCGCAGCAACAAGGGGGCGGCGGCGGCGGCGCCGCCGGCTCTCCGCAGCACCGCAACGACCTCTCGTTCGCGGGACCTTCGGGCGGTCATCTCCAGAGCGGCCTCGGTCAGAGCGCGCCGCTCTCCGGCACCGGCGCGATGGTGCCGCTCGGTCATCCGACCGGACCGGGACAATCGCCGGGCCCCGCAGGTCCGCCGCAGTCACTCGGCGTTCGCGCCGACGGCGCGCCGCGCGAGAACCGCGCGTCCGCGTTCCACATCACGCGCTCGCGTGCGTACTCGTTCGTGCTCGATGCGCGTGGTCAGCCGATCGAGCTCGGCTCCGGTCGCTTCGCGAAGGCATTCCTCGGCGAGGAGCGCTGGCTCGAGTCGAAGACCGACTACCGCAAGCCGATCGTCATCAAGATCCTCCAGAAGGGCGTCAGTGAAGAAGATCACATGCGCTTCCAGATGGAGAAGGAGCTCCTCGAGCGCGTTCAGGGCCACCCGAACATCGTCGAGCTGATGTGCTCGGGCGAGAACGAGGACATCAACTTCCTCCCGCCGAGCATCCGCGACAAGGTCGACACCGAGTTCATGGTGCTCGAGAAGCTCGAGATGAGCCTCGAGGAGCGCCTCAAGGGCTCACGCGTCCGCGGTCACAAAGAGGAGCTCCTCGCGTGCGACATGCGCGAGCGCCTCTTCCGCGTGCTCGACTACATGATCCCGGTCGCGAGCGCGGTCGAGTACTCGCATCTCGTCCGCAACATCTGCCATCGCGACATCAAGCCCGCGAACATCCTCATCGGCCTGCCCGATCCGAACCTGCGCGGCTCCACGCTGCAGGTGCGCCTCGCCGACTTCAACGTGGCGAAGCTCTCCGACGAAGAGGTCCACTTCGGCATGACGCAGATGAAGGCGGCCGTCCCCGGCACGCTCTTCTTCCAGAGCCCGGAGCAGGAGACCAACATCATCGAGCTGCTGGTCAACGTCCAGCAGGGCCTCCCCGAGGTCGAGTACTTCGAGGACTTCTACATCCAGATCGCGAAGAACGACTCGTTCTCGCTGTTCAACCGCAACGAGCAGTACCCGGTCCTCTACGCCGATCGCGCGCGCAAGCGCCTCGTCCTCGGCCGCCCGTACCGCGAGCCGTCGGAGACGAACGTCCGCGCGCGCATCCAGAAGAGCGTGGGTCGTCCCGCGGACATCTATTCGCTCGGTGCGACGTTCTACTACCTGGTCAGCGGCGCCTACGCGAACCCGAAGACCCTCTACGACGCGTTCCACAAGTTCATCGAGTACGAGCGCGCCGACGAGAACAACACGATCGAGGCGTATCTCCGGCACGAGTACGGCGTCATCAACTCGCTGCGCGCGCCGAAGTCGCAGGACGGAAGCCCCGAGGTCGCGCCGGCGGACCGCTTCTTCTCGTACAAGCAGTTCCTCGACGGCAACGGCGAGCTCATCGACCCGAACGTCATGCTGATCATCGCCAAGTGCATGATCCGCAACAAGCCTGACAGCTACTGCCAGGCCCACGACCTCGATACCCGCGGCATCTCCGATGTCGTCGCCGATCTCATCAACCTGTACTCGCTCTACGGCTTCCAGCCGGGCGCGAGGCCGACGCATCTCGTGCACCGCACGAACGCGAAGCGCGGCGCCCTCAAAGGCCGTGTCGGCAGCCGCCTGAAGCAGATGTGGCTCGGGTTCCTGTCGATCTTCAAGAGCAAGAAGCGCTAGCCCCCGCGGGAAATCGGCGAAGAAAGCGCCGGAAGGAACAAAACCTTCGGCCCGGGCGTCGGTCTCAGTGCCGTGACGCCCGCCGCCCTCGCCTCGTCCGAAGCACGCGTCCACCTGCGCGAGCAGCACGCCGAGGCCGCCGTGAAGGCCTTCACGAGGCTCGGCGCCGCGCCGCGTCCGACGTTCCCGCTCGCGCTGTTCTCCGTGACGGTCGCGGTGCTCGCGATGCACGCCGACCTCGTCGCGAAGTACTCGCTCGATGCGTTCTGGGTCGGCCTCGTCGCGACCGCGGGTCTCGCGATCGCGGTCGGACGGGGCCTGTCGTCGATCCGCACACCGAGCGCGCGCATGCTCGCGGCGCTCCTGCTGCCGACCGCCGGTGGCGCGATCGTGGGCATGCTCGTGCAGGCGCTCGTGCTCGACGCCGTCGCGGGCACGAACGGCGCGATGGCGGTGAAGGATCTCGGAGGGCTCGTCGACACGACCGAGCCCGTCACCTGGCTGCTCGCGGGCGCGCTCCTCGGCGCGCTCCCCGCGCTGCTCGTCTCGGTCTTCTCGATGCTCGCGGCGCGCGCTCTCCGGACCCTCGTCGGCAACGACGCGGCCGAGGGGTTCAACGTCGCATTCACGGGCTCCGCAGGCCTGCTCGCGGCCGTCGGTCTCGTGATGGTCGATCCGTGGGAGCTGCCGCCCCTGCTCGGCGTGTGCGTGCTCGCGTCGGTGTCGATGATGGTGTCGTTCCTGGTCGACGGCGCGAGGCTGCGGTTCCTGCGCGGCGTCTGGGCCGGCGTATCGAGCTCCGCGGACGACCACGTGCGCACCGGCTACGAGGTGGTCCCGGCCGATCGCTTCATGCACGACCCGTCGCTCGCGCCGATGGTGACGAAGGCCGGCGCGGTCTCGGTGCTCGTGCGCGTCGATCGTCGTGTCGGCTCGTACCGTGATGCCGCGGCGGAGCCGATCGCGCTGATCGCCGACAGCGAGCTCGCCACGACGCAGCCGCTGCGCCGTCGCCGCTCGGCGACGGTGGGCGTGCTCGCCGCGATGACGCTCGCGGCCGGGCTGTCGACGCTCGCGCAGCCCGAGATGGGAAGCGCGCTCGGCCTCGGCGTGCTCCATCCGCAAACCTCCGCCGAGCTCCACTGATGACCGCCGTCTTCGGGCTCTTCTCCGCACTCCTCGCGCTCGTCGTGATGCGCCTGCTGGGCACGCCCGAGCTGAACCCGGTCGCGTACGCCGTCGGCATCGTCTACTCCGCGATCGTCGGCATGGGCACGGTGCGCGCGCTCGAGCGGATGCGCGCGAAGCCGCGATGGGGCGGTCTTTCCTGGCTCGTCGTGCCCCTCGGCGGCGGGCTCGTCGGGATGATCGTCCAGACGGTCGTCTACGATCAGTCGAAGCTCGATCGGCCGATCCTCCTCTCGACGGGGCTCTCGACGGCCGAGCCGCTCGCGTGGATCCTCTCCGGGCTGCCGCTCGGCGGCATCCCCGCGCTGTTCGCGATGGCGGTGCTCGGCGCAGCGCTGCGCGTCGTCGCGCCGATGGGCGCACACGACTCACGCGAGCGCATGACGGTTCCGTTCGCGGGCGCGTGCGCGTTGCTCGCCGCCGGCGCGCTCGCGTTCGCCACGACGATCGAGCTCCCCGCGCTCATGATCGTGCTCGTCTTCGCGATCGCCGCGCTGGTCCAGGTGCTCGTGTCCGATCGCGGGCGCATGCGCTGGCTCGATCGCGTGTTCGCCGGCGAGGACACCTCGTTCGAGCTCGTTCCGCTCGCGCGGTATCCGAACGCGAGCGACCTGCCGGCCGCCGTCGCGACCGTCTTTCCGAGCGCGGCGATCGTGCGCATCGACGAGACCGCTGCGTACCGTGGCTCGGCGCGCACGCCGTTCGCGTCGACGTCCTCCACGCTCCACGAAGCCGTCGTGCCGCTCCTGCGCCGGCGGCTCGTGCTCGTCGCGCTCATGGCGACCACGGCGCTCGTGACCTCCGGCGCGCTCGCCGCGCGCGCGTTCGCCGCGTCGATCGGCTGACCGGCGCTCGAGAACGCGTCGATCAGAGGAACGCGGGTGCGGTCGGCGCGGGCGCGGGCGCAGGCGTTGCCTTGCCCGTTGCAGTGGGCCTCGCGTGCGCTGACGCGGTGGTGGCCGCGGACGGCGTCGGGCGCGACGGCCGCGGCGGTGGGCTCGGCGCGGCCACGGGGGTCTTCGAGGTGGTCGGCGGCGCAGGCAGATCGATCGCGACCGGCGCGTCGTTCGCGGGGTTCGCAGGCTGCGAGGGCTCGGCCGGCGCGGCCGACGCGGCCGACGCGAGATGAGCAGAGGGCACCGACGCGGCGCTCGACGAGCCCGCGGCGCTCGCGGCATGATCCCCGTGCGAGCGCGTCACGATGTACACGGCGATGCCGACCGCGCTCGACGCGACGAGCACGATGGCCGCGAGCGCAGCGACGAGGAGCTGGCGCCCCGACGAGTCGGTCCGCGCCGACGTACTGACCTCGTGCGAGACGCTCGTGCTCACCTCGCGGAGGGTCGCGTGGGCTCCGCTCACCTCGGTGACCGCATCACCGGTCGCCGCCACGAACCCAGGGTCCTGCGTGAGCGAACGCGTGCTGCTGCGTCGCGACATCTGCGCGACGACCGCGACGCCGAGGCTCGTGGGGTTTGCGAACGGAACGAGCGCCGACGCGAGCTCCGCCGCGCTCGCGAACCGCTGCGCCGGATCGCGACGAAGCGCGCGATGCACGACGAGCGCGAGCGCCGGCGGCACCGCGCATCGCTGCGCGATGTCGGCAGCGTCCTCGGACACGATCGCGGCCGCCACCTGCGTCGCGGAGCCGACGAAGGGCGGCTCTCCGCAGAGCAGCTCGTAGAGGATGACGCCGAGCGACCAGATGTCCGACCGCGCATCGACCTTCGCCGCGGAGCGGAGCTGCTCCGGCGACATGTAGAGGGCCGTGCCCATCGTCATCCCGGCGCTCGTGAGCTTCGATTCCTCTTCGGTCATCTTCGAGATGCCGAAGTCGAGGACCTTCACGATCACGCCGTCGGGATCCTGCGCGAGGAAGAGGTTCCCGGGCTGGAGATCGCGGTGGATGATGCCGGCCGCGTGCGCCTCGCCCACGGCCGCGCAGGCTTGGAGGACGTAGTCGACCGCGTCGGGATACGGGATCCTGCCGCGCCTCTGGATCTCGCCGTCGAGGTCGTGCCCCGTCAGCAGCTCCATCACGATGTACGGCACGCCGTCGGGCGTGGTCGCGACGTCGGTGACGCGCGTGACGTGCGGGCTCTTGAGCAGCGCCGACGCCCGCGCCTCGCGCTCGAAGCGATGGATGATGTCGGTTTCGCGGAGCATGTCCGGCGACAACATCTTGATCGCGCAGCGCTGCTTCAGACGCAGGTGCTCGGCCTCGAAGACGACGCCCATGCCGCCGGTCCCGAGCACGCGGATGAGCGCGTACTTGTTGTCGATCGTATCGCCCGGCTGCGGCATTCCGCGTGCAGGGCGCGCTTCGGTCGACATGCCTGGCGAGCGTATCAGAAACGAAGGAGCGGAGCCGAGACCTGACCGGGGGCGATCGTCCCCGTGCTCGCGTCGCCCTCGGGCTGGGCCACGAGGTACCAGACGGTGATCCCGATACCCACCGCGACCACGCCCACGCCCGTCCAGAACCACCAGCGCGCCGTGATCGGCGTCGACGGATGCAGCTCGACCGCAACGTCCTTCGTGCGGCCCGCGACGACGATCACCGGCACGTGCGACGCGTCGTAGTGGTCCGCGACCACGTCGAGCGTGTGCGCTCCCGCGGACAGCGGCACCTCGAGCGGCGGATTCCCGCGCTCGTGGCCGTCGATCGAGATGCGGGCATCGGAGGGTGTCGCGCGTACGAGCAGGGTTCCGGACACCGCCTTCGCGAGCACGGTGAGAGACACCGGCGCGACCGGGCCGCCGCCCTCGACCGCGACGCGCGCGCTCTGGCTCTGGTACGTGTCCGACAGGAATCGGACGTCGACGACCGCGCGGTGCGACGGGACGCTGACGCGAATCTGCTTCGGCGCGGTCGAGCACCCCTTCATCGAGACCTTGTCGCCGACGGAGATCGTCGCGTCGGCCGCGTCCGCGCTGCACTGCACGCTCAACGTGCCGACCCGCGAGCGCACGTCGGAGATGAGCTGCGAGAGCGTCGCCACGCGCGCCTTCACCTCGGGCGACGCCTTTTGCGCGAACTGCTCGAGCGCGTCGAGCGCGGCGGGATAGTCCTCGCGTGCCTGATGCGCGCGACCGAGGTTGTAGTAGAGCGCCGCGTCGTCGGGCGCGATCGCGATCGCGGCGGTGTATGCGGAGAGCGCCTCCGCATAGTTCAGGTCGAGCATCGCCTGATTGCCCCGCTTGCGGAGCTCCTCGACGCGCGGGGGCGCGGCGTCGTCCGCGCGCGCATCTCCGGACGCGAGAGCGAGCACACTCACGACGACGAGCGCGCTCACGACGACGGAGGAGCGAGAAGCGAAAGGAGCTCGGGCCAGGCTCGACGAGAGTACACGATCGGCCGCGATCGCGACCCGGCATACTCCCTAGGGGGTATGCCGGCGTTGCATGCAGCCGCATCCAGCGACGATCGTGCGTCACCTGCGGGAAACCGCAATGCCGGACGCCCCTTCGGCGTGCGTATGCTCCGTCCCCAGGCGAGAGGGGGTCGCCGGTTCGAATGCGCAGACTGGAGCGCGAGACGCACGACAAGCTCCGAGCCGTCGAGGAGGCGCTGGCCAACCACTCGCTCGACCGCGACAACATCGGGGTCTCTCTCGAGGCGCTCCGCGAGCTCGTCGATACCGACAAAGTCTTCCTGTCCTCGCTCGCGCAACGCGCGGACGGGGACGACCTCACGATCACGCGCGACGCGGCGGTGGGCTGCGCGCAGACACGCTGGAGAAAGCTCACCGACGACTTCCTCCGCGGGCGCGTCGTGTCGTGGACCGGCTACGACGGCCTGCATCCGGCGCCCGCGCAGCGCGATCGGGTCCTCCGCAGCGCCGACCTCGCGGAGCTCACGCACGGACGCAGCCGCGAGGTCGAGACGCTCCTGTACCCGCGGCTCGGGATGGGCGGCGAGGACACCATGCGCGTCCTCGTCTGCGACGGTCCCGTGTTGCTCGCCTGGCTCGGCATCGTCCAGCCCGAGCCGACGACGGAACGACAGCGCGAGCTGCTCACCCGCCTCGTTCCCGCGTTCCGCCGGAGGCTCGTGTTCGATCGTGCGCTCGGTGCATCGACGCTCACGACGACGGCGCTCGCCGCGGCGCTCGAGCGCGTCCAAGGCGCCGCGTGGGTGCTCGCTGCGCGGGGTCGTTTGCTCCACGCGAATGCCGCCGGCCAAGCGAGGATCGACGCGGACCCGAGCGGAACCCGCGCGGCGCTCGAGGCATGCACCGCCGGCAGAGGCGAGCCACGCTTCGACATCGTCGCGATCGCCGGTCCGAACGGCGACGGCGGGCACATCGTCATCGAGAAGGTCGATCCTGCCGGGGCGCGCAACGTGCCCGATGCCGCCGCGCGGCTACGTCTCACGCCGGCGCAGACACGCGTGCTCGAGCGCGTCGCGCTCGGAGCATCGAACGCGACGATCGCCGCGGAGCTCGGCGTCGCCGAACGCACCGTCGAAGCGCACGTCACCGCCATCCTCGTGAAGGCTCAGGTGTCGAGCCGCGCCGCCCTCATCGTGCAGGTCTTCCGGGAGCGTCGAACGCGCTGAGCGCGCCATCTCAGCGGGCCTTTTGCGCCGTCCTGCGTAACGGTGTAAAGCCCGGGATCGCATGGCCGACGAGCAGATCGAGCGGGCGGACGGGCGCGTGGAGCTCACCGAAGACGTCGTCCTCGACGACCCCGCGCTCTTCAACGAGGACCTCGCGCCGACCGCGATCGCGAAGCGCACCTGGAGCACGTACACGTTCGCGGCGCTTTGGATCTCGATGGCCCACTGCATCCCGACGTACATGCTCGCGTCCGGCCTCATCAGCGCAGGCATGAACTGGTGGCAGGCGCTGCTCACCATCCTCGTCGGCAACACGATCGTCCTCGTGCCGATCCTCGCGAACTCGCATCCCGGTACGAAGTACGGCATCCCCTTCCCCGTCTTCGCTCGCGCGAGCTACGGCGTGTTCGGCGCGAACATCCCCGCGGTCATGCGCGCGCTCGTCGCGTGCGGTTGGTTCGGGATCAACTGCTGGATCGGCGGCCTCGCGCTGCAGACGTTCTTCAAGTCGCTCTGGAGCGGATGGCCCACGCTGCTCGGCCCGATGACCGACCCGGCGTCGAGCTGGGCGTTCGGCGGTCACTACCCGACGGAGTGGATCAGCTTCGCGCTGTTCTGGGGCCTCAACATCCTCATCGTGTATCGCGGCATGGACATCGTGCGCCGGTTCGAGAACATCGCGGCGCCGTACGTCCTCGTCATGACGGCGCTCCTCGTCGCGTGGGCGATCTGGCGCGCGCACGGCCTCGGCGCGGTCATGCGCGACGAGGGCAAGTTCCACACGTTCGCCGAGTTCTGGCCGGTGTTCGTGCCCAGCGTGACGGCGATGATCGGGTTCTGGTCGACGCTCTCGCTGAACATGCCGGATTTCACGCGCTTCGGCCGCTCGCAGAAGGAGCAGGCCGTCGGCCAGGTCGTCGCGCTGCCCACGACCATGACCGTGTTCGCGCTCATGGGCATCGTGATCACCAGCGCATCGGCGGAGATCTACGGAAAGCCGATCTGGGATCCCGTCGAGCTCGTCGGGATGTTCCCGTCGCGGCTCCTCGTCGCCGTCTCGATGTTCACCGTCGTCGTCGCGACCCTCGGCGTGAACATCGCGGCGAACGTCGTGTCGCCCGCCAACGACTTCGCGAACATCAAGCCCGGGAAGATCAGCTTCAAGACGGGCGGTCTCATCACCGGGATCGTGGGCGCGCTGATGCTCCCGTGGAAGCTCATCGCCGATCCGAACGGGTACATCTTCAAGTGGCTGCTCGGATACTCGGGCGGGCTCGGGTCGATCGCCGGCGTGCTCGTGGCGGACTACTGGTTCGTCCGCCAGAAGCGGCTGCGGCTCGCGGATCTGTATCGACGCAAGGGCGTGTATACGTACGGCAGGTCCGGCTTCAACGGCGCGGCGATCGGCGCGACGCTCTTCGGCTGCGCGCTCGCGTGGATCGGGCTCGTGATCAAGCCGCTCGCGGTGCTCTACGATTACGCGTGGTTCGTCGGCGCAGGCGGCGCGGGCCTGCTGTATGCGGTGCTGATGCTCCCGGAGCGCGCCAAGCAGACGGCGGCTGGCGCTCGCAGCGAGAGCATCACTTCATCGACGCCTTGAGCTGAGCCTCGGCGAGCTGCTGCTCGCGGGTGAGCGTCCGCTTTCGCGGCTCGGGTGCGGGCGCCGGCGACGTGAAAGGAGCCGTGAGCGACGGCGGGGGCGACGCAGGCGTCTCGGCGCGACCGAGCCCGAAGCTTCCGTCGGGCAGCGCAGGTCCCATCGACGGCGCGCGCGGCGCTTGCGACGCCGAACGCGCGGCGGGAGCCGTTGCAGGCGCGGGCTTCCGG
>JAQBQJ010000568.1 GCA_028287065.1 Labilithrix sp. | reverse complement strand
CGACGCCGAGCGAGGACGAGAACGCGAAGCGCTCTCGCGACTGGGACATCAACTAGCGTTCAGCGCACACGCCGCGCGCCCGAGGCCATGCGGGCGCCGAGCGCGCTCTTCGCCTCGTGTCCGCGCTGCAGCGCACGAGCCCACAGCTCGCCGCTCGTCTCGCCGGCGCGGCCCGCTCGCGCGAGCTCCGCGCAGATCGCGGTCGCGAACGCGTCGCCTCCGTCGGGCGCGACGTCCGAGTCGCGAGACGAAGGCGCGCGCACGACCTCGCCGAACGGTCCGGTCGCGAACGCCGAGCCTGCGCCGTCGCTGAGCGCGAGCACCGCGTCCTTGCGGAGCGCGACGCGCATCTGCGCAGCGCTCATGTTCAGCCCGAACAGATCCTCGGCGCTGCACCACACGACATCGGCCTCGCGGAGCACCATGAGGATCGTGCGCGCGTCGCGGCCTTCCCAGAGGTCCCATCGCGCGTTGACATCGACGACGACCACGGTGCCCGCGCGGCGTGCGGCACGTGCGGCCTTGCACAGCGCAGCGCCGTGCGCGACGACGGGTGACATGCCGGAGAGCAAGAGCACCTGCGACGACCAGCCCTCCGGGATCGCGACCGGCTGCTCTTCCTCGCGCAACGACACGATCTGACGCGCGCCGCCCCGCACGAACACGATGCCGCTCGTCGGATGCGCGAGCTCCACGCCAGCGACGTCGACGCCTGCTCCCGCGATCCGTTCGCGGAGCTCGCGACCGAGCGTGTCGTCCGCGAGCACCGTCGCGAGCCCGACCCGAAGCCCTTGCCGCGCGAGCGCGAGCGCCGCGTTGACGGCGCCGCCCCCGAGGCGGAAACGGAACGGGCCCGCCGCGTCGGGCGTCGAGCCGCCCACGCTCCATTGCGCCTCACCCGCGCAGATCACGTCGAAGCCACGCGCGCGCGGAGGAGCGCCCCCGTCGCCGACGGTGATCCGCGAGCCGCTCACGGCGCCATGACGCGACCGGGAGCGCCGTTCGCGCCGGCCTCGGTGTGGCAGCTGTTGCAGTCGCCCGCGGTGACGGAGCCCGTCATCGCGCGCGTCTTCGTTCCGTCCGTGACCTTGGCCTTGTACGGCGCGGTGATCTTCGCGCGCGTGAAGAAGTTGCCGGCGGCGTTCACGGGGAGGTTCGTGACCTTGCCGTTCTTGTCCGTGATGACGACCGTGAGCGCGGGCGGCGGGCCCTTGCCGTCGCAGTCGTTCGGCTCGTGCGCGGCCGTGTAGATCGTGCCGGCGATGCGGAGGTTCGGCCCGCCCATCACCTGGTGACACGCATTGCACGCCGCGCCGGGGTGCATGAGCGGAGAGCCGGTGTTGCCGCCTGCCCACGTCTTGCCGCTCGTGCACTTGCTCCCGGCGTCGCCGGCGTCGGCACCGCCGTCCCCGGTCGTACCGCCGTCCGGAGCGGGCGGCGGAGGATCCGTGCATTGTGCACCCTTCGGAGTACCGGCAGCGACCCAGTCCTCGAAGGTCTTGATCTCGTCGGCATCCGGCGGCTCGGCGGGCGGCGGCGGCATCGGGCTCGTCTTGCTCTTGATGCGTTCGGCGGCGAGCTGCGCGAGCGTCTTGGTCGGATCGACGGTCGACTTCTTCATGAGGTCGTCGTACGTGAGCAGCGGCACGGCGATCTTCCCCGAGTGACACGCGAGACAGCGATCCTCGAGGACCGCCTGCACGTCACACGGCAAGCCGGTGAGCGCACCGGTCCCCGCGGGGCCTTGCGGCGTCACGCCGGACGGAGGCAGCTGCGCGCCAGTGCCGCCCTCGGCATTCGGATCGACGGGAGGCTCCTCGGTCGGTTCACTCGAAGACGAGCTGCACGCGAGAGCTGCACCGATGGCGATCGCGACCGCACCCCAGAGAACGATGTGACGCATTCCAACATCGTCGCGTATCGATCCGTGTCGCGCCAGGTGGACTCGATTAATTCGCGCTGGACAGTCGGGTGACCAGAGCGCTTTCCTGCTCTCGAAATGCGCTCTCGCTGTTGCCTTCTCGTGTGCACGTACGCGCTGGCGCTCGGCCTCTCTGCCGGTGCATGCGGGCAGGACGATGACCCCGAGGGCGCGCGTGCCCTCTGGACGAAGATCAACGCCGGCCCGGGCTTCCGTTCGTGGGCACGAGCTCCGGGCTACGCCACGCGGAGACCGAGCTTCACCGCGCACGCCGACGCCGTCGAGATCTGGTTGAGCAGCGAGATGGTGAGCGCGCTCGCTCCCTCGATGCCGAGCGCGACGCCGCTCGCGGAGTGGCCGGTCGGATCGATCGTCGTGAAGGAGGGCTTCACGCGCACGACCGGAGACTCGCGGAAGCTCGTTGCCGTGATGGAGAAGCGAGCCGGCGGCTGGTTCTGGGCGGAGTACGACGACGGAGGCGAGTCGAAGTACTCGGGACGGCCGAGCGTGTGCCTCGATTGCCACGACAACCGCAAGGCCTACTCCGACTGGGTGTACAGCTTCGAGCTACCGCGCTAGACGAAGCGGCGATGGTCGAAGCGGTGAACGACGGCGGCGCGCAGCTCTCCGCGCGACTCGAGGCGGCGCTCTTGCGCGAGGTCGCGGAGCAGTATCGTCATCTCGCGCTCGCGTACTTCAAGGGCGCGCTCAAGATCCCGCAGTTCGAGCTGGTCGCGTCGCGCGCACGGCTGGGCCGATGGATCCCGGATACGCGCATCATCGAGCTGTCGCGTCCGCTCGTGCTCGAGCAGCCGTGGGGCGTCGTCGTCGAGGTGCTCAAGCACGAGATGGCCCATCAATACGTCGCCGAGATCCTCGGCGAGCACGGCGAGACCGCGCACGGCCCGCGCTTCCGTGCGGTGTGCGTGAAGCTCGGGATCGACGCCGCCGCCAGCGGCATGCCGATCCCGAAGCCCGGTGCCGTGGAGGCGGAGCAAGGCAAGGTCGGCGAGCGCATCGCCCGACTGCTCGCGCTCGCCGAGAGCCCGAACGTGCACGAGGCCGAAGCCGCGATGGCGGCCGCGCAGAAGCTGCTCCTCAAGCACAACCTCGAGCTCCGTCACACGCGCACGGCGCAGGGCTACTCGTGGCGGCACCTCGGCGAGCCCACCGGCCGCACGACCGAGGCCGAGCGCGTGCTCTCGCTCATCCTCGGCAAGCACTTCTTCGTCGAGGCGATCTGGGTGCCGGTCTACCGCCCGGCGCTCGGCAAGCGCGGGAGCGTCCTCGAGATCTGCGGAACGCCCGAGAACTGCGAGATCGCCGAGTACGTCCATGGCTATCTCGTGCAGACCGCCGAGCGTCTCTGGATGGAGCACAAGGTCGAGCAAGGCATCCTCTCGAACCGCGAGCGCCGCACGTTCCTCGCGGGCGTGATGAGCGGCATGAGCGACAAGCTCGCGCGCGAGGCGAAGAAGAGCGCGAGCGCGGGGCTCGTGTGGGTCGCGGACGGCGACCTCGAGGGCTTCTTCCGGCGCCGTCATCCGCACGTGCGCCACGTCCGTTACCAGGGACAGCGCCGGACCGATGCCTACGCGCACGGCCGCGAAGCCGGACAGAAGATCGTGATCCACAAGGGCGTGAAGGGCACCGCCACGGAGCGCGGTCTCCTCCTCGGCCCGAGGCGCTGAGGTGGAGCCGCGCTGCGAGTGACGATCAGGGGAGCGGCGTCACGACCACATATCCAAGATGGTCGTGAGGCTTTCCTTCGATGTCGTTCTTTGGACCAGGAACGGTGAACTGAATGGATAGCTTGTTGCCCTGCCACGACGAGGCGACATTCGAGCCCGCGACCGCCGTACCCTCGACGCCGTCGATGTAGTCGACCTTCGAGTGTCCCGAGGCCGGCGCGGCGACGTCGCTGACGATCAACGAGCCTGCGCCTGGTTTGCCGACGACCTGGAATACGATCTTGTCGTCCGAATAGAGCGCTCTCGCCGAGAGGCCCGCGGTCAGCTCCAGCGCATGATCGAAGCGCGCCAGCGTCCCCGGAAGCGTCGAGTGCAGGGTGACGAGCGATCGCCCCGAAGGATTGTACGTGCCGTCACGCGCGGTGAGCCGGAAGCCCTCGGTTCCCTCCCAGTGGTAGATCATCGAGACGTACTTGTCGCGGTCGTCCCAGCCGCGTCCGAGCGCCCATATGGCGCTATCGAAATAGTATTCGGGCAGATAGTTCTGATTCACCATGTAGCCGTCGCCGATCTCGGTCTGCCAGATCCCGCGAATCTTCCCCGACGCCATGTAGCGCTTGTGGAGGGTCTCCTCGTCAGCGACGCCGAGATAGTGGAGATCGAGATAATCGACCCAGTCGAGCATCCGCGCGTTGTGAGTCGAGCTCGTGTACTCGAGCCACGTCGAGTACGTATCGAGCCCGCCCTGATCGGGCCACCCGCCGTAAACGACGTACGCGTTGTGCTGCCGGATGATCTTCGCGGCCGGGATGTGGATCCGATCCACGTAGTCCTGCATCGCGTTCGCGTACGGTGCGTTGCTCGGGCCCGGTCCGTGCCAGAAGCTCGCTTGCGGAGATCCGCCGCTGAGCGGCCCCGCGGCTTCGTTCCAGATCTGGAAGTACTTCACGTTGTACGGCGCGACGGAGTACCGCGCGACCGCCGCTTCGACGTAGTTCTCCCAGTACGTGACGTCGACCGGCGCCGAGGTGCCGACGCCGGGAACGAGCGCGTTCCATCCCGCGGTGTACCCGAGCATGATCAGGGTGCGAATGCCGATCTTGTCGTTCTTCAGGATGATCTGACCGAGGTCGCCTCCGCCGCTCGTCTTCGTGACGTCCATCGGGTCGCTGGCCGAATTCGGTTGGCCCGGTCCCACCTCTTGGCGTGACCAGCCGAGGCCCATGCTCTGCCACTGCATCGCGCTGTCATCGGTGTAGAAATGGCCGTTGGCGCCGATCAGATCCGCCATCTTCGGACGATAGGGTTCGACGGTCGGCGCATTCGGATCTGCCGGCTCGAGCACCGGCGGCGCGTCGGACGCGCCATCCTCCGTCGCGGCATGACCACCTTCGATGTCGGCCGACGCGCCGTCGGACGGGCCACTGCCGCTCTCGCTGCTGCACCCGACGGTCGCCGCAAACGCGACTGCGACGAGACCTGCGAACACCGACCACTGCTGCCGAGCGCTCTGCTGCATGACTGCCTCCAGGAGGAAAGGAATCCGTGGCCGGCGTCCAGCAACGTTCGTTCCGTCGAGGTGCAGTGGGATTTTGCCGTCGCGGCGGACGAGCGTGGGTCGTCTCGCTCGACGGCGAGCAGCGCGCGTGCCGGTTTCGACGCGGTTTTTGCGTCGAGACGAGCGCCTACGACCGCACCGACGATCTGCGGGATCGTGGGGTCGATCTCGAGGTTCATGGTCTCGATGTTGCCCGTCTCGAACAGCGGCGCTGCGTCGACTACGATGGTGCTCGGTGTTCCCGTGACGCGGAAGCTCTCGTTCGTCGTGCTCCTCCTCTCGCTCGGCATCGCCGCCTGCGAGATCGTCGCCGGCATCCACGACATCCAGCTGACCGCCGACGCAGCTGATGCTGGCGATGCGGAGGCCCCGAGCGTCGACACCGGCGCTCCAGACGCCGCGATCTGTCATCGAGGCGGAGCGGCGGCGTCCACGGTCTGCGATTGCGCCGAGCGTATCGACTCCGATCGCGACGGGCACATGGCGTGTGCCGTGGATCCGAAGGAGGTCGACTGCAACGACACCGATCCGCAAATGCACCCGGGCGCGACGGAGAGCTGCAACGGCAAGGACGACGACTGCAACGGCGCCGTCGACGACGTGCCCGCGCTGCTCCACGGCTCCCTCGTCGCGCCCGTCGACGCGCACTGGGCGGCGGTGGGGAACGCGGTGCTCGGAACGACGAACGGAGCTCAGCTCACCAAGGACGCCGTGGGGGAGACCGGCGCGGTGTGGTGGAGCGCCCCGTACCGCTTCGATGCGTTCGACATGACCGCGACGTTCGCGATCCAGAACAAGCCCGACGGAGCGGACGGGTGCGCGTTCGGTTGGGTCCCGAGCCTGGGTGCCCCCGGTGTCGGCAGCGGGAATGGCTACGGCCTGGGAGGGCTCGGTGGTTATGCCGTCGCGATCGACACCTACCAGAACCCGGGTGAGCCCCCGGCTCCCTTCCTGAAAGTCTTCGGTGGCGGCGTCGACGCGACCTTTACGATTCCGAACGTCCGCGATGGTCGGAATCACACGATGCGCGTGACGCTCGACGCAGGACGATTGAACGTGTGGATCGATGCGTTCAAGTACGTCACCGACTTCGCAATGAAGGATTACGTGCCGTTCACCGGATACTGGGGATTCGCGGCCGGAGGTGGAAACGCGTTCGAGGCCCACTACCTCTCGGACATGATGATGACCTTCCCGAACGGACAGGGCTGCGTGCCCTGAGCTATTTCGTATTCCGCGCGCGCAGGATTTGGAAATACCGATGAGCGATACCGGACGCCGCCGCCGCGCGTCGGATGTTGCCGCCGTGCTGCTCGACTACGCGCTCGACGTACCGGCGGTGGAACTCGTCGAGCAAGCGTGCGCGCGAGCGCGGCAGCGGCAAGTCGAGGGCGAGCACCGACTCGATGAAATCGCGTGAAGCCTCGGCCTCGGCCGCGAGCGCGGCATCGGGCGAAGGACGCGCACGCGCCGCGTCCTCGAGATCTCCGAGCGCGAGACGTCGCGCGATCTCGTTGTAGAGCTCACGCACGTTCCCCGGCCAGTGATACGCCTCGCACCGCTGCAGCACGTCGTAAGGGAGGACGCGAGCACCGCCGCCGAGCTCTCGCCAGAAATGCTGCGCGAGCACGGGAACGTCGCCGATGCGTGACCGCAGCGGCGGAAGCTCGATGCGCGTGATGGCGAGCCGCAGGAACAGGTCGTCGCGAAAGCGCCCGGCCTGGACCTCGGCATCGAGGTCACGCCGCGTCGCCGCGATGATGCGCACGTCGGTGGGCAACCACCGATCGCCCCCGACGCGCCGCACCTCCGAGCGCTCGATCGCGCGCAGGAGCTTCGGCTGCAGCGAGAGATCGAGATCGCCGATCTCGTCGATGAAGAGCGTTCCTCCGTGCGCGAGCTCGAAGATCCCCTTCCGCGCCGCCCCCGTCGACGCGTCGCTCTCCTGACCGAAGAGCTCGACCTCGACGAGGCTCGGCGCGAGCGTCGTGCAGTCGAACACCATGAACGGCTTGTCCGCGCGCGAGCCCTCGGCATGCAGCGACTCGGCGAGCAGCTCCTTGCCCGTCCCCGTCTCACCCTCGATCACGACGGGTACGTCGGACGCGGCGAGCCGCTGGAGCAGCGGATACAGGCGACGCATCTCGACGCTCGCGCCGACGATGCGCCCGAAACGGCTGGCCGTCGGGACCGGCATGACCTCTGCCGCTTCGACGAGCTCGAGGCGCATCGCGCTCTCGCCCATGCGCACTACCTCGCCGCCACGGAGGAAGACGTCGGCGACGCGCACGCCGTTCAGGAAGGTGCCGTTCTTCGAGCCGAGGTCCGTGACGCGGACCTCGGGCTGTCCCGCATGATGCAACGCCGCATGACGCCGCGAGACCTGCGGATCGGAGAGTCGAACGCCGCACGCCGCGCTCTGGCCGATGAGGAGGCGCGTGGGGCCGGTGCGGTCGAGCGCGAAGCGTGCGCCGGCGTCCGGGCCTTCGATGATGACGAGCTCGAACGCGGGCGCGGGGCCGGATGTCGAGGCCGAGCCCGTCGCGGGCGGCCGGACCATCGTCGCGATGTCGTCGCCCGCGTTGCGCTCGGCCACGGTCACGATTCTAACACGCATCGCAAGCGCGCTTCGCCGCTGGTACATTCCGAGGTCGATGCCGGCGAACCACATGGTGCCGTCGAGCGACCCCAGCATGCGCAGCGCGCGCAGCGTCGGGCGGTACGCGCTGCATGCCGAGATCGCATCGGGCGGCATGGCGACCGTCTATTTCGGGCGCCTCCTCGGTCCGGTCGGATTCTCTCGCACGGTCGCCATCAAGCAGCTCCACCCCCAGTTCGCCAAGGACCCCGACTTCGTTTCGATGTTCCTCGACGAAGCGCGCCTTGCAGCGCGCATCGGCCACCCGAACGTGATCCAGACGGTGGACATCGTCGTGACGAGCGGGGAGCTCTTCCTCGTGATGGATTACGTGCCGGGCGAATCGCTCGCGCGCCTCATGCGCGCGCTGGGCTCGCGCGACGAGCGCATCCCCGTCGACATCGCGTGCACGATCATGTCGAACGTGCTGCACGGACTGCATGCCGCGCATGAAGCGAAGAACGAGCGCGGTGAGCCGCTCGACATCGTCCATCGCGATGTGTCGCCGCACAACGTGCTCGTCGGCGTCGACGGCGTCGCGCGCGTGCTCGATTTCGGCGTCGCGAAGGCCGTCGGAAGGCTGCACACCACACGCGAGGGAGGCCTCAAGGGCAAGCTCCCGTACATGGCTCCGGAGCAGATCGAGGGGAAGGTCGACCGGCAGTCGGACATCTACTCGGCTTCCGTCGTTCTCTGGGAGGCGCTCACCGGACGGCGCCTCTTCGAAGGGGACGAGGGCACGATCCTCGCGCAGGTGCTCGGCGGGATGATCCCGCCGCCGCGCAGCATCGTGCCCGACCTTCCGGAAGCGCTCGAGGCGCTCACGCTGCGCGGGCTCGCACGAAACGCCGAGCAGCGCTTCGAGACCGCGCGCGAGATGGCGCTCGCCCTCGAAGCATGCGCGACCTTCACGCCGCCGTCGAAGGTCGGCGACTGGGTGTCGACGATCGCGGCCGACACGCTCGCGAAGCGCAGTGCGCTCGTCGCGGAGATCGAGAGCCTGCCGGGATCGACGGAGATTCCCAAGGGCGAGAGCCCGCTGGCTCATCTCCAGCGAGAGGGCGCCACGACGGCCGTGGTCGCGAGCGAATCATCGTCTGCGACGCAGCCTTCGAGCGTGCGGTCCGGCACGGACGAGGCCGTCGCGGCTGCGCGAACACCACCGCGGCGTCGCGGCGCGATCGCACTGGCAGGCGTCGCCGTCGCCGTCGCGGCGATCGGCGTGGTCCTGGCTTTCACGAGCCGCCGCGCGCCGGCGAGCGCGAGCCAGGATGCATCGGCGCCGGAGACGTCTGCTGCCGTCGTCACGACCGTCACGGTACCCGCAGCTCCGGCGTCCGTTGCAACCGGTGCGTCCGTTGCATCCGCTCCCCTTGCGGCGCCGAGCGCATCCATGCCCAAGGCACAAGCGGTACGACCGCGACCCAAGCCCGGTCTCGGCAGCGCCATCGACAGCCGGCACTGACCGCGCGTCTCACCACGTGCTCTGCAGCGAAACCCCTCCTCCGTGACGATCGGCGGACGGCCTGACATCGAACGACTTCGTCGATCGCGCGGGAGCACCCTTCGGCGACGAGAGCACCAGATACGTGCCGACGACGACGGCCACGAGCCCAGCGCCGATGACGACGTCCGCGACGCGCGCTGCGGTCTTCGCGTCGGAGTTGATGCTCACCGCGTCTGGATTCGTGCAAGCGTCAGTCGAGCAGAGCGACTTCGCCTCGCTGCTCTTCGTGATCGCACGCACGCCGAAGAACGCTCCGACACCGAGCGCCGCAACGCCGACTCCGACGACGATGAAGCCGGTCGTCCTTCTTCCGCTGCCGCCGGCCTCGGCGGTAGCGCCGTCGACCGCCGGCGGCTGACCGGAGCGCGGAACGACGGGCGTCGGCTGCGCGACGATCGTCTCGTCTTCGAGCATCGGAATCGAGAGCGTCACGCGGTCGGGCTTCGGCCCGATCTTGACCGTCGAGCGCCAGCGCTTCTTGCCGGGTCCGGAAGCTTCCACGACGTGCTCGCCCGGATCGACGGGCACGGCCGTTCCCCACGCAGGTTCTGCGGTCACGATGCCGTCGCGTTTGACCTCGAGACCCGCCACGCGGGCCGCACTGGAAGGAACCTCGATCACGAGACGCGAGAGCTTGGGCTCGAGCGAAGCGACGTGGGCGCGGGCGATGGTCTCGCGGTCGGAGCGATTCTCCTGCCTCGCGGCCGCGACGACCTCGGTGAAGAGGCTCCACGCGCTCGCCGTCTTGCCTTGCCCCTCGTAGCAGAGCGCGAGAGCGAGCCGCGTTCCGTTGCCGGGATCGAGTCGGTAGCTCTCGGCGAGCTTGGGGCAGGCGTTCGTGTAGTCGCGATCCGCCATGAGCTTCTTCGCGTCCTGGAAGAGCGTCTCCGCGAGCGCGGATTGGTCCTGCGCGCGCGCCGCGTGCTCGGCCACGAGCTCCAGGCCTCCGGTGATCGCCATCGCGAGGAGAAGCGAGCGCAGCGGAGGGGATCGACGACCACGACGCGAACCCATCACCCCGGAGGCTACCATCCTCCGCTCGTCGGCCCCGCTCGCCGTGTCAGGGCGTCGGCAAGACCTGACGCGGGCGCGCGAGACTGAACTCGCGGACCCGGGCAATCAGGGTCGTCCGCGACATGCCCAGGATGCGTGCGGCCTGACTCTGATTGCCTCCGCAGCGTGAGAGGGCGTCGATGATGCGTTCGCGCTCGAGCGCTTTGAGCTCACCCGGCAGATCGCGCGGCGGGCGGTGCGACGGATCGGAGCGCTGCTCGAACGACGGCAGGGGCGCGGGCGCGGGCATCGTGATGGTGTGCGTCTCGGCGGTGCGCGCGGCCTCGTCGTCGAACGAGGGAGTCCGCGAGAGCAGCTCGCGCCGATGCATGCGCTGCGTCGATCCGTCCCCGTCGACCGGCACGGGCGGGCACGGCGTCATCCCGACATCGCTGCCGTCGTCGAAGTGGTCGGCACCGAGGATTCCCCCCGTGCAGAGCACGACGGCGCGCTCGATGGTGCTGCGCAGCTGGCGCACGTTGCCCGGCCAGGGCATGTCGGCGAGTTGGGCAGCCGCGTCGGCAGACAGAACCGGGGCGACGCGCCCATGACGGTTGGCGGCGAGCTCGATGAACATCGTCGCGAGCGGAACGATCTCCGCGCGGCGTCGCCGCAGCGGCGGGACCGAGACCGTCACGCCGTTGAGGCGGAAGAAGAGGTCGGCGCGGAACCGACCCGCGTCGATCATGCGTGGGAGGTCACGATTCGTCGCCGCGACGAAGCGCACGTCGACGGTACGCGCCTTCACGCTGCCGAGGCGCAAGATCTCGCCGGACTCGAGCACGCGCAGGACCTTTGCCTGCGTGGTCTGGGGCATGTCGCCGATCTCGTCGAGGAAGATCGTACCGCCGTCCGCAGCCTCGAAGAGCCCGACCTTCGCTTGATTGGCGCCGGTGAACGCGCCCTTCTCGTAGCCGAACAGCTCCGCCTCGAGGATGGAGTCCGGGAGCGCCGCACAGTTGATCGCGATGAACGGCGCAGACGCGCGCCGCGAGCGGCGATGGACCTCGGCTGCGAAGACCTCCTTGCCGACGCCCGTCTCGCCGAGGATCAGCACGGCGATCTGGCTCGGCGCCACGATGTCGAGCATCGCGTAGAGGTTTCGCATCGTCGGATCGATGACGAGACGCGACGGGTTCGCCGGGGGGTGGGAGGACGAACGCGCGCGTGGCGCGGAGACCTGCGCTGCGCCGTGCGCGCGGCTGGGCGCGATGACGACGGTCGCTTGCCCCACCTCCGCGACGGTGCCCGTGACGAGCTTCGCGGCTTCACGTGGCGCGAGACGACGACCGGAGACGAGCGTTCCGTTGCTGCTCCCCATGTCCGTGATGGTCACGCCGCTCTCGCGGACGGAGAGGCGCGCATGGAGACGCGAGACGGTCGTATCGTCGATCGGCACGTCGCAGCTGGCGTCGCGACCGAGCGTGTACTCGCGACCGACCTCGAGAGCGACCGTCACGACCTCCGCGGCGCACGACATCCAGAGCTCGTAGCGAGCGGGCGCGATGGGCGCCTCGTGCTCGCGCATGGCTCCGGTCTCCTCGCTTGCGAACGCACGGATCTTCACGCGAGACGCCTCGTCGGTGGGCACGGAGCATTCGCGAGGCAGGCGGCGCTGAAGCGGCATACTCGGGGGCTTACAACTCCCGTGCCGCGTGCTGAGGCTGGAATTTTCGAGTCGCGCGCGCGCGCTGGCGTGATCATGCTCTCGCTCCTCGCTGACCGAAGTCGGACAAATTGTGGATCTTGGCATCGGACCGCGTGAAGGTTCGTGGGGTTGGCGGTGCGATAGCGGCTTCAGAGGCCGCCGGCTGTCCGCGGGCGACACGAGATCCACCAAGTCGCTGGCGAGCACGGCGTCACGGGTCGGCGCCGGGATCGGCGGGAGCGGGGAGCTCGGGCTCGGCGTCGCTCGGCGCCTTCCTCGCCCCGCCGTCCCGAGGCTCGGCGTTTCGATGGAGTCCGGCGTCGGAGCCGATCGCGCATCCTTCGACGGACGCGAGGATCGAGGTCGCGCCGACGATGACGAGCACGGTTGCCCAGCGATGCTTCATGATGCCTGTTCCTTCGCTTTCAATGGATGATGACGAGCTCGTTCGCGCGCACGACGCCGGGTTGTGCGCCGAGCCAGGTGTTCATGGTCTCGGGCGTCGTCCCGGCGGCGCCAGCGGCGAACCACGCATCGAGGAGCTTTAGCGCGGCGGCGCGCCCGAGCGCGGCGTCGGCGCCGTCGCGCGTGGTGGGCCCTTGGTTGCCCGTCGCAAAGCCGGCGAGATCGAGCGACACGGCGCGGGCGACGACGTCACGCACTTCGGCCGACGGCGGGCGCACGCGACGCAAGCGTGCGCGCCACCGGAGATTCCACATCGCGATGGGCTCGATCGACGCCCAGCTCGCGTCCGCGCCAGCCGGCTCGAAGTAGTACTCCGCCTTCGCGACTTGCACGTCGCCGATCGCCGGTGGAGGGGCCACCGTCCGCGTCCCGTGGCCGGCGACCTCGACGCCGCGATCGGCGCTGCTCACCGCGTCGGCGTGGCCACCGACCACCGACCAGACGGCGAACTGGTCGGCGCCGAGCTTCGCGCCCGCGACGATCTTCTTCGGCGCGCGATAGAGGCGGTGGGCAGTGGCGCGCTCGCCGTCGATATCGACGACGGTGAAAGTGCTCTGGCCCCCGCCGAGGCCGCACAGTCCGCCGCTCTTCAGGGAGTCGAGCTCGAACTGCGTGCTCTGCGTGATGGGCACGCCGAAGCGCGCCATGACGTCACGGACGTACTTGTCGAGCAGGAGGATGTTCTTCAGGCACGTCACCGCCCACTCGTCCACGGCAGAGGCGGCCGACGTCTCGTCCGCGAGCGGGAGTCCGGGCCAAGTCCCGACGTCGCGGATCGCGGCGGGCGGCTCGGCGACCGCCGCCTCCGCCTCGGACGGGTCTGTGATCGTGGAGCGCCGCCCGGCGAGCGACGGTCCGATCGCGACCCCGTAGCTCGCGCCGCCCGATGCGGTCGCGACCTTCGCGGAGCGGGCGACGGCGACCCATGGCATGCCGACGGCGAGCGCGTTCTGCGTGGCGTAGAGATTGTCGAGCATGTCGTGGATGCGCGGAAAGACCGATTCCTCCCTGGCGATCGCGGCCTTTTCCATCGCGGTCCCGGGCTCGCACCAAGGGCCGCCGTACGTGCAATGGGCCATGCGAACGGCCCAACCGATGCCGTGGATGACCTTCACGCCGATCAGGACGAGGATCAGGCCTGCGGGCAGCACGTTGAGGAGCGCGACCAGGTTCATGCCGCGCGCGTGATAGACGGCCGCCGTGAAGGCGACGGCGTCGGCACTGTCTTGCAGACCCTCGCGCTGGACGAGCGCTCGCCCCATGCCGGCGACGAAGAACACGGCGCCGGCGAGGAGCGCCGCCATGAAGACGCCGGCGACGAGCACCGCGCCGCGTGAGTCACCTAGTCGGTGTGCTTCCTCTTTCTTCATCGTTTCCTCCTCACCAGCCTGTCAGGCGGCGCCAGGCGACCTCGCCCGCGATCCAGATGCACGATGCGCTCGCCGCCTCGGTCAGGGCGGCGCCGTTAGCCGCGCGGCGACGACGACGATGCGAAGGAGCTCGCGTCACGACAACGTGCTCCTGCGAGCGCCGTGCCGCCTTCGAAGTCGCGATCGTACGCAATATCGGTCGTTCGTATTCCGAACAACGTTGACCGAATTGCGACAACCTGCACGGTACGCCGCACACGAAGAAGCCGAGCACGGTGGCGCGAGCGAGCCCACCGTGCTCGGTCCATTTTTGTCGCTATTCGAACAAAACGAAGTGGAGGAGGTGACCGGATCGGCCGCCTCCTCCACACGTTCGCGACGTTACTCTACGGGTCGCCAACTACCGTTATCGGCGAAAATAGAGAGCTATTTTTCGGAGCCGGTTTGGGAGCTATTTCCGTCTTACCGGGCGCCGGCTGTGCGCATTCTGGAAGGGATTCCGGGTTCTTCGAGATCGTGATCTCGCAATGCACGTCGTCCTCGAGCGAGGTTTGGAGCGGAAAAAGCGAGAAATGGTACAACTTGTCGTCGCTCAGCCGGTCGATGACAACATCGACGTCGGGGACGCCGGGCCGGGGCGGCCAGTCGGTCGATTCGGTCATCACTTGACCGATATAGTCTTTCCCTTCCGCCATCATAAACCAATACCAATTTCCGGAATCGTTGTGCCGCTGGTCCGCGATGTCCTGGTAGAACGGCTTCCCCTTCTCGTCGTGCCCGCCGAACGTCGCGTCCTTCTCTTCGACCTTGCCCCACAGGCAGCTCTGACCGGTCTTGTCTCTCTGATGGGTGACGTCTCTCTCAGCTATGTGCCCCGGCTTTTTGAAGAAGCAGCCAGGGTCGGAGCCCAGCGCCCTGTACCCGTCGTCGGGCAACGATGCGTCGCGCATGAAGCCAGAGAGGGAGGCCGTATATGGCTTTGCGGTCACCTTTACCCTGTATTGAGAGTCGGTTCTCACCTTCGTCACGGCGAAGTGGGCGTCGTACACGCAGCCGGGGGGGACGGAGACCTGGGTACCGCATTCCCAAGTCTGGGTGCGCGTGTCCGTGTCCGTCTTCGAGTTCTGATATCCACCGTACGTCTTGAACTCTATTGAGGACTCGGCGATTGTTTTGAAGATTGGAACTTCGACCGAAGCCTTCCACCCGGCCTTGACGCCGAGCTCTGCGCCGATGTTCCACGAGTTTGTGACGGTTTGCGTCGTCGTGATGGCATCCACATATTTGGCGTTCAGCTGTTGGGTCTCTTTTGCCTCCAAATTACGTAGCGTCGCCGTGTAAGAGGGAAGAGAAA
>JAQBQJ010000564.1 GCA_028287065.1 Labilithrix sp. | reverse complement strand
CTCACCAAGCGAGGCGTGAGCAAGATCGTTCCGTTCAATCTGCTGCGGACGATGAAGCTCCGGCTCGACCGCGTCGATCCCAAGTTCCTGCAGATCCCGACCGGCTATGTCGGTCGCATGCTCGAATCGAGCGAGCTCGCGCCGTGGAGCGGCGACCCGCGCTACGAGCTCGACGAGGCGTTCCTCGCGTCCGCGACGAAGCGCGGCGATCGCTGCTACGCGATCACGTTCGGCGACGAGCTCGCGAGCTACGGCTGGTACTCGAAGCACCCCACGCGCATCGCGGACGGCCTCGACCTCCACTTCGATCCGTCGTGGGTCTACATGTTCAAGGGCTTCACGTTGCCGGCCCATCGAGGGAAGCGGCTCCACGCGCTCGGCATGGCGCGCGCGCTCGAGGTCTACGTGAAGGAAGGCTCGCGGGGCATCGTCTCGTACGTCGAGTCCAACAACTTCGCGTCGCTGAAGTCGTGCTACCGCATGGGCTACGAGGACATCGGCACGATCTTCGTGTCGACCGTGCGCGGGCGTCTCATGACGACCGCGTCGCGCGGCTGCAAGTCCTACGGCTTGCGCGTGCGCGCCACGGGCTGAGCCGGCACGACCCTCGGCACGAAGCGATCCTTGAGCGCGAGGAACCGCCTCTCGAACAGCCAGTACGACGCGACCGCGGCGGCGAATGCGACGATCAGGCCGCACGCGACATAGGCGAGCGCTACGGGCGTCGAGCGCGTCGGGTCGACGTGGAACCGAGCGATGACGCGGCGACCGACGAAGTCGTGCAACGGCTTGTGGAACAGGTACACGGCGTAGCTGTACTTGCCGAGCGACTGCAGCGGCCTCGTGCGGAGCAGGCGGACCCACCCGCGATCCTTCGCGGAGTCTCCGCAGGCCGCCGCGAGGACGGCGAGCGCGAAAGCAACCGAGAGGAACGAGTAGCCGGCGGTGATCCCCGCGCTGTGCTCGAGCGAATACAGGTGCGTGAGGCGTGCGCCCGCGAGCCCGATGACCGCCGCGGCCACCCACAGCATCCGCCGGCGCGAGAGCACGTACGACGCGAGGCTCGGCATTCGTAGCGACGCGGCAGCCGCCGCTCCGAGGGCGAGCGCATCCATGCGCGTGACCGAGAACGTGTAGATCGCGCCATGTGGCGCGCCGTTCGCAAGCATCGCGATGCGCACGCCGAGCGCGACGATCGCGAGCACGATGCAGACCTGCAGGCACCTCGTCGGCGTGAGCCGGCGGACCACGAACGGCCAAACGAGATAGAACTGCTCCTCGACGGCGAGTGACCAGCAGTGCGTGAAGGCCTTCGCGCCTGCGTCGTAGGGCGAGGTCCAGTTCGAGAGGTACGTCCCGAGCCAGATCTGGTGCTGGCGATCGTGCTCGAGATTCGGCGGCGGCGTGACGAACGCGGGGACGAGGATCAGCCCGACGAAGAGCGTCGCGTAATAGAGAGGGAAGACGCGCAGGCCGCGGCGCGCGAAGAACGCGGCGTAGTAGTTCGGGGCTCTCTGGGTGTCGAGCAGGATCCCTGTGATCAGGAAGCCGCTGAGCACGAAGAACAGCTGCACCCCGACCCACCCGAACGTGAAGAAGTCACTCACGATCCCACCGACTGCGGTGCTCGGCGTCGTCAGCAGGCCGAGCATGTGGGCCACGACGAGGAAGATCGCGATGCCTCGGAGCCCATCGAGCGTAGGAAAATGCATCGGCGCCGCGGGGGGCTGCTCCGACCGGCCTGCGCCACTGCTCACTGCGTCTACATACCCCTTCCGCGGGGATTCCACCTCGAAGTAAACGGGCGCTCGCGTGTTATTCTCGCCAGCCATGACGGACGCGCTCGACCTTCCGTTGGTGACGCTTGCCATCCCGTGTTTCAACGAGGAGCGTCACATCGCTGCGTGCATCGACGACGTCTTTGCGCAGGACTATCCCGCCGATCGTATGGAGGTGCTCATCGGTGACGGCATGAGCACCGATCGCACGCGCGAGATCCTCGCCGAGATCTGCGCTCGTCACGGCGGGCGTATCCGCGTCATCGACAATCCGCGACGACTGCAAGCCGCGGCGATGAACGCGATGATCGCCGACGCCAAAGGCGACATCATCGTCCGCATGGACGTGCATGCACGTTACGCGCGCGACTTCGTCCGCCAATGCGTGTCCGTTCTCGAGGAGACCGGCGCGCAGAACGTCGGCGGCGCGGCTCGACCCTTGTCCGAGAGCTGGTTCCAGCGCGCGGTGTGCGCCGCGCTCGGCAGCCGTCTCGCGGTGGGCGGCTCGGCCTATCGCAATCCCGATACCGAGGGCTTCGCCGACACCGTATTTCCGGGCGCGTTCCCTCGACGTGTCTTCGACGTCGTCGGCTCGTTTGATGCGAACGCGATCACCAACGAGGACGCCGAGATCAATCAGCGCATCCTCAAGGCGGGCGGACGCATCTACGTCAGCCGCAAGATCGTCGTTCATTACTTCCCGCGCGACTCGTTCTCGGGACTCGCTCGTCAGTATTTCAAATACGGAAAAGGACGTGCGCGCACGCTGCTCAAGCATCGAGGTCTCCCCACGCTTCGTCCGATGGTGCCGTTCTTCATGGTCGCCGGCGGGCTCGGGCTGCTCGCGACCGCGCACCTGCAGCCGCTCACGCCGTTCGTCTTCGGTCTCTACGGCATCGCCAACCTGTACGAGGCCGTGCGCGTCACACGCGGCGAGGGCCTCGCGATGGTGCCGGTCGTCGCTTCGATCTTCCCGGTGCTCCATGTCGCCCACGGCGTCGGTTTCGCCGTGGGGCTTGTCCACTACGCGCTCTCTCCGGACTGGTCGCGCGAGCCCGAGACGAGCACCGGCTCGTTCGCGACGAGCAGCCCGACACGTGCGAACGCAACTGCCCGAGCATGATGGCCGGACGACCGTGTTGCACGCCACCGACGGAATCCAAGTACGCCTCGTCGACTCCGCCACGGAGCTCGAGGGCCTTGCCGACGACTGGGAGCGCATCCAGCGAGACGCCGCGGTCACGAGCATCTTCGCGAGCTACGACTGGCAGTCGTTGTGGTGGCGCAGCTATGGCGAGGGCCACGCGCTGCGCGTGCTCGTCGCGACGGAGCGAAGCGAGGTGGTCGGGATCCTCCCGCTCTACATCCGCACGGCGGCGAGCCTCCGCTATCCCGTGCGTATCGCGAGGTTCGTCGGCGTCGGCGGTGACACGTCGCCCGACGACCTCGGGCCGGTGCTCGCCGCCTCGCGCGAGGAGCCGGTCGCGCGCGCGCTTGCGCAGGCCGTCGTCGCGATGCCCGGGTGGGACGTCCTGTTGCTGACGGACATGCAGCCCGAGTCGGCGTTCACCGCCGCGATCGGCGACGAGGTCCGCGCCCGCGGGCTGCGTTCGCGGAACGGACGCTCCGAGTCGATCACGTTCCTCGAGCTCCCGGACACGTGGGACGCGTGGCTCGCCTCGCTTCACCGCGATCGGCGCTATCGCGTGCGCAAGGTCCGCAAGAAGCTCCAAGCGTCGCACGCCGACGCGCGCTTCTTCGTGTGGAACGACGCGTCGACGCTCGATGACGGTGTCGACCGCCTCGGACACCTCCATCGGAAGCGCTGGCAGCGCCTCGGGGCCCCGCACGGGTTCTCGACGCCGCAATACGTCGGCTTCCATCGCGCGGTCATGAACGCGTGCTTCAAGCGCGATCGCCTACGCCTCTACTGTCTCGAGGTCTCGGGTGAGATCGTCGCGATGTACTACTTCTACAAGTTCCGCGACCGCGTGTACTTGATGCAGAGCGGCTTCGATCCGGATCGCTCCGAGCTCAACCCCGGGCAGGTGCTCCTCGGACACATCGTCGAGCATGCGATCGGCGAAGGGCACAAGGTCCTCGATTTCCTGCGCGGCGATCACCGCTACAAGGACGAGCTCGCGACCGGCGAGCGCGAGACGGTGTACCTCACGGCGTTCCGGCCGCGGCCCGCGGCGTGGATCTACGAGGCTCGCCGCATCCACCTCCCCGCCCTGAAGGCGTCCGTCGTCCAGGCGCTCCAACGGGTGCGCCCGCCTCCGGCACCAGGTTGATGGAAGAGTCCGCCGGCAAGCGCCTCGTCGTACAGGCGTCGCACTACTCGGTCGCGAGCCTCTTCGCGATGATCGCAGGGCTCGTCAGCTTCCCGCTTTTCACGCGCGTGTTCTCCGTCGAGGACTACGGCGCGATGAACCTGATCGGCGCGACGGTGAGCGTGTCCGTAGCGATCGGCAAGGTCGGCGTGCAGCACTCGATCCTGCGCTACCACAGCGAGATCAGCGCCGGTAAGAGCCGCTACACGCTCGAGCAGCTCTACTCGACGACGCTCGTCGGCATGGTCGCCAGCGCGATCGTCGTCATGCTCGGCGTCGTGCTGGCCGCGCAGGTCGCGCCGGTGGCGTGGCTCGGCGACGAGCGGCTCCGCGTGTTCCTGGCCATCGCGTCGCCGCTCATCGTCATCCAGGTCGTGGAGAGCGCGCTGATCAACGTGGTGCGTGCCGAGCAGCGCACCGCGCTGCTGATGAAGTACCAGGTCGCGAAGAAGTACCTCGGCCTCGGCCTGATCTGCATCGCGGTCCTGCTCATCGCGCGCAGCCTGACCGCGTTCTATGCAGCGAGCGTCATCGGCGAGGCCGGCGCACTCGCGGTGCTCGCGGCGGTGCTCTTCCGCGCGGGCAAGCGGCTGCGGCCGGGCATGGCGCAGCTCTCGCGGCCTCTCTACATGGAGCTGCTCGGCTTCGGGATCCCGATGATGATCGGGTACGAGCTCTCCGGCATCGTCCTCTCGATCGGCGATCGCTACGTCATCGGCGGCATCCTCGGCGAGGCCTCGCTCGGCCTCTACGGCGCCGCGTACAACCTCTGTCAGTACGTCCAGGCGCTCGTCATCGTCTCCGTCGGCCAGGCGATCATGCCGATCTACATGCAGATGTGGGAGCAGAGGGGCGCGACGGAGACGGCGGCCTTCGTCAGTCGCTCGCTTCGTACGTACGTCCTCTTCGGAGCGCCGGTGATCGCCGGGCTCGCGGCGGTCGGCCCCGAGCTGCTCCCCGCACTCGCGTCCGAGAAGTACGCCGCTGCCGCGGGTATCCTGCCGTGGGTCATCGCCGGCATGGTCGTCGACGGGACGAACTCGATGGTCGGCGCGGGCCTCTTCATCCATCGCAAGACGCGCACGATCATGGGCATCGTCCTCAGCAGCGCGGCGCTGAACGTGGTGCTCAATCTCGTTCTCGTCCCGCGCGTCGGGATCATGGGCTCCGCGGCCGCCACGTTGATCTGCTACGCGGCCGCGGCGCTGGGCATGGCGATCGCGGGCCGGAAGCTGCTCGCGATCTCGCTTCCGTGGGCGACGCTGGCGCGCGCCGGGCTTGTCTCGACGATCATGTACGCTTCGCTCATCTACGCGTATCCCGGTCATCGGCTGATCACCGTCGGGGCGCGCCTGGTGCTCGGGGTGTCCGTCTATGTCAGTCTGATGGTGCTCATCGACGCCGACGCCCGTTCCATCGTCAAAGGGGCGCTCGGCCGCTTTCGCCGAGGCAGGTGACCATGAATCTCCGCACCGTGAAGCGCGCAGTCAAACGCACCCTCTCGTCGTTGCCGGGGTGGCGCGTGCTCGGGCCGATCGTCCGCGCTCCCGGCGTCATCGTGCTCACCTATCACAGGATCCTCGGCAAGGAGCGGCGGCTGCCCGGCATCTCGATCGAGGCCTTCTCCGCGCAGATGCGCTGGGTGCGCCACCACTGCGACCCGATCGAGCCCGACAGCTTGATGGAGCACGCGCGCCGTCCGCGCAGCATGCGACCGTCGGTGCTCGTCACGTTCGACGACGGCTATCGCGACTATCACGACCTCGCGTATCCGGTGCTGAAGGAGCTCGGCATCCCGGCGGTCGTGTTCCTCGCCACGTCGTTCGTCGATCAGGGCGGCATGCTCTGGACCGACCATGTCGAGTGGGCCGCGCGGTCGACGCCGAAGGAGCGCGTGAAGCTGCCGTGGTCCGACCATCCGGAGATCGTGCTCACCGATGCTCGTTCGCGCGTCGCGCTCAGCGATCGCGTGCGCGCGCACCTGAAGACGCTCCCGAACGCGCAGCGACGCTCCGCGCTCGCTGCTCTCATGAACGACCTCGAGGCGCCCGAGTATCCCGATCGCCAGATGCTCACCTGGGACGAGGTCCGGAGCACGATGGACCTCACGCGCTACGGCGGGCACACGCACACGCATCCGATCCTCTCCAGGCTCCAGCGCGACGAGGCCGCACTCGAAATCCGCACATGCCGCGATCGCATTGCATCGGAGACGGGCAAGACGCCCACGCTCTTCGCGTATCCGAATGGCGGGCCTGCCGACTACACGAACGAAACCAAGGGAATCCTGCGGGATCATGGCTTCACGACGGCGTTCTCGACCACCGAGGGTATCGCCGGCGCGAGCAGCGATTGGATGGCCGTGCCGCGGCTTCCGAGCGGCGACGTCGACATGCCCGACTTCGTGTGGATGGCTGCCGGCCTGATGCGCTCCTGAGAGCGGGCGCGTATGCTGATACCCGATGAAACGTGAGGTGCCGCGTCGCGGATCCGATCCGCTGCGCATCTTGATGGTGCTCGAGTCGAACTTCACGAAGCTCGGCGGCGGCGGTGCGGAATCGCAGCTGCGCACCATCGCGCTCGCGCTCCAGCGCGCGGGCCATCGCGTCGCGATCATGACGCCGCTCTCGGCGAACGGGCCGCAGCTCTCCGCCGAGCGCTGCTACGGGCTGCCGGTCGGGCGCGTCCGCTATCCGCGCATCCGCTTCGTGGGCGGCGCGCTCATGTCGCTTCGCTTCGCGGCATTCCTGCTCCAGCATCGCGATCGCTACGACGCGTGGCACGTGCATATTGCACACAATATGGGCGCGGTGACGTGCTTGATCGGCGACCTGCTCGGCAAGCCGGTCGTGGTCAAGGTGTCGGGCTGGTGGGAGCTCGAGCAAGGACTGCTCGCGCCGAACAAGGGCGTCTTCGGGAAGGTCGCGCGGAGCTGGTTGAAGCGCGCGACCGTGATCCAGGCGATCAGCACGCGCGTCGCCGCCGAGGTCGAGAAGAACGGCTTTCCACCGGAGCGGATCCTCGTACTCCCCAACGCCGTCGATACCGCGCGGTTCCCGATGTGCGCGGCGTCGCGCGTCGCGGGCAAGCCGTTCGTCGCCGTGTACGTCGGGCGTCTCGTCCCCGAGAAGGACCTCACCACGCTACTCGACGCGTGGGGCCAGGCGTTTCATGGTCGAAACGACGTTCGCCTTCGCCTCGTCGGCGGCGGGCCGCTCGAGGCCGAGCTCCGCGCGCAAGCCGCGCGTCTCGGCATCGCGGAGCAGGTCGAGCTGCTCGGACACCGCGATCGCGTCGAGGACGTGCTCGCCGAAGCGCACGTCGGCGTCCTGCCGTCGCGCATCGAGGGGCTCTCGAACACGCTCCTCGAGTTCATGGCGTGCGGGCTTCCGGCGGTCGCGAGCCGCGTGAGCGGCAGCGAGGACTTCGTCAAACCAGGCATGAACGGCTGGCTCTTTCCCGTCGGCGACGTGAACGCGCTCGCCGCGGCGCTCCGCGAGGCCGAGTCGCTCTCGGCCGAGCGGCTCTCCGCGCTCGGTCTGGCGGCGCGCGCCGAGGTCGAGTCCGAGGCGTCGATCCCGCTGATCGTCGGTCGGCTCCTCGAGCTCTATCGCGGCAAGCATCCGCGCGAGCTCGGCGGCGCCGAGACCGGCGAGGCGACGGTGGCTCCCGCGCTCGGTCGACCATGAGCGGTTCGTCGATCCTCTTCCTCATCGACGAGCTCGAGGTGGGCGGATCGCAGCGTCAGATCCTGCTGCTCGCGAAGGCGTTCGTGCGCGCAGGCCACGCCGTCACCGTCGGGTATTTCCGTGCTGCCGGTGCTGCGCTGGTGCCCGACCTCGAAGCCGCGGGGGTCGCGGTGAAGCTGATCCCGAAGCGCTCGGGCGTCGATCCGGTGTTCGTCGCGCGCCTCACGCGGTTCCTCGCTGCCGATCGCAGTCGACGCGTCCTCAGCTTCGGATACACCGCGAACCTATGGTCGCGGCTCGCCGGCGTGCTCTCGCGGAGCCCGCGTCAGGTGTCGTGCATCCGCAACTTCGGATACCTGCCGCGCTCCACGGGAAAGGTCTCCGTCGTGCTCGGCGCCGTCGAGCGCGTGCTCGCGCGGCAGAGTCGGTTCGTCGTCGCGAACTCGCGCCTGACGGCGGAGTCGATGGTCGCTCGGCGCCTGATCCCGTCGAGCAAGCTCCGCGTGATCGGCAACGCCGTCGAGACCGCGCCGGTCGCGCCACGCGCCGAAGCTCGCGCGCGCCTTAACGCGCTCGTGTCGGGCAACGACGCTACACCCGTCGTCGGCACGCTCGCTCGGCTCGTGGAGCCGAAGGACCTGCCCACGCTTCTCCGTGCCGCACATTCGGTGGTCGCCACGCGGGCCGATGCGCGCTTCGTGGTGGGAGGCGAGGGTCCGCTCCGTGGTCGCCTCGAGTCGTTGCGCCGCGAGCTCGCGCTCGACGATCGGTTCTTCTTCCCCGGCACGCTCGCCGGCCGCGACGTGATTGCGGGCCTCGACGTCGCGGTGCTCAGCTCGTCGTCCGAGGGAATGCCGAACTTCGTCCTCGAGGCGATGGCCGCCGAGGTGCCGATCGTGAGCACCCGCGTGGGCGCGGCTCCGGACATCCTCGAAGAAGGTGAGCTCGGTCGGCTCGTGGCTATCGGCGATCACCGCGGGCTCGCCAACGCCATCGTCGCGACGCTCGACGAGCTGCCGCGCGCGCGCCTGGTCGCCGCGCGCGCCGCGGAGCGGGTGCGCGCGATGACCGCGGCGAAGATCGCCGAGACGTACCTGGCGCTGTTCGACGACGCTCAGGGCGTCTGATACGCGCCGACGTCGAACGGCTTCGTCGCAGGGCGCGCGTTGCCGAGGATGTCGCGCGAGACGTCCTTCACGATGTTGAGACCGGCGCCGATCGCGGGGCTGCCCGCGCTGAGCTTGAAGTCGCCTGCCGCTGCGTTCACGAGCTTCGGGTCCTTGTTCAGGACCGAGTGCGCGTCCTGGCCCGCGGGATGCGAGTCGCCGTAGGCGGCCTGACCGCTGCCGTTCCACATGAAGTTGTAGTCCATCTGCAGACCCTGGCCGTTGTTGCCGTTGATCTGGATCATCTCGCTGCCGTCGCCCTTCGGGTTGGCAATGAGGTTGTTCTGGATGCGCGCGTTGACGGTGTCGCGGCTGTTGCCGTTCGTGGCCGCGGTCGTGAGCTTGAACATCACGTTGCCCTGACCGCTGTCGACGAATGTGTTGTTCAGCACGGCGCAGTCCTTGCAGCCCTGGATGTCGAAGCCGCGACCGACGCGCACGAACACGTTGTTCATCGCCTTCACGCGCACCGCCGCGTAGTGATCCGGATCGATGTCGCACGTGCTGTCGCAGCCGTCGCCCATCGCGATCGCGCCGGCAGGCGTGACGACGTCCTGGAACATGTTCCCTTCGATGAGCACGTCGTGCGAGCCGCCCTTGAGCTGCACGGCGCCGTTGTCGCCCGTGTCCCAGTCGTGCATGAAATTGCCGCGCAGCACGAGGCCCGGCGCGCTCGTGAGGCTGAGCGGGAGGTGACCGAACTTCCCGTAGAACTCGTTGAACTCGACGAGAACACCCTGGGCGTTCTGGTTGATCTTCAGGTGGTCGTAGCCGCCGGTGATCTTGCAGTTGCGGAGCACCGAGCCGGCGCCCTTGCCGGTCGTGAGACCGTCGAAGTGGACGACCTGCTCGTCGGTGTCGATCGGGTTGTTCTTGAACTCGAACCCGTCGATGACGACGTTGTCCTGGCGGATGATGACGCCCGGTCCGGGTCGATTGTTCGCGCCGTCGATGACGGCCTTGCCGCGCCCGTCGACCGACCACACGACGATCGGCTGGGTCGGCGTGCCGTCCGTCTTGAACTCGATGCGCGCCGTCTCGGCGTAGGTGCCCGCATGGACCTTCACGCAATCGCCGGGCTGCGCCGTCGCGACGGCCTTCACGATCGACTTGTGCGGCGCGGTCGCGGTTCCCGCCGCTCCATCCGTGCCCGTCGTCGCGACGTGGATGTCGCGAGCGCACGTGTAGTTGATCATGCCGCCGTCGGGGCCGGGGAAGGGGAGGTTGGCGGCATCGCCGCCGTTGTTGCCGCCCTCGTCGCCGGGACCGCCGCCGCCCTCGGTGCCGTTCGGGTTCGTGCCGGTGCCGTCGTCCGTCGTGAAGTCGTCGCTCGAGCACGCGCCCAGCGCGAACGCGCCGAGGGCGCCCAGCACTATCGCGGCGAGCGACGCCGGCGTCAGGCCGATGCTTTTTCGGAAGCGGTGCGCGACCGACGGAGCCGGCTCTTGAGCCACGTCTTCGACGAGCGAGTCGACGTCATCAGCGTTGAAGCGAAGGTGTCTTGCCATGATCTGCTCCGGATCTTCGGCGCCGCGGCGACGTCGGAAAAGTTCGTGATGCGCGAGCGGTACGCGGTCACATCGTCAGAGAAGCGACGTAGGTCGCCCTCGCCCCAAGGGTTGTGATGGTAGCAGACAGTCCATAATCCGAACGGACGGTATCGGAAGCTCCACATCTGCTGGGGTACCCAGAGCATCCCGCGTCGATCGCGATGGGCCCGCAGGAAGAAGCCATCGGAGATCGCGTTGATTCCGAGGGTCTTCAGCACGCGCACGGTCGTCTCGTCGAAGGAATGACCCGGCGCTATCCACACGTCGGGGGTCACCGATTCTCTCCGAAAGATCTCGATGGCGCGGGTCAGTTTGTCCGTCTGCTCCGCTTCGGACAGGCCCGCGAACTCGCTCCGCGCGTTGATCCCGATGAGCCCCGCCTCGCGCGTGACGTAACGATGCTGGTAGCCGTGGAGGCCGATCGTCCATCCGCGCGCCTGCCACGCGCGCACGCGATCCCAGAACATCGGCTCGGGCGGCGCGACGTTCAGCTTGTCGTCCTGGTTCGACGGGACCACCGCGAGCATCGGCTTCACGTCGGCGGCGATCAGGACCTTCTCGATCCGTGCCCACATCTCCCAGTTCATGCCGGGACAGATGTCGTCGAAGCGGACGAGGTACCGAGCACCATCCATCATCGCGCGTGCGCCGAGCCGTTCGCCGAGGCGGTGCGCTCGAAGCCGAGCGCCGCGGCGACCTCGCCGCTGGTGATCTGGATGTCGAAGCCGGCGCGGATGCGCTCGACCGCACGCCCGCCGAGCGTCGAGCGACGCGCCGGATCGGTTGCAAGGCTGCGCAGCGCCGCGGCGAGCGCCGCGGGATCGCGCTCGGCGACATAGAGGCTGTTCTCGCCGTCGACGAGCACCTCGACGAGCGCCGGCATGCGCGTCGTGACGACCGGAAGACCGCAGGCCATCGCCTCGAGGATCACGTTCGGGATCCCGAAGTGAATCAGATCCGACGCGCTCGGCTTCTTCGCGGTCCCGCCGCCCTGATCGCCGTGGACGGCGGCGAGGACGAACACCGACGACCTCCGGTAGATCGCCGGGAGCTTCTCCTGGCTCTGCTTGCCGAGGAACTTCGTGGTCTTCAGGCCGAGCGCCGCGGCGCGCTTCTCGAGCTCCGGTCGCATCGGCCCGTCGCCGACGATGTTGCACTCGAACGCGATCCCTTCGCGCTCGAGGATGCCGCACGCCTCGACGAGCGTGTCGAAGCCCTTGCGCGGGAGCAGCGTGCCGACCGAGAGGATGCGGAACGTCTCGGAGGGCACCTCGGCCGGCTTGTACACGTCGAGATCGAGCCCGTGGTACGAGAGCTGGATTCGACCGGCAGGCAGGTCCGGCGCGAGCGCCTCGAGGAAGGCGAGGTTCTGTCGCGTGCACGTGAGGACGGCGACGGCCTCGCGCAGCTTGAACGCGAGCATCGCCTGATCGAGATAGATGTCGTGCGCGTGCGCCGTGAGGCTGAGGGGGATCTTCGAGATCTCGCTCATGACCCAGCCCGCGGTGCTCGGATGCGTCGCCCAGTGCGCGTGGATCCGCTCGGCCGGCTCGTCACGCAGGTCCATTCCCCACCGCACCGCCTTCGGGAACACGGCGAGCGACCGCCACAAGAACGGCTTGCTGCGCCAGTTCTCCTTCACGATCTTCCCGAGCAGCCTGCCGTAGAGGAGAGGCTCGCGCGAGAGGAGCTGGAGGTTGCGCTCGATGACCTTCCGCGAGAGCAGGAACGGCGAATAACGTGCGGCGCCGATGAGCGGCGCGGCATCGGCATGCAGCGGCGCCTCGGAGGGCTCCTTGATCGAGTGAATCTGGAGATCGAGCCCGCGGCGCTGGAGCGCGCGCAGCTCGCGGAGGATGAACACCTCGTCGTTACAGGGGAACTGTGAGATGACGATCGCCAGCTTCATCACGAAGCGTAGTTGTTCAGGGACCGCTGCCGCTGTCAACGCGGCCGTCGTGTTTGCTAGTGTGCGCGCTCCGCCTCATCGGCGCCCCCCCGCGCAAGACATGTCCGAGATCTCGGCGAAAGACGTCCTCCTCTTCCTGCGCGCGTCGGCCACGAACCTGCTCGCCGCGTTGCCCCTGTACGCGAAGCTGAACCACCGAAGCGGTCGCGGGATCGCGAACGAGAGCCCCGACGAGGCCGCGGCGTACTTCCAGCGATGCGTGCGCGAGTACTTCGAGCACCTCGGCGTCGCGCCCGAGGACGCGTCGTCGTACCTGAACGGCAAGCGCGTGCTCGAGTACGGGCCCGGCGACACGCTCGGCGTCGCGCTCCTGCTGTACGCGCACGGCGCCGCGTACGTTCAGTGCGTCGACCGGTTTCCGGTGCACCGCCTGAGCGACCACAGCGTGCGCATCTGCCGCTCGCTGCTCGGCTCGCTCGAAGGCGAAGCGAAGGAGCGAGCCGAACGCGCGTTCGTCGTCCGCGGCGATCCCGCGAGCGGCTTCGATCCGAACGCGATCGGCTATCGCGTCACCGCCGACGGCACGTCCGGCGATCACGCCGCATACGACCTCGTCGTCTCGCGCGCGGTACTGGCCCTCGTGAACCGCCTCGACGTCACGATCCAGGACATCGCGAACGCGCTGAGGCCCGGCGGCGTGTCGGTCCACAAGGTCGATCTCTCGAGCCACGGCCTCGATCGTCATCGTCCACTCGACTTCCTCGCGTGGCCGGACGCGGCTTATCGGATGATGTACAGCCGCAAGGGGCGACCGAACCGATGGCGCGTCGACACGTACCAGGAGCTCGTGCGCAACACGTCGCTGCGGATCACGAAGCTCACGCCCACGCGGCAGCTCTCGCCTGCCGAGGTCGAGCATCTGCCGCCTTCGCTCGCGCGGCCGTTCCGTGACGTGCCGCCCGACGTGCTCGGTTGGCTCGGCTTCTGGATGCTCCTCGAGCACCCGTGACCCTCACGCCTGGATCTCGGCCTCCATCTCGTCGGCGGCCGGCGCTTTCGCTGCGCGATCGGCGGCCTCGGCGGCCTCGGCGTCC
>JAQBQJ010000555.1 GCA_028287065.1 Labilithrix sp. | reverse complement strand
GAAGCGCGGAAAATTAAATAAATTTCCGCGCTTCCGCGCTTCTCTTTCAATCTCGTCTCTAAGACGTGACTGCGGCGGCCGCGGCCTTCTTCTTCGACTTCGACGCGTTCTCCGTTGCGCGGCCGAGGACGTCCTTCAGGTAATGGCCCGTGTGCGAGCCTTCGGCTTTCGCGATCGTCTCGGGCGTTCCCTCGGCGACGATCTCGCCGCCCTTGTCGCCGCCCTCCGGACCCAGGTCGATGACCCAGTCCGCGCACGCCACGACGTCGAGGTTGTGCTCGATCACGACCACGGTGTTGCCCTGATCGCGGAGCTCGAGGATCGCTCCGAGCAGCACCTCGATGTCCGTGAAGTGGAGGCCGGTCGTGGGCTCGTCGAGCACGTACAGCGTGCGCCCCGTCGCTTTGCGGGCGAGCTCGCGCGCGAGCTTCACGCGCTGCGCCTCGCCGCCGGAGAGCGTCGTCGCGGGCTGACCGAGCGTGAGGTACCCGAGGCCGACGCGACGGAGCGCATCGAGGCGATCGCGCACGCGCGGGATCGTGTCGAACAGCTCGAGCGCCTGCACGACGGTGATGTCGAGCGCGTCCGCGATCGACAGCCCTCGGTAACGCACTTCGAGCGTCTCGCGGTTGTAACGCTTGCCGCCGCACGTATCGCACGTGACGAAGATGTCGGGCAGGAAGTGCATCTCGACGCGCAGCACGCCGTCGCCCTGGCACGCCTCGCAGCGTCCGCCCTTCACGTTGAAAGAGAATCGCCCTGCTTTGTAGCCTCGCGCGCGTGCCTCGGGCAGCCCCGCGTAGAGCTCGCGTAGGAGCGCGAACACGCCCGTGTACGTCGCCGGGTTCGAGCGCGGCGTGCGGCCGATCGGCGCCTGATCGATCGAGATGACCTTGTCGACGTTGTCGAGGCCTTCGACGGCGTCGCATTCGCCGATGGGCGCGGTCGCAGAGTAGAGCTTCGCGCGCGCGGCCGGCAGCAGCGTGTCGACGACGAGGCTCGATTTCCCGCTGCCCGACACGCCGGTGAAGCACGTGAAGATGCCGGTCGGCACGGCGACCGTCACGTTCTTGAGGTTGTGCGCGCGCGCGCCGACGATGCGAACCGCGCCTTTGCCCTTCGCCTTGCGATGCTTCGGCACCGGCAGCTGCTTGCCGCCGGAGAGCCACGGTCCCGTGATCGACGCGGGGTTCGCCATCAGCTCCGCGGGCGTGCCCTCGGCGACGATCTTTCCGCCGTGCACGCCGGCGCCCGGTCCCATGTCGACGACGTGATCCGCCGCGAGGATCGCCTCGCGATCGTGCTCGACGACGAAGACCGTGTTGCCGAGATCGCGAAGCCGGGCCTGCGCGTCGATGAGGCGTGCGTTGTCGCGTGCGTGGAGGCCGACCGACGGCTCGTCGAGCACGTAGAGGACGCCGACGAGCGCGGCGCCGATCTGCGTCGCGAGGCGGATGCGCTGGCCTTCACCGCTGGAGAGCGTCTGCGCGCTGCGATCGATCGAGAGATAATCGAGACCGACGTCGATCAAGAAGCCGAGCCGCGCCGTCACCGCCCGGAGCAACGGCTCTGCGACCGCGCGCTCGCGGGCCGTGAAACGCGCATGCTCCGCGCCGTCGCCGCCGGCTGCTGCCGCTGCCGCGCCGAGCGCGCCCAGGAAGACGCGCAGCTTCTCGAGCGGCATCCGACCGAGCTCGGCGATGTCGCGCTCGCCGAGCTTCACCGCGAGCGCCTCGGGCCGGAGCCTGCGCCCCTTGCATGCGGAGCACGTGCGCGTGACGAGGAAGCGTCCGAGCTCGTCGTCCGCGATCGCGCCCTCGTCCTCGTCGGGATCGTCGGCGTCGTCGCGGGCGGCGCCGCCGCCGTCCTGCTCTGCGAGCCGCGCCTCGAGACGAGGCACGATCCCGACGTACTTGCGTCCCTTCGCGCTCTTCGCGCCGCGGCGGCGTGACTTCGCCGGCTTGTCGTCGGACTTCGCGCCGTCGTGCGGCGCCGTTGACGCGAACAGCAGGGCGGTCTTGGTGGCCTCGGGGAGCTTCGTCCACGTGGTGTCGGGATCGACGCCGAGCGCCTCGACGGCGCGGCTCAGCTCCGTCGCGAGCGCGACCGAGCCGCGGCGCCCCCACGCGAGGACGACGCCCTCGCGCAGCGTCCGTGACGGGTCGCCGATGACGCGCTCGGGATCGACGACCGTCCGGGCGCCGAGACCGTCGCATGCGGGGCATGCGCCGTGCGGGCCGTTGAACGAGAACATGCGCGGCTCGATCGGCGGGAGCGAGATGCCGCAATCGACGCACGCGAAGCGCTCGGAGAGCCAGAACGGCTCCTCGCCTTCGACCGCGACGAGCAGGCGGCCTTCGCCGATCTTGAGCGCGAGCTCGACGCTGTCGGTGAGCCGGCCCTTCACGCCGTCTTTGAGGATGATGCGGTCGACCACGACGTCGAGATCGTGCGGCTTCATGCGATCGAGCTCGATCGGGTCACCGAGGTCGACGACGGCGCCGTCGACGCGGGCTCGCACGAACCCGTCGCGACGAAGGCGTTCGAGCTCGAGCTTGAGCTCGCCCTTCCGTGCGCGGGCGATCGGCGCGAGGACGCTGAACCGCGAGCCCTCGGGCAGGGCAAGGATGCGGTCGACGATCTGCTGGACGGTCTGCGCCTCGATCCGCTTGCCGCAGTTCGGGCAGTGCGGGATGCCGACGCGAGCGAACAGCAGCCGGAGGTAGTCGGCGATCTCCGTGACGGTGCCGACCGTCGAGCGCGGAGACTTGGAGAGCGGACGCTGTTCGATGGCGATCGCCGGCGAGAGGCCGTCGATGCGATCGACATCGGGCTTTGCGAGCTGCTCGAGGAACTGGCGCGCGTAGGCGCTGAGGGACTCGACGTAGCGCCGCTGTCCTTCGGCGTAGATCGTATCGAAGGCGAGGGACGACTTCCCGGACCCGCTCGGGCCCGTGAACACGACCAGCTTCCCGCGCGGGAGCGAAACGCTCACGTTCTGCAGGTTGTGCTGCCGGGCGCCGACGACGACCAGGCGATCCATGGAACGTTGGTCGTTACCACGTGCGCCCACCGATTCGAAGCGCGCTGCCCGCGATTAAGCGGCCGTAAGGCTCATCCCCATCCTCATCCACGCCCCGCGTCAGGGGCGGGTCGCCGGCCACGTCATTGGCGGAGGGCCTGGTCGAGGTCCGCGACGAGGTCGGATGCGGCCTCGAGCCCGCAGCTCACCCGCAGCAGCCCATCCGTGATCTTCGCGAGTCGCCGGGCCTCGGGGGGCATCGTCGAATGCGTCGTGGACGCGGGGTGGACGACGAGCGTCCGGACGTCGCCGAGGCTGACCGCGTGCGTGGCGACGCGGAGCGCCTCGAGGACCTTGCGACCGCGATCGACCGCGGCCGTCGCGCCGTCGCCCTCGCGCTCCCCGTCGCCGCCGCGCAGCTCGAAAGACAGCAGCGCGCCATAGGCATGCATCTGCTCGTTCGCGAGCGCGTGACCCGGATGGGTCGGCAGCGATGGATGATGGACCACCGCCACGCGCGGGTGCGCTGCGAGGTGCGCCGCGAGCGTCGCGGCGGTGGCGCAGGCGCGTTCTTGGCGCAATGCGAAGGTGCGCAGGCCGCGCGCCACGAGCCAGGCGGACAGCGGCGAGAGCACGCCGCCGAAGCCCTTCACGATCACCTCGCGCGCGGCATCGACCAGCACGCGACTGCCGGCGACTGCGCCGCCGATCACGTCGCCATGACCGCCGATGCCCTTCGTCATCGAGTGCACGACGAGATCCGCGCCGATGGCGAGGGGCGTCTGCGCGAAGGGCGTCGCGAACGTGCCGTCGACGATCACGAGCGGGCGAGCGCCTGGGAGCGATCGCGCGACCTCGACGATCCCGCGGATGTCGACGACCCCGAGCGTCGGATTCGACGGCGTCTCCACGTAGAGGATGCGCGTCCGTTCGGTGACCGCGGCTGCATACGCGTCGCGCGTGCCTTCGACGAAGGTCGTCGTGATGCCGAGCTTCGGCAGGCGCTCGCGCAAGAGGCGCGCGCTCTCGGCGTACATCGAGCGAGGCGCGACGACGTGATCTCCCGCCTGGCAGCTCGCGAGGAGCACGCCTGCGATCGCGGCCATGCCGCTCGCGGTCGCGCACGCGGCCTCGGCGCCTTCGAGCGCGGCGAGCTTCGCCTCGAGCGCGTCGACGGTCGGATTGCCCCAGCGCCCGTAGATATAGGCGTCTTCTTCGCCGCGGAACGCTCGCGCCGCGTGCTCCGCGCTCGCGAAGGCGAAGGCGCTCGACAGCACGATGGGCGGATCGAGAGCGCCGTCGGCGTCGGGCATCTCGCCGCCGTGGATGCACGTCGTGGCGATCGCGTCGGCGCGACGCCGTAGCTGTTCCCCGTACGAGAGCGCGGTGTCGATCACGGCGAGGAGCTTAGTCGACCTTGCTCTCGTGCGCGTCGCGCATGAACGTGACGACGAGCCCGCCTCCGATGACGAGCGCCATCCCCGCGATCGCGGCGACGGCCGGGCGCTCGCCGAGCACAGCCGCGCCGAGCAACGCGCTCGCGACCACCGAGAGATAGCCCACCCCACTGACCCGAGCCGCGCGTTCGAGCGTGTACGCGCGCGTCATCGCGAGCTGTGCGAAGCCCGCGCAGATGCCGGCCAAGGCGATGAACCCGGCGTCGCGAAGCGTCGGCAACCGCAGGTCGAACACGGAGAGCGCCGTGAGCACGCAGCCCGCGAACAGCGAGAAGTGCACCGCGATCGCCTCCGGGTTCTCGGTCCGACCGACGCGCCGGAGCATCATCATCGCGATCGACGAGAAGAACGCCGCGAGCACCGCGAACGTCGCCGTGGTCCTCGCGCTCGGTCCGGCGCTCGCGATCGACGCGTCCCATCCGAAGCTCGGGTGGACGATGAGCATGACGCCGCCGAGCGAGAGCAGCAGCGCGAACGCCAAAGGCATGCTCGTCCGCTCGCGGAGGACGAACGGCGCGAGCACCGCGAGGAACACGGGCGTCAGGTTCAACAGCGTGACGGTGTCGCCCAGCGGCAACGTGCGCGACGAGAGCGCGTAGAAGGTCGTTCCCATCGCGAGCGTGCCGAACAGGCTCCGCCAGAACACCGCCTTCTTGTCGTTCGCGACGACGGAGGTCCGTCGAAGGCGGGCCACGCCGAGCGCGACGAGCGCGCCGATCAGCGCGCGCACGCCGCCGACGGTCATCCACGAAGCGGACGAGCTTGCCAGCCGCGCGAAGAAATTCATCAGCGCGAACAGGATCGCGCCGAGCGCCATCCACCCCAGCGCGGCGGATCCCCGACGGGTGCTTTCGAGCTCGCGATGGGCAGGCGGATTCAGTGTTCACCAGGCTTTCTTGGTGTGCTTCGCCCCTGTGATAGCCTCACCGGAGCATGCTCAAGGTCGAGTGCGAGTCCTGCAAGGCTCCGTATCAGGTCGATGAGCGCCGTGTTCCTCCGACCGGCCTCAAGATGCGTTGTCCGAAGTGCGGGCACACGTTCCTTGTCACCGATCCGTCGAAGGGAGCAGCCGCGGCGCCCGCGCCTGCACCCGGCGCCGCGCCGGCGGATCGGCCGAAGATGAAGCAGACGATGGTCGGCGTGGGGGCATTCGGTGCCGGAGGCAAGGCCCCTCCTGCGCCGGGCAAGCCCGCTCCGCCGCCGGCACCTGCGCCCGCCGCAGCACAGCCGTTCGACGACGGTCTCGCGCTCCCCGCGGTGAAGGCGTCGGCGCCGAAGATCGCGAGGGCTGCGCCCGCCGCGCCCGCTCCGCCGCAGATGGCGGCGTCGGCGCTGCCCGGTCTCGACGACCTCGATCTGCCCGCGCTCGCGGGAGAGGTCGGACTGCCCGCCGCCGTGAGCCGCCACTCCGCGCAGAAGCACGCGCCGCCGCCGAAGCCCGCGCCTGCTCCGCCGCCGCCCGCCTTCAGCTTCGAAGTCGATCTGCCTGCCGTCGGCGCGCCGCATGCGCCGTCGCCCGGTGGATTCGGCTCCGTCGATCTCCCTTCGCCGAAGCCCGGCGGCCCTCCGAACCGCGGCTTCGGCGATCTTCCGTCGCCCAAGCTGGGCGGCATCGGCGGCGCGGATCTGCCTTCCGCAAAGGGCTTTGGTGCGATCGATCTTCCGACCGCGAAGGGCGGCTTCGCCGACCTGCCGATGGCGCAGAGCGATCTCCCTGTGGTCGGCGGACACAACAACCTCCCGATGGTCGGTGGCGGCAACAACCTCCCGATGGTGGGCGGGCACAACAACCTCCCGATGGTCGGCGGGAACCTCCCGATGGTCGGCGGCAACCTCCCGAGCGCCCGCGGCGGCGGCTTCGGCGAGATCGATCTGCCGAGCGTGACGAACGATCTCCCGCAGGCGATGGGCGAGCAGGCGCACATGCCGATGCCCGTCTCCGACGATCGATTGTTGCCCAATCGACCAGGCGGCGCGCCGCCTCCGATCGCGTTCGGTGAGCTGGACCTTCCGCTCGTCGGCGGCGCTGGCGCGGCCCCGGCCGGCGCTTCGGGCCCTCGCGGTCCCGACGCCGTCAGCTTCGGCGAGCTCGATCTGCCCGCGGATCCGACGATGGGCGGCGCTCCCCTCAGCTCTCCGCACGGAGGCGGCGGCGCGAGCGGCGGGTCGCCCGGCGGCATGGGCTTCGGCGAGGTCGATCTCGGCGGCGACTCGGGCGGTGGACCCGTCATGGGACCGCCTCCGGCTGCGAGCGCAGGCTCGATGTTCCAGGAGGCCTCGCTCGACAGCGGCGGTCCGCAAGGTCCCGCCACCGGGACGCGCGGACGTCCCACGCAGGTGGATCGCCCGAGCTCGAAGGCACCGAAGATCGTCCTCGCGGCCGTGGCGCTGATCGTCGTCGGCGGAGCCGCCCTTCAGTTCACGCCCGTCGGCGCATACGGCCACATCTACTTCGGCGACAAGCTGCACTCCGGCGACTACACGAAGGACGCTCTCCGTGCGGCAGATGCCGCGCGCGCGAAGCTCGCCCTCGACACGTATGCGTCGGCACAGTCTGCCGCCGACGAGCTCGCGGATCTCCGTCGCAAGTCGTCGCGCAGCCGTCCGCTCGCCGCTTATGCGGCCTACGTCGAGTTCGCGAACCAGGTGCGCTTCGGCGGCGATGCGTCGCGCAGCGCGCGCGCGAAGACGTTCATCTCGGACATCCCGCCGACCGCGACCGATCCTTACCTCCCGGCTGCGCTCGCCGCGCAGCTCGCAGCATCCGGCGATCTCGCCGGAGCGAAGGCCGCCGTCGCCACGGCTGCTGCGAAGGAGCCGAAGGACGGTATCCAGCTCGACCTCGCGGTCCTGCGCGGGGAAATGGCGCTCACCGAGCGTGACAACGCGGGCGCGCTCGCGGCATTCACGGATGCGGCGAAGCTCGCGCCGAGCGCGCGCACGCACTACGGCCTCGCACGCACGTACTACGCGATGAAGCAGCTGAAGAAGGCGAAGGAGTCCGTCGACGCGACCCTCGCGGCTTCGCCTGCGCACGCAGGCGGTCACACGATGCGCGCGCTGCTCACGTGGGAGCTGCAGCGCGACTCGGACGCCGCGCTCGCCGAGCTGGCCACCGTGCTCGACGAGAAGGCACGCAAGGTCGAGGGCGCGAACGAGGCGTCCACGGCGTACGCGACGCGTGGCTGGATCATGCTGGCGCTCGATCGCGCGGGCGATGCACGCCAGTCGTTCGACGAGGCCGTGAAGATCGATCCGCGTAACGTGACCGCGCTCGTCGGTCAGGGCGAGGTGCTCTACGCGGACGGCCGTTACACCGAGGCGCTCACGCGCTTCGACGAGGCCGTGTCGAAGGACAAGGCCGGCATCGCGCCGACGATCGGCGCGGCGAAGACGAAGATCGCGCTCGAGAACCTCGCCGATGCGAAGGCGCAGCTCACGGCGGCACGCGCGCGCGCGCCGAAGGACATGCTGGTCGCGCTCTGGCTGGCGAAGGCCGAAGAGGCCCTCGGCAACAAGACGGTCGCCGACAAGGGCTACAGCGACGCCGTCGACCTCGCCGATCCCCAAAACCCGGACGCGATCCAGGCGTACGCCGCGTACGCATCGTTCCTCGCTTCGCAAGGCAAGGCCGCCGATGCGCAGGCGAAGCTCGATCAGGCGAAGGCGAAGCTCCCCGACACCGCCGCGCTCCAGCGTGCGTTCGGCGACGTCGCCGCGTCGCAGGGTCACTTCGACGAGGCGCTCTCGCACTTCCAGGCGGCGCTGCAGAAGAACCCGAACGACCTCGGGACGCGCTTCCGGCTCGGCGTCACGTATCGCCGCATGAACCAGATCGACGCCGCCGCGAAGGAGTTCGATCAGATCGTCGCCGTCGACAAGGAGTATCCGAACATCGCGCTCGAGCGCGGCCTCCTCTTCGAGAAGTCGAACGACGTGCAGAAGGCGCTCGAGCAGTTCAACAGCGCGCTCGAGAAGCAGCCGAAGGACCCGGACCTCATGCTGCGCGTCGGCGCCGCCTACGTTTCGATCGGCGAGGTCGACAAGGCGCTCCCGCTCCTCAACAAGGTGAAGGACCAGCGTCCGAACAGCGCCGAAGCGAGCCACTATCTCGGACGCGCGTACCTGAAGCAGGGCGGGCTCGGCGGCGCGACGGCGATGCGTTATCTGCAGCGCGCCGTGGAGCTCGATCCGAACAAGGCGGAGTACCACCTCTACGTCGCGTGGGCCGCGAACGACGCCACGCCCGCGCAGCTCGGTCTCGCGCGCACGCACGTCGACAAGGCGCTCGCCCTCGACAAGCTGCTCGCCGATGCGTACTGGCAGCGCGGCATCGTTCTGCTCCGCGAGGCGGCGGTCAACGATGCCATCAAGGACCTCAAGCACGCGCTCGAGCTGAAGCCGTCACGGTACGAAGCGCATGCCGCGCTCGCCGAGGCGCTCGAGCAGAAGAGCGACATCGCCGGCGCGATGGTCGAGTGGCAGAAGGCCATCGCCGGCGACGACAAGGTGGCGGCCTGGCGTTACCGCTATGGCTTGCAGCTCAATTTCAAGAACAACCCGGCGGCGGCCGCACCTCATCTCGCCTTCGCGGTCGCGGAAGCGAAGAAGGCGCAGCCCCGTCCAGGCTGGCTCTCGCGTGCCGCGTTCGAGAACGGCGAGGCGCAGCGCAAGACGGGGCACAAGGCCGAGGCGATCGAGTCGTACAACCTGTTCCTCGAGCTCGCCCCCACGACGGATCCGAACCGCCGCGAGGGCCTGAGGGCGCTCAAGGATCTCGGCGCTCCTTACGAGCACTGAGTCGTTCGTCGCATTCGTCCGTTACGCCTTGGTTACTCGACTGGCACCTCGAAGTGCAGGCCCCAGTTGAACAGCTCGTGGCCGTATTGCGACGGCGTGTCGTCCGAGTCGCGCAGGTTGCCGCGCGCTCCGGCGGTCGGGCCGGGGCACGTGTGCGGGACGCCGGTGAACGCGTAGCGTAGGCGCTGCCCGACTGCCGCGGGAGCGGCGAGCGTGACGGTGACGCTGTCGGGTCCCGCGAGCGCGACGTTCGCGATGGCTACGCCGTGACCGGCAGCGTCGACGACCTCGAAGCCGTAATGGCCGGGATCGACGACGCGCTTCGTGTCGAGGACGAGCGGCGGCACCGGCACGGCGAACTTCGCGGTGATCGCGTTGCCCGCGTGGGTGACCTTGAGCGGACGGACGGGCTCCCACCGGCGTCCCTCGAAGACGATGCGCGAATACGCCTTGCCGAAGTACTCGCCGAGATGCTGCTCGCCGGCCGCGGTGTAGTGGCGGCAGTCACCGGCCCACTCGAGGGTGTAGCCCGGCGTGACGACCACCACCTTTCCCTTCGCCTTCACGTGCGCGTCGTACTGGAACTGCGTGACCGCGCTGGTCGCGTTGTCGTTCCAGCCCGAGAACTGCGAGATGAGCAGCGGGACGGCCTCTTTCTGACCGGTGATCTTCTGGATGTTCGACTCGTAGTCGCGCTGCCACTCGATGAGCCCGTCGGCGTAGCTCTTGATCTCTTGCGCGACGCCGTCGGTGCCGTCGAGGGGGAACTCCTGCGTCTTCGTCGCGTAGGCGAAGTCGTCGCTCTCGCCGTGGATCGCCGTGACCATGCGCACGACGTACGACTTGCCGGCGGCAGCCGCGATCGCCTTCCCGTCGGCGACCTGCTTCAGGTTCTCGTCGAACGCGTTCAGGTACGTCGGGTCGATGAAGTTGCAGCCGCCCTTCCGGAGACACCAGTACGTGAGGCCGTTTCGACCGGCGAGGCTCACGAGGATGTCGTGCGAGGGCTTGCCGTACTTCGTCTTGGCCAGCTTGGTGGCTTCGTTGGCGAGGCCGGAGGACATCGTCTCGACCGGGTACCAGAACGTGTCGCCTTCGGTGAGCGGCACGAGCGACGTCGGCTTCTGGTAGTCGCGACAACCCTGGGCTTCGCACACGCCCGAGGTCATCACGCCGACGTCGAACATCAGGTTGTCGTACGGCTGCGTCGTCGAGATCGGCGGCCGGCCCTCGTGCGCGACGGAGTTCGACTGGCCCGTCGAGACGACGTGATTCAGGTCGTATGCCACGTACGCGATCGGGGTCTCGGGCGGGTCGCCCTCGCCGTTGCCGTTGCCAGTCGGCCCGCTCGGTGCGGGCGTGGGTGTCGCGTCGCCCGGCGGATTTCCGCCGCCCGGCGTGGGCCCGGGAGGGGCCGCGGTTCCGTCCGTTGCTCCACCGTCGTGCGACGAGCTGCACGCGGCGGAGAGCAAGATGGCGAAGAGCCACGCCGTGAGAGGCTTCTGTCGAAGGGTCCGCATGCGTGGCGCTGGCTGCAGCGCATGTGCCCCCTGGGACGTTCGGCGCCGTGCTCCAGCCTTCGCAGGGTTGAGTCTCGCGCGTGCGACATCGACGGCTCGAAGCCGTCGCTCATCGCGACAGCGTGACGACGTTGTAGCGATCGACCGTGAACGCCGTGCGATCGACTGCGATCGTCTCGTCGGGATGCTCGCGATGCCGAGATCGACAGTGCTCAGGTGACCGAAGGGTTCGCGTTGGCGAGGGCGTTGGCCATCGCGGCGAATTGGTCGACCGACAGCGTTTCGCCTCGCGCGTCGAGCGAGATGCCCGCGCGCTCCGCGGCTGCGGCGATCGCCTCCATCGGCGCGACGCCCTTCCACGCGTTGCGCAGCGTCTTGCGCCGTGTGCCGAACGCGCCCTTCACGACCGCACGGAACGTGTCGGTCTCGTCGGCGCGACGCGGGCGCTCCGGCTCGAGGCGGATCACGGCGCTCGTGACGTCCGGCGGCGGATGGAACGAGCCCGGGCTCACCGCGAAGAGCTTCTCCGACCGGAACGCCGCGCGCACGAACACCGTCAGCGCGCCGTACGTCTTCGAGCCCGGCTCCGCCGCCAGGCGATCGGCGACCTCGAGCTGCACCATGAACACGACACGCTCCACGTCGTCCGCGCGAGCCACCGCGCGCTCGAGCAAGCGCCCCGTGATCTGATACGGCAGGTTCCCGCACAAGACGCGCGGCGAGTCCGGATCCGGCGCGCCGAGCAGCTCGCGCGGATCGACGGCCTGCGCGTCGGCCTCGACGATCCGCACGCGGCCCTCCGGCAGATCGCCGAGCTCGTCGCCGAGGACCGGCACCAAGTCGCGATCGCGCTCGACCGCCACCACCGACTTCGCTCGCATCGCGAGCGCGCGCGTCAGCGCGCCGGTGCCCGCGCCGAGCTCCAGCACCCGCGCACGGCCCACCTCGGAGTCGGGAATGCACGCCGTCGCGATGGCCTCGACCACGTGCTGCGAGACGAGGAAGTTCTGCCCGAAGCTCTTCTTCGGCAAGAGGCCCGTGCGCCGCAGCACGGCGCGCGGGTCGCTCGTCATTCGCGCCCCTCGCGCACGCCGTGCCGGCGCACCTCGACGTTCCGCGCGCGCACGCCGAGCGCACGCATCGCACGCTCCGCTCGCGCCTGCGACGCGCGCACCCGGATGCGCACCGCGTCGAGCACGACGTCTTCGACCGTGAGGTTGCCGTCGTGACGCGTCGCGAGGCCCGGCTCGAACGACGGCATCGTCCAGCGCAGCTCGACGTGGCGGCCACGGAGCTTTCGCACCGCGACGTCCATCTGGCTCTCCGGACCCGGCGGCGGCGCCCAGACGTGCACGATGCTCGGGCGCGTCTTCGGGTTCTTCTCGCGCGCGAGCTTGTCGAAGACGCCACGGAGCTGGACGTCCGCCTTCTCGCGTTCACCGTCGACACGCGGCGGCACCTCGACGCCGAACGACGCGAGGTAATGGCGGAAGCGCTGCTCTCGCGGCGACGCCGAGAACGGCAGACGCGGCGCGAACGGGGCACGCGAGCGCATCGCCTCGGCGCGTACCGAGAGCGCTTCGAGGTTGCCGCGCGGCACGTCGGCGAGCGCGCGCGGGTCGAGCGGCCGAAGGTGCTCCGCCACACGCTGCGCGATCTCCGCCTCGTCGAGCTCGCACCGATCGCCGTCGACCATGCTCGCCGCGCTCGCCAGCGCCGCGCTGATCTTCGACGCCTGGAGCGGCCCGGTACCCGGCGGCAGCCACGTCCGGATCCGCGACGCGAACACGATGAGCCCTACGCGATCGCCCTTCGCGATGTGCCTCGCCGCGACGCCGCCGAGCTGGTCGACCGCGACGTCGAGCGGCGCCGAACCGTGCGCGCCCGCCCACAGCTCGACGGACGCATCGAGGACGAGCCATGCGATGTCGCGCTCCTCGCGCTCCATCTCACGAACGAGGAGCTGACCGCGTCGCGCGCTGGCCTTCCAGGCGATGCGCTTGAACGGGTCGCCCGAGACGTGCTCGCGCAGCTCCTTCAGGTGCTCGCCCTCGCCCGCGAGCGGCGCAGGCCGGCCCGCTTCGGCGACGCGTCGAGCGCGTCCACCGCGCGCCGTCTGCAACATCGCGAAGAGCGGCTTCGGCATCACCTCGATGCCGTGTGGGTTCGCGAACATCAGCGGGACTTCGTAGAGGCCCTCGCCGCCGAGCGGCGTTCCACGAACCTCGAGCGCGATCCCGTGCACGCCCCATCGCCCGACGCGCTTCGCACGGACGCGGATCTCGAACTTCACCTTGGAAGCCGCGGGCAGATCGAGGGTGGCGGGATGGATGCTCACCTCGAGCATGCTCGACGCGACCGGGCGCAGGTTCACGCCGCGCGCATCGTCGAAGCCGCGGTTGCGAAGCTCGGCTTCGAGCACGATCTCGTCGTCGCGCGTCGCCTTCGTCACGCGTCGCGTCGTGCCCCACACCATCTCGAAGCCCGACGCGCGGATGCGCGTGACCGTCGAGAGAGCGAGCGCCCGACCGAGCATGACGGCCAGCAGCATCGCGCCGCCGAACGCGACGGCAGGCGCGACCTTCGCGGCCACGCCCACCGCGACCATCGCCGCCCCCGCGAGGGCGACCTGGAACGTCGCGCGCGTGGGGTGGAGCTGCATGGCTCAGACGGCGCGGAAGCCGCGGCGATAACCGACCTTCGCGAGCGCCTCTTCGACGATTCCCTCGCGCACGCGAGCATCGCCCTCGACGTCGGCCACGAGCACGAGCCGATGCGCGAGCACGGCGACCGCGACGGCGCGCATGTCCTCGGGGACCATGTAATTACGGCCCGCGAGCACCGCGTGCGCCTTGCCGGCCGCCACGAGACCGAGCGATGCGCGCGGGCTCGCGCCGAGCGCGACCTTCGGATGCGCCCGCGTGTACGTCGTGAGCGACACGGAATAATCGAGCAGATCGTCGTCGACGTGGATGCGCGCGGTGATCGCCTGGAGCGCCGACACATCCGCCGGATTCAAGATGGCGCGCAACGTCGGCGGGTCGATGCCGTGCGTGCGGAGCATGACCGACTCTTCGCGGGCCGTGGGGTAGCCCATCACGACACGCACGAGGAAGCGGTCGATCTGCGCCTCGGGGAGGGGATACGTCCCCTCGAGATCGATCGGGTTCTGCGTCGCGAGGACCAGGAAGGGCAGCGGGAGCTCGAAACGATCGCCCTCGATCGTCACCTGACGCTCCTGCATCGCCTCGAGCAGCGCGGACTGCGTCTTCGCCGGGGCGCGATTGATCTCGTCGGCGAGCACGACGTTCGCGAAGATCGGACCGGCGCGCAGGCTGAACGTCCCGTCGCGCGGCGACAGCACGTAGGTGCCCGTGATGTCGGCGGGCAGGAGATCGGGCGTGAACTGGATGCGCCGTGCCGAGCATCCGAGCGCCGTCGCGAACGCCTTCACGAGCGTCGTCTTCGCGACACCAGGCACGCCTTCGAGCAGCACGTGTCCACGCGCGAGCAGCGCGACCATCATCATCTCGAGCGCGCGCGCCGAGCCGATGTACGTCTTCTGGACCTCGCGCCGGAGCTCCTCGATGCGCTCCTTCGCGGCGGTGACCTCGTGACCGCCGCCTCCCTGCATCGGCGCCGTCATGCGGGCGCTCCCTCGGGAGCCGGAGGAGCGGGCGGTGCAAACGACGGTCGCGCCGCAGACGACGCGCTCGCGGTGTCGAGGAGCTGCCTCACCGTCCGGGCGATGGACACGACCTCGTTGTCCCGGATCGGCTGCACGATTCCTCCACTGCGCTGGAACACGACCATCGTCTCGACGCTCGACATTCGTAGCAGAAGCCGGCGCAGCACCACCACCCCTTCGGCATCGAGCAGACTGCGGGTCGCGACCTGGTTCAGGAGCTCGGTCTGGCCCGGGACCTTCGGCAGGCCGAGCAGCGCCGTGAGCTGCTCTTCGAGCGCGCTTTTCAGCTCGAGGATGGCGAGCACGCGCGACGTCTGCGGCGCTGCGATCACCGCCGCATGGCCTGCGACGCCTCCCTGCGCGACCGCGGGCGTCTTCCGCACGAACCGCGGCATGACCGGCTTGTGGAGGCGGCCCGCACGCGAGCCGACCCACACCACGAGCGCGAGGCCGAGCGCGATCGCGAACGCATAGGCGAGCCACGAGGGCAGGCCGTCGTGACGCATCGACTCGAGCGCGTCGCGCAGCCCACGCATCCAGTCGCTCCAGGTGCTGTCCTCGTCGCCGTACGCGCCCTTCTGATCGAAGCTGCCCGACGCGATGTAGAGCTTCCCGCCGCGCTTGCCCCACGAGTCGTGATCGACGCTGTAGCGGACGAGCCCGCGCGCGAACGACTTGTTGCCGCCGTAGCGGAGCATCGAGTTCATCACGATCGACGGATCGCCGACCGCGAGCAGGCGCCCCTGGCCCACGGCGCCGGCGACCGCGACGACGACGTCCGGCTCGCCGTTGCCGCGGATCTTCAGGACCGGCGACAGATCGGGATGCGAGAGGCCCGTCGGATGATTCGTCACGACGCGCGAGACGTCGCTCACGACGGGATGCGCGCTCGCGGGCTCGGCCAGCGCGAGCTGCGGGTTCCGACGGAGGAACTCGGCAGGCTTCCGCGGGCTCGCGACGCGCTCCATACCGAAGTGACGGAGCAGCGATTCGCCGCGCCCGAAGTCGTCGAGCATGACGACGCGGCCCCCCGCGCGCATGAATTTCGACAGCTCGTCCACGTCGAGGCCCTTCTCCGGATAGAGAAGGAGGAGGCCGTCGTCGGGCTTGAGCTCGTGGAAATCGATTTGCCCCGTAGGTACGACTCGCGTCGCCCCCAGCTCGCTTCGCGCGAGCCGCACGAGCTCCGCGCACCCTTCCCAGTCGCTTCCGGACAGGTCGAAAGGCGCCGCGTCCGCCCGCGTCACGAAGGTGACGAAAACGAGCAATAACGCGAATTCCAGGGCGATCCTCGCGCGCCGGACGCGGCTGCGGCACCCGATCGAGCTCGAGCGTATGACGCGACCCAACGCACTGCGCCGGCCGCGCTGGCCTGATGCATGCGTCACACGATTCTCGTGCGCGGGTTGCTTGCCCATCGGTACTCTCGAATCTATCACCGCCTCAGGTCCTACCGAGGCATGGCCCGCACACTTGACCCGATCGACGAGATTGCTAGCTTCCATCTGGAGAGCACGACGTCCCCGGGGATTTCGAGGAGGAATTGATGCTGCCTCCGTTCATCATCGAACAGATTCGCCGACGCGAAGAAGAAGAGCGGAAGCAGTACGAGCAGCCCCAGCTCGAGCTCCCGATTTCGCCCTCGGGCCCCCCGCAGCCGAAGCGCCGCGAGGACAGCGACGAGGGGCAACGTGGCGTGATCATTTTGGACCTCTGAGCGGCTGCGCGCGCCAAGTCGCATGCGCGTCAGGTCCGCGTCAGGTCCCCTCTGTAGGCCCCGCACGCGTAACAGGTTGCATCCCGCAGACTAGGGACACTAGGCTGCGCCGCGAATGGGTCGCCGCGCCTCCGAAAAGCCCTTTGGATCGCGGATTTCACGGGCTTGGCTCGCGATCCTGCCCGTTCTCGGGCTCGGCGCAGCCAACTGCTACTCGACCGGCGACGGCAGCCCGCCTCCTCTCCAGGAGCTCTACTACCCGGTCGGGCTCCAGGTCTCCCCCGGCGGAACCGTCCTCTACGCCGTCAATTCGGACTTCGACCTCCAGTTCAACGGCGGCACGCTCCAGTCGTACGACCTCGCGCTGATCCGCCGGCACGCCGTCGCGCTGATCGCCGATCCGCGCGACGGCAACGTTCCGATCCTCGATCGCGACAAGCTCGGTAACAACCCGTGCCCCGCACGATCGCTGTCGCTCCCGACGCTCGGCGAGACGTGCGCGCCGCCGGTCGACTCTCGTTTCTACGTCCGCGACACCGCCGTCATCGGTGCGTTCGCGACCGATCTCGTTCTCTCGCGTCCGCCCTCGCAGCTCGTTCCGCAGACGCTGCGCCCGCCCGGCGAGCCTCCGCTCTGTCCCACGCCCGCACTCGGCGCGCCGGCGCCGGGATGCCCGGGCTTCGGCGCGCGCCGCTTCGATCGTCTCTTCGCGCCCGTGCGCGGCAACGCATCGCTCACGTGGGCGAGCGTCGAGCGCGACGGACCCGACTCGATCGCGCCGCAGGACCCGGCGGCGCCGTACGGACCGTTCGCCATCCAGTGCGGGAAGGACAGCGCCGGCCGTTGCGACGGCGGCCACACCGCCGGCGAAGATCCCGACGAGCCGAACAACACGCGTCATCTCACGATGCCGGGTGAGCCGTTCGGCATGGCGATCAGCGAGGACGGCGAATCGATCCTCGTCACGCACCAGAACGAGACGAAGACGAGCCTCTTCTCCTCCGGCCTCACGCGCAACGACGCGGATGCACCCGCCGACGCGTACACGCACCCGTCGCTGCAGTTCGTGCTCGACGGCGTTCCGTTCGGCGGCATCGGCCTCGCGCCGATCCCGCACGATCGCGACGCGCTGGTCGGCGTCGCTGCGTTCCCGAGCCCCGCGTTCCTCGAGACGAGCCGGGCGATCCCCGAGGTCAGCCTCCTGCGCCAGTACGCCGACGAGTTCGGAGGCACGCTGCCGCCCACGCCGTCGTCGCTGCATCGCCCGTTCCTCGATCGCGAGCTCGGCTACCCGATCACGATCGGCGCCGGCGGCACCGACTCGCGCGGCATCGTGATCGATCCGAGCCCGCGCATCGCGTGCAAGGCGAAGGTCCAGGCCGCGGGCGCAACGCCCGGCCGCACCCAGGCGGATGTCGACGCCGAGCTCACCGCGTGTGGACAGAAGCCCGCGCGCGCGTTCATCGCGCAGCGCTCGCCGGCGTCGCTCATGATCGGCGAGGTCGGTGGAACGTCGACGGCGGGCAGCGCCTACAACCCCGATCAGTTCGTCCTCCACACGACGATCCCGCTCTCGGCCGGTCCGTCGAAGGTCTATCTCGCGCCCGTCGTCGAGGCCGACGGCGCCTACGCGCTGCGCGTCTTCGCGGTCTGCTTCGATTCCGCGACGATCTTCGTCTTCGATCCGGACGCCGAGCAGCTCGAGAACGTGATCCGCGTCGGCCTCGGCCCGTTCGCGATGGCGTTCGATCCCTTCGATATGACCGACGTCGCGACGCACAAGAAGGTCGACCCCGATGCGCGCGTCCCGGGGACGGGCCTCTTGCGTTATCGGTTCGCGTACGTCGCCAGCTTCACGAACTCCTTCGTGCAGGTCCTCGATCTCGACAATTCGATGAATCGACCCACGTTCGAGCGCATCGTATTCACGCTGGGTCGTCCCCAGACGCCCAAGGGATCCTGACATGACTCGCCGGAAGGCCCTGATCGGCATCTTCGCGTCCGCGTTGTTCGTCGCGGTGTCGGCGGTGCTCTTCGCGTGCTCCCAGACGCCCACCAGCGTCGCGGTGCGCACCTTCGAGCGCGCGCAGCGGATGGATGTAGCGTGCATGCAACTCTACGATCCGCTCACGCTCGCCACGCGCGAGCCGCTCGGTCGGCCGCAGGAGGAGTGCGCGCCCGTTCCCGCCGACTTGAACGGCGACGCGTTCGGCAAGCAGCTCTACGCGTTCGTCACGCAGAGCACGCGCGGTGAGCTCGCCGTCGTGAACCTCTCGGCCGGGCGCCTGATCGATCAGAGCCGCGCCACGCCGGGCATCAACTTCCTGCCGGTCGGCGCTCTGCCCACCGACGTCGCGACGACGCCCGACGGCAAGATGGCGTTCGTCGGCTCCGCCGAGGCGAACAAGCCGGCGATCTACGGTATCCCCACGCGGCGCATCCTCGGCGACACCGACGATCGCTTCCCTCGCGATCCCGAGCCGGTCTCCATCGCATCGTGGCCGGTGTGCGCCCTCGAGCAGAGCCCGGGTGCGCTCGCGGTCGTTCCGCGACGCGCCGGTGCGACTCCCGCCGCCGACGGCGGCACCGACGGCGGCACCGACGGAGGCGCGCCCGCCGCGGATCTTCCCGACTACGAGCTCGTCGTCGTCCTTCCGGGGACGCGCGTTCGCTCGGCGAAGATCGTGACCATCGATCCTCGTCCGTTCCGCCGCGCCGGCCTCCGCCGCAACGCGGACGGCACGCCCGACTACGACTCGGATCATCTCGCCGGCGAGCCGGCCACGCTCACGCCCGGCCCGATCCTCGAGCCCGGATCGCTCGCGCCGTGTCCGATCCTCTCCGCGATCGAGCTCGTCGGCGGTGACACCGTCCCGAAGGAGTTCGTCCCCGGTCCCAGGTGGGACGACGGAGTGAAGTACGTCGACGGCGGTACGGACCTCACGTGCAACCGCCCGTTGCCGTCCGGTCGATGCGGCCTTCCTCCGTGCTGCGCGAACCTCCTCGGCCCCGGACCGGTGGATGCAGGCGATGCAGGCGCCGGGACGGCCGAGGCCGGCGCCGACGGCGGCGTCATCGACACCGATGCCGGCGCATGCGCGCCGATCACCGCGCCGGATGCCGGACCGGTTCCGCTCGACTTCGGTCCGCTCGATCCGCCGCGCCTCGTGTCGGTCGTTCGCGACGATCAGATGCTGTACGTGGCGGACGAAGGCGTTCCGTACATCCACGTCATCGACATGTCGGATCCGTCCGCGCCGCGCGAGCTGCCGCCGCTGCTCGCCACGAGCATCGTCGATCCGCAGCGCGTCGTGAAGGTGAAGGACCTCGCGATCTCGCCGTCCACGCGCGACTACAAGCGCTACCTGTACGCCGTCGATCAAGCCCAGGGCTCGATCATGGTCTACGACGTGACCGATCCGGCATCGACGCAGCGCACGCCGCTCACGCGCCCGCATCCCGAGCTCGATCCGTTCCAGCCGCCGGATCGCATCGCGTTCAGCTCGCCGGTGGTGTCCGTCGCGTTCGCGCGTCACGACTTGCCGCTCGATCCCGCGCGCTTCGGCTCGGTCTCGCCGTCGGGTGTATTGTGCAACCCGAACCCGAACATCGACGCGAATCCGCTCGCCGATCTCGGCTTCTTCTTTCGCGCGGGTGCGACCGAGCCCGGGCAGGACATCGGCCCGCGCCGGCTGCGCGGCATCTATGCGTTCGCGACGCTCACGAACGGGCAGGTGCTCGCGATCGACGTCGACGACTGGGACTCGCCGTGCCGGCGTCTGCGCGACATGTCGAAGCCCACGTCCGACATCGCGCCGCCCGAGCCCGCGCCGGGCCCCGGTGACACGAACCCGTATCACGCGCCGATCGTCGCCGATCTCTCGGTCACGAACGAGGCGTTCTTCCCGATGACGGCGCCGCACTCGCTGCGCTCCGAGGTGCTCGTTCGCGACGACCCTTCGTCCGGCAACCAGCTCCCCCGTCTGCAGGGACCGCCGAGCGTGCAGACCGGCGGCGTGATCCTCGCGCAGACCGGCCCGGGCTCCGAGAACACTCCGCTCCTCACCACGCAGTTCGCGTTCGAGGATCCGCACGCGCACATCGATCAAGACTGGACCGTTACGTACGAGGGCGCGATCCCCGGCTTCGACGGGCTCTCCGGGCAGCTCTCGACGACGGACGGATTCAAGTCGCTCGTCATGAAGCAGCCGCAGGCGCGGTTCTGCTCGAAGGGCGTCGAGGACTGGGCGCTCGGCATGGAGCGCACCGAGGCGATCGCGCGTGAGCTCGCGAAGCGCAGCGTGAAGCCGGCGCAGGGCGCGGCATTCCTGATGACCGACTACGTGCAGTTCACGGAAGACATCCTCCCGCCCGAGGACGACTACTGGAACGTCCAGCAAGAGTGCTGGGTCCCCGAGCCGGGCCAGCAGGCGCTCCCGCCCGGCGCCGCGCGGCAGGATGCATGCTTCCGCACGTTCGGCACGGCGACCGAGGAGAACCCGCAGCGCGACTTCCCCATCGTCGAGGCCTTCGACGATCACGTCGTGCTCAGCCGTTTCTACACGACCCCGGAGAAGCGTCGTGAGGTGGTCCCGACGACCGGCGCCCCGGGCACGGTGCATGCTGCGTATCTCAAGCTCGCGCAGTGCTGCTTCCACAACCAGGCGCGCTTCAAGGTGCGCACCGGCCAGCTCTGGTCGCAGGTCGGTCAGACCGTCGGCGGCGGTCCGGGCATCGGGTTCCTGAGCCACCTCACGACGGACGCGGGAGGACGCTGCGTGCCGTCGTGCGATCCGCGCGAGTCGCTGCTGAACGCGCGCGTGCCGAACATTCCGAACGGCGTCGTCGTCGACCTCACCACGCAGCGCAACAGCGCGCTCGTCGCGCGGAATCCGATGTTCACGACGCGGATCGTCGGCGGAGCGAGCGGCGACGCTCCCGCGCGCGACACGCAGTACACGTTCTCGACGCGTGGTCAGTTCCGCGCGCTGTTCGTGAGCATCGCGGGCTCCTCGACGGCGGTGATCCCGCAGTCGATGCGCTACGTCGAGTCGCTCGGGCAAATGGCTGTGGTCGACGGTGCGTCGCAAGGGCTCGTGCTCATCGACCTCCGGGCCGTCACGGTTGCGCGCGCCCCGTACTTCTGACAGACATTCTCGCCATGGCGAAGGCGAGCGGAGCCGACACTCCGGTCATGCGGCAGTACCTCGCCGCCAAGGCCGCTCATCCCGACGCGCTCCTGTTCTTCCGGATGGGGGACTTCTACGAGCTCTTCTTCGACGACGCCGTCGTCGCGGCGAAGGCGCTCGAGCTCACCCTCACGAGCCGCAACAAGGGCGCCGAGGATCCGATCCCGATGGCCGGCGTCCCGCACCATGCGGGCGCCGCGTACGTGCAGCGGCTGCTCGATCAGGGCTTCAAGGTCGCGATCTGCGAGCAGATGGCCGACCCCGCCACCGTCAAGGGCATCGTCCCGCGTGAGGTGGTCCGCGTCGCGACGCCGAGCATCGCCTACGACGACAGCGCGATCGACGCGCGCAAGAACCTCTTCTTGTCGGCGATCGACGTCGACGGTGCGAGTGGTCGCGTGGGGATCGCGGCGCTCGACTTCTCGACGGGCGAGCTGACGGCCTGCGAGGCCGACGGCGCTTCGGCTGCGCTCTCGGAGATCGTGAGGCTCGATCCGCGCGAGGTGCTCGGCGGGGCGAGCTCGTCGGAGCTCATCGAGTCCGTACGCGCCGCGCTCCCGCGTGCGGCGGTGCGCGAGATCGAGGGCGCCACGCGCGATCTCGCAGGCGCCATCGCGACGCTCGACGGCGTGCTCGGGAAGGGCGAGGCGCGCAGGTCGTGTCCGAGCGACCTCGCGCTCATGGCGGCCGCGCGTTGCGTGCGGCTCGCGCAGGAGTGCGAGCCGGGGCGCAAGCTGCCGCTCAGCCGGCTCGTCCCGTACGAGCTCGGCGACACGCTCGTGCTCGACGATGCCGCGCAACGTCACCTCGAGCTCGTCCGCACGATGGACGGCGAGACCGGGCGCGGCGCCGGCTCGTTGCTCTCGCAGATCGACATGACGCGCACGTCGCCCGGCGCGCGCCTCCTCCGCCGGCGTCTGCTCGCGCCGCGCACGGACGTCGCGGAGATCCGCCGGCGGCTCGACGGCGTCGAGCTCTTCGTCACGCACCCGGGGCTCCGCGCGGAGATCCGCGCGCGGCTCGATCGAGTCTCCGACATCGAGCGCCTCGCTGTGAAGCTCGCCGTCGATCGCATCGGGCCTCGCGAGCTGCTCGCGCTCCGCACATCGGTCGCGGAGCTGCCGGGCATCGACGACGCGCTCGCGGCGTGTCGGGATGCCTCACCCCCTGTCCCCTCTCCCGAAGCCGGGAGCGGGGGGAAGAGAAAGGGCGCGTTCGTCGATCGCGCGGAGGACCTGCATGCGCTCTTGCACAGCGCGATCGTCGACGATCCGCCGATCCGTGCGAGCGACGGCGGCGTGTTCCGTGACGGGTTCGATGCCGAGCTCGACGAGGCGCGCACGCTCACGCGCGACGGCCAGCGCCTCATCGTCGAGCTCGAAGGCCGTCTCCGCGAGGAGTCGCAGATCCCGAGCTTGAAGCTGCGCTACACGCGCGTGTTCGGCTGGTACGTCGAGGTCACGCGCACGCATCTCGCGAAGGCGCCGCGCACGTGGCGCCGGAAGCAGACCATCGCGACCGGCGAGCGCTTCACGTGCGACGAGCTCGATGCGCTCGCCGACAAGCTCGCGCACGCCGAGGACCGCCTCGCATCGCGCGAAGGAGAGCTCTTCAGCGACCTCGTGAAGAAGCTCGGTACGCACTCCGAGCGCCTTCGTTCGATCGCGGCGCGCCTTGCGGTGCTCGACGTGTCGAGCGCGCTCGCCGAGCTCGCCCATCGTGACGACTACACGCGTCCCGACGTCGACGACTCGTTCGAGCTCGTGCTCGAGGACGCGCGTCATCCCGTCGTCGAGAGGCTCGCCGCCGCGGGGCGTTTCGTGCCGAACGATCTCGTGCTCGACGCGATGGCGGACGCCTCGGCCGAGCGGTCGCGCCTGTGGATCGTGACGGGACCGAACATGGCGGGCAAGTCGACGTTCATGCGTCAGGTCGCGCTCGCCGTCGTCCTCGCGCAGACGGGCTCGTTCGTGCCGGCGCGTCGCGCGAAGATCGGCGTGGTCGATCGCGTGCTCACGCGCGTCGGTGCGAGTGACAACCTCGCGCGCGGCGAGAGCACGTTCATGGTCGAGATGAAGGAGACCGCGAACATCCTCCGTCGCGCGACGAAGCGCTCGCTCGTGGTCCTCGACGAGATCGGACGCGGCACGAGCACGTACGACGGCCTGTCGATCGCGTGGGCCGTGGCCGAGCACCTCCACGACGTCGTCGGATGCCGCGCGCTCTTCGCGACTCACTATCACGAGCTCACCGATCTGACCGCGAGCTGCGCCGGCGCCGAGAACCACAGCGTGAGCGCACGCGAGCACGCCGGCAACATCGTGTTCTTCCACAAGGTGCAGCGCGGCGCGGCCTCGCGGAGCTACGGCGTCGCGTGTGCGCGTCTCGCGGGCCTTCCCGAGCCGGTCCTCGCGCGCGCGCGGGCCATCCTCGGCTCGCTCGAGCGGGGTGCGGCGTCGCCGGCGGGCGGCGGGAAGCCGGCGCGCGGAAAGCCTGCGCCGCAGCTCGATCTCTTCGGCATCGGCGCACGAGGTGCGGATGGTGCGGGCGGCGCGGGCATCGCGGCGAACGACGGCGCGGCGGCGCCCGCGAGCGCGGCGATCGAGATGCTGCTCGCGCTCGATCTCGATCGCATGACGCCGCTCGAGGCGCTCTCGACGTTGGCGAAGCTGAAGGGGCTCGCCGAGCCGACGTGAAGCCGCGTGACGTGGAGGCAGTGAGACGTTCCGCGCTCGGGTATGCGCTCGTCGCGATCGCGGCGACCGCCTGGGGGACGTGGCCGCTCATCTTGAAGAACGCGCCGATGCCGGCCGCGCTGCAGTCGGCCGCGCTGATGGCCGTGCTGACGCTCGCGAGCCTGCCGGTGATGCTGCGCGATCGCGTGAACGTGCGTCCGACGCTTCTTCAATGGGCGGGCGTCGCGTGGCTCGGCATCGGCGATGCGCTGAACGTCGTCCTCTTCTTCGCGGCGTATCAGCGCACGACCGTCGCGATCGCGGTGCTCACGCACTACCTCACGCCGATCCTCGTCGCGCTCGCGGCGCCGCTCGTGTTGCGCGAGCGACCGGGCGCGCGGACGTTCGTTGCGGTCTTCATCGCGTTCGCGGGGCTCGTGCTGCTGCTCGCGCCGTGGCGTGTCGGGCTGGGCGGGAACGACGCGATCGGCGCGGCGCTCGGGGCCGGGAGCGCGGTGTTCTATACGTCGAACGTCCTCGTCAACAAGCGGCTGGTGGAGGCGTTCTCCGGCAGCGAGATGATGTTCTTCCACGGGCTCGTCGCGACGCCGCTGCTCTTCGCGCTGGTGCCGCCTTCCGAGTATGCGCTGGTGTCGCGCCATGCGCTCGGGGTGGTGATGCTCGGTGCGCTCGGCCCGGGCGCGCTCGGCGGCCTCTTGTTCGTGTGGGGACTGCGGCGTATCGAGGCGAGCCATGCGTCGGTGCTCACGCTGCTGGAGCCGTTCGTCGCGGTGCTGCTCGCCGCGGGAATCATGGGCGAGAGCGTGGGGATCGTGTCGATCGGCGGCGGCGGGCTCATTCTGGCGGGGGCGGTCCTGGTGGTGACGGGACGGCCCAGGGCGCCGGGCGCGAGACCCGACGCCGCTGCCGGCAATGGAGTACAATCGGAGCCGTGAGCGTTCGTGACTCGCTCATCTCCATTGCTCCCGTAGCGCCCGGTGAAATCCTCGTCGTCGACGACGAGGAAGCGACGCGCAAGGCCGTCATCCATCACATGGGTGCGCTCGCGATGCGGGTCGCGCAGGCGGAGAGTGGCGCGCGTGCCGTCGAGGTCGCGACCGAGAAGGCGGCCACGCTGGATTGCATCCTGCTGGACCTCGCGATGCCGGGCAGCGACTCGTGGGACGTGCTGAGGCAGCTCCGTGCGGATGCGGAGACGTCGGCGATCCCGGTCCTGCTCCTCACGGACGGCCCTCCGTCCGAAGCCGACATGCTCGCGATGATCGAGCAGGGCGCGATGGATCATCTCACGAAGCCGCTGTCGGGCACGCTCCTGTGCGCGAAGGTCCGTGCGGTGTGCGAGCGTTCGCGGACGCAGCGCGAGCTGAAGAACAAGCTGCGGTTCGCGCTCGACAACGCGGCGCACGACGCGCTCACGGGCCTGTTCAATCGCCGGTATTTCGATCGGCGTCTTCGCGAGGAGGTGGCGCATGCGAAGCGCCACAAGCGCCCGTTCTCGATCGTGCTGCTCGACCTCGATCACTTCAAGCTCGTGAACGACACGTACGGCCACGAGGACGGCGATCGCGTGCTGCGCCATCTGGCGGAGATCGCGCAGGCGCAGCTCCGCGAGGACGACGTTGCGTGCAGGTATGGCGGCGAGGAGTTCGTGCTGCTCCTGCGCGGAACGACGGGCATGGCGGCGCGCGTGGTGGCAAACAGGCTCCGAACGAACCTGGCGTCGCAGCCGATCGCCCTCGGCCCGAAGAACGAGATGCGACACATCACGTTCAGCGCGGGGGTAGCGGCCGCGGACGAGCGGAATGCGTACAACGCGGAGGAGATCGTGTCGCGGGCGGATGCGGCGCTGTATCGGGCGAAGAGGGCGGGGAGGAATCGGGTCGAGACGGAGTAGCGCGGCGGTCGCGGCTGGCGACGGTGGAGATAGGGAGTGGTCGAGGCGCCGGCAGGATGAGATCGTCGCGCCGCGGCAAGCGTCGGATGAACCAGCACGTGGCGCCACGCCCGTGTTCGTGCGGCGGCGCAGGTTCGAGTTTGCGATGAGGAGCCTTCCGAGCGGCTCGAGCGCGGCGCTCGATGACGCCCCGGACGACGAGGCTCGAGCTGGTCGAGTGAGGCCGCCAGAACGGCCGCGGCCATTGGGGTTCGCGTCTCGCTACCCGGCCCGCGGCGAAGTGAGCAGCCACGCGAACGGCAGGCAGCGACTGTGCGCGGCGCGATCGCGACCAAGCGGATATCTGCCCCGGCCGCATGGCCCATGAGATTGAGCCGGTGCACCGACGCGAGCGAGATGGGCGCGCTTCGCCCCCAAACCGAGTGACGCGCGCGATGACCTCGTTCCGCTTGGGTCCTTTCCGCAGCGGCCGCTGGTCCGCGCGATGCACTCGGAACGGCACGAAGGAGGTCTCGGCATGGCTACCCTCAATCGAGCTTCGGCAAGGACAATCGTCTTCGGGACGAGTCTG
>JAQBQJ010000535.1 GCA_028287065.1 Labilithrix sp. | reverse complement strand
GCAGGTCGAGTCAAGACCTGCGAAGCAGCCGGCGAAGCCGGCGCGAGCCCGGCTTTGCGGGCGAGCGGTCTTGACGCGACCGAGCACGACGCGACCATCGGGCTCTCCGAGCGAGCCGCCTCCAGGCGCCGCGTCCCGCGTCCCGCGTCCCGCCTAACGCTTCCGCTTCCGCCTAACGCGTTCGCGTCCGCGTCCGCCTTCGCGTCCGCCTCCGCCTCCGCTTCCGCTTCCTCAGGCAAGCCCCCCGCCGATACCGCATCGCCACGGCATGTGGGACAATCACGGCGTGTTCGAGCTGTCGGCGGGCCAGATCGTCGCGGACAAGTACCGCATCGACGGCATCATGGGGACCGGCGGCATGGGGGTCGTCGTCGCGGCAACGCACGTCGAGCTCGACCAACGCGTCGCGATCAAGTTCCTGCGCGAGGTCAGCCCCGAGGCGCTCGCCCGGTTCCAGCGCGAGGCTCGGCTGCTCGTCCGGTTGAAGAGCCCGCACGTCGCGCGCGTGTTCGACGTCGGCGCACTCGACGACGACACGCCCTACATCGTGATGGAGCACCTCGAAGGCAACGACCTCGCGACCGTCGTGAGCACGCGCAAGAAGCTGCCCGTCGAAGAGACCGTCGACTACGTGCTCCAGGCCTGCGAGGCGCTCGCCGAGGCGCATGGGCTCGGCATGGTGCATCGCGATCTCAAGCCGGCGAACCTGTTCCTCGCGCGTGGTCCCGGCGGTACGACGACCGTGAAGGTCCTCGACTTCGGCGTGTCGAAGATCCTCGACGATCGCTCGCAAGGCGCGAGCGACCGTGCGCGCGGCGGCGATCTCACGAACGAGGGCGTCGCGCTCGGCTCTCCCGGGTACATGTCTCCCGAGCAGATGACGAGCGCACGCGACGTCGACGAGCGCAGCGACATCTTCTCGCTCGGCGCGCTCCTCTATCGCATGGTCGCCGGGCAGACTCCGTACAAGGGCTCGTCCGTCGTCTCGATCCTCGCGTCGATGGCGACCGAGAAGCTCACGCCGGTGCGGAGACTCTCGCCCGACGTGCCGGAGGCCTTCGGCGCGATCGTGGAGCGCTGTCTCGCGCAGGACAAGGCGCTGCGGTACCCGACCGTCGCGCACCTCGCGCATGCGCTCGTCCCGTATGCGACGCGGCGCGGGCGCGTGATCATCGAGCAGATCCTCGCGACCCTGAACGTCACGTTCCCGGACGACGGCCTCGGCGACACGATGGTGCGTGCGGTCGTCGCGCCGGCGGCGACGCCGCGCAACGTGCCGTCCGGCATCCCGCCCGCGCCGCTGAGCGGACCACCGGCGCTCGGGCCCGCGATGCAGACGGGGCCGCACTTCACCGTGTCTGCGCCTCTCGCCACCCCGCGGATGTTGGGTGGTCCGCGGCCGCCGTCGCCGGGGCGATCGCTGCCGCAGATGGCAACGATCGGCGTCACGCTCGTCGTGCTGCTGCTCGTGGGAGCGGTCGCGGCATGGCGCGCGCTGCGTACGCCTCCGGTGCGGACGCCGGACGATGACGCTCAGCGCGCGCGCGCGAGCGCGAGCGCGACGACTCCGAGCGCGACGACCGCGCCGGCGAGCGAGCCTGCAGTGCCATCGATCGTGACGGCAGCGCCCACCGCGACGAGCCCGGTCGTTGCGCCCGAGCCGACGACGCGACCGAGAGGAACGCCCACGCCGCTCGTTCGGCCGCGCGCGACGCCGACGGCGCATGCATCCGGCGCGCGCACGTCAGGTTCGGCGCCGCCCAACCCGGCGGACGTGCCGGGCGGTCGTCACTGAGCGTCTTCGGGCGACCGGACCTCCAGCCCCGAAACGCCCCATTTTCCCGAGGTGAACTGCGTGGTCTCGAGCGTCGTGACGTCCGCGAGCGTGACGATCGCGCAGTTCTTCGGATTCGCGAGGACGTCGAACTGCTCGACCGAGAGGTGCAGGAACCGCATGACGAAGCAGCGGATGAGCAGTCCATGCGTGACGATCAGGATGCGATCCGTCTTCTTCCGCTCGGCCTGACGCATCATCGACTCGAGGAAGCTCGACGACCGGTCGTAGCAGTCCGCGGGGCTCTCGCCGCCGCGGAACCGGTAATAGAACCAGCCGTGACGCTTCCGGAGATCCTCCTGCGCCTCGACGGAGTCGTAGCCGTGCTCGACCTCGCGCAACCGCGGGTCCTCGTAGACGCGGACGTCGCTGACGCCCGCGCTCTCGAGGATGGCCGCGAGCGTCTGCCGCGTCCGCCGGTACGGCGACGTGTAGACGAGCGAGCCGGTCAGGAATTCCTGTCCAATCGTGCGCCCCACGATGCGACCTTGCTCGAAGCCACGCTCGGAGAGCGAGATCTCGTGATCGCCGACGTCCTGCGACGTGACCTTGCCGATGTTCGCTTCGCTCTCGCCGTGTCGTACGAGCTTGATCGTCAGCACGGCGAGCGCTTGCTCACTTCTTCTGCGGCTGGACGATGATCTCGACGCGGCGGTTGTTCGCGCGACCCTCGGCCGACTTGTTGTCGGCGATCGGACGATCGGGCCCGACGCCGACCGCGGTAATGCGGTCCGCGGCGACTCCGCGCGCGACGAGCTGCGCCTTGACGGCCTCGGCGCGCTTCTGACCGAGGTCCATGTTGTACTGCCGCTGGCCCTGCGAATCGGTGTGGCCCTCGACGGTGATGTTCGCGTCGGGGTTGCCCTTGATGAGAGCGTCCGCGACCTCGTTCAGCTTGATGACGGCCGCGGGGAGCAGCGTCGACTCGTTGCTCGCGAAGAGCACGCCGCCCGACAGGGTGATGACCATGCCGCGCGACTCCTGCTTCACGCTCGCGAGGCGCTGGAGATCCGCCATCGCGAGCGCGGCCGCCTTCTCGGCGGCCTCGCGCGCGGCCTTCTCGCGTGCGAGCTGGTCCTGCGTCTTCTCGAGATTGTTCTTCGTCGTGTTGAGCTGGCTGCGCGCGTCGCTCAGCTGCGAGGCCTGCACGTTCTGCGCTTCGCGCTCGGCGGCCTCCTTCTCCTTCATCGCGAGGGCGGCACGTGCCGAGGCGTCGGCGAGCTGCGCCTTGCGGATCGCGATGTACGAGAAGTCCTTCGTGACGGGCGAGTCGCCGTCGTCGGCGAACGAGCGCTCCGCCGCGTCGAGCGACTGCTTGGCGACGTGCAGCTCCGCGGGGCTCTGCTGCGCGGCCGGCCCCTTCGACGCGGACTGGTACGACGCGCGCGCGTCGACGAGCTCCTTCGGGGGAAGCGTCGAGCCACAGCCGGCAGCGAACGTGGCCAGCGTGACCAGAGAGGACAGAGCGAGGATCGAGAGAGTCGTCTTGCGCATGACCGTTACTTTCCGCTCTTCATCTGGTTGACCCTCTCCTTGGCCTTCTGGGCCTCGGAGCTGGCGTTGTTCTCCTTCGCGAGCATCACGGCGAGCTCGGCGTCGGAGCTCGCGCGCTGCAGGACGAGGTCCGCGCGACGGTTGTCGCCGTCCGTCATCAGCTTCTTCGCCTGATCGATCTGCTCCTGCGCCAGCTTCAGATGAAGGGCGGCCTTGGGCTCGCGATCGGCGCCGAGCTCCCGCGCGCTGCGCGACGCGGCTTCGGCCGTGGCGAGGCGGTCGGACGGAGGCGGCATTCCTCCACCGCAACCGACGAGCGAGCTGATCGAAAGGGCAAGGCCGACGAGGGCCATCGAAGTAGACGCAGAGCGCATGGGGTGTCTCACGGTGGCCGAGCATACCAAAGTGGGCGTTACACGGAAGAAATCCCGCACGGGGCCGGCCTCCCGGACCCGGTAGCGAGGGTGTATCCTGGACCATGCGAGCGTCCTCGACGGACCCCGCGACGCGATGAGGAAAGCTTCCATCCGAGACCTCGTGCTCGCGATTACCGCTGCGTTGGTCAGCGGCTGCTCTCTCTTGACGTCGCTGAATGGCCTGTCGAACGGCGCCGACGGCACGCTCACCGAGGGGGGCGGCGCCGACGGACCGACGACCAACGCGGAGGGTGGGTCCGACGCACGCTCCGAAGGGGGCGCTGGTACCGGGGTGCGCCTCTTCGTGTTCGGAGGATTGGTCGGAGGCTCGAAGACCGCGTCCGTGCTCGTCGCCGACGTTGGACCGGACGGCACGCTCGGCGCCTGGCGGGCGGGTCCTTCGCTTCCCGAGCCGCGTACCTACGCCAGAGCGGTCGCGGGCACGGGATTCCTGGCCGTCGTCGGCGGTGAGACGCCGGCCGGACTGTCGACGGCAACGCTCGTCGCGCAACCCGACGCCAGCGGCCTCGGTCCATGGGCCTCGCTCGGGCAGTTCGCCGTGCCTCGCATCCGTCACGGTGTCACGCTCGAGAACGGTCACCTCTACGTCATCGGCGGCACGAACGTGGGCGACGCACCGATCACCGACGTGCAATTCGCGCCGATCACGGCGACGAGCGTCGGGCCGTGGGCAGCCACGTCGTCACTTCCGGCCGCGCGCTCACGGATGGCCGTCGCCTCGACGCCGAAGGCCCTCTACGTGTTCGGCGGCGCGGACAGTGCGGACAACTCGACGGCCGACGTCTACCGCGCGTCGATCGAGCCCGACGGCAAGCTCGGTGCATTCGTGGCGCAGCAGCCGCTGCCCGGCGGCCGGACGCACCCGGCGGCGACGACCTATGGCTCGCACATCGTGGTGACCGGCGGCGAGCACTTCGATGACGTCTCGGTCTTCGAGATCGACGCGAGCACGGGCACGCTCGGTTCTCCGCGCCCGACGCTCTCGCTACCTGCACGGCTCGATCATCACACGTCCGTGCGATGGGAGAACCACCTCTATCTCATCGGCGGCCAACGGAACGCCGGCGCATCGGTAGCCGACGTCCTCGTCGGCGATCTCGATTCCGACGGCAACGTGACGAGATGGACGGAGGCGACGCCGCTCCCGCAGGCGCTCGAGTACCATACCGCGGTGATCTACTGAGCGTCGCGCGCTCGGCCGCTCAGCGCTTGCCGCCCGTCAGCAGCTTGTCGATCAGGTCCTTCGAGTAGCCCGACAGCTCGCGGAACACGACGCCCATCCCGTCCTTCTCGACGCGCACGACCTCGCCGACGCCTTCGATCGTCTCGATGTCGTCCATGATGACGGTGAACTGCAAGTTCACCTTCGTCCCGATGGCGAGCGGGTGTTGCGCGCGGATGAACACGCCCGTGCGCGAGATGTTCGTGACGTACTCCTGGATGAACGCGTCGAAGGACTCGAACTCCTTGTTGATCGTCACGCGCTCGCCTTCCCGCTTGTTGTCGTCGCGCTCGCTCATGGCTTGCCTGGTTCGCCCTTACTTGCCGACCAAGTCGAACTGCTCGAGGTGGTACTCCTTGCGGGGCACGACGATGATCTTGCGCATGTACTTGTTCTCGGCGTCCGTGACCGAGGCCTTCTCGGTCGAGTTCAGGACGTCCGCGACCGCGGGATGCGCGTTCACGATGACCGAGTAGCCGGGCAGGTTGCCCTTCTTGCGGCGGAGCTCGCGCATGATCTCGTACGCGATCGTCTCCTTCGACTGCAGCTGGCCGGTGCCGTCGCAGTAGAAGCACGGCTCGTGCATGAGGCGTCCGAGGCTCTCGCGCGTGCGCTTGCGCGTCATCTCGATGAGCCCGAGCTCCGAGATGCGGTTCAGCGTCGTCTTCGCCTTGTCCTTCTGGAGCAGCTCCTCGAGGGTGCGGCGCACCTTCTCGCGGTTCTTGTGCTGCTCCATGTCGATGAGGTCGAGGATGATGAGACCGCCGATGTTCCGGAAGCGGAGCTGGTAGGCGATCTCGTTCACGGCCTCGAGGTTGGTCTTGAGGATCGTCTCCTCCATGTCCTTCGAGCCCTTGCCGACGAACCGACCCGTGTTGACGTCGATCGCGGTGAGCGCCTCGGCCTGATCGATGATCAGGTGGCCGCCCGAAGGGAGAGGGACCTTGCGCGACAGCGCACGCTGGATCTCGTCCTCGATGCCGTACTCGTCGAAGATCGGCTCGTCCTCGTCGTAGAACTTCACGTCCTTCACGCGGTCGGGCGCGAACATCTCGACGAAGCGGCAGAGCCGCTCGTACTGCTGCTTGTCGTCGATGACGACCTCGTCGACGTCGTCCGTGAAGAGATCGCGCGCGACCTTCAGTACGAGATCGAGCTCGCTCGAGAGCACGTACGGAGCCTTCGCGCCCTCGCGCTTCTTCGCGATCTCGCCCCAGAGGCGGACGAGATAGCCGACGTCCTGCTTCAGGCCCTTTTTCGTGAGGCCCTCGGCGACGGTCCGCACGATGAGCCCGCCCGAAGGGGGCTTCATCGCCTCGATCGCCTCGCGCAAGCGCGCGCGCTCCTTGTCCGAACCGATGCGCTTCGAGATGCCGATGTGATCGACGGTCGGGAGGTACACGACGTAACGACCAGGCAGCGAGATGTGGCTCGAGCAGCGAGCGCCCTTCGTGCCGATCGGATCCTTCGTCACCTGGACGATGATCTCCTGGCCCTCGCGGACGACGTCACGGATCGGGGTCGTCTTCGAGATGCGGCCCGGCATGCCGTCGCTGCGCGAGTGACCGCCGTGCGAGGAGCGACCGCTGCGTCGATCGCGGCTTCCTCCTCCGCGATGATCGCCGCGTGAGTTGCCGCCGCCACCGCCGGGGCGGCCGTCGCCGCGCGGCCCGCGCGCGCCTTGATCGCCGCCGCGACCGCGCGCCTGTGCTTCGGGTGCGCCGCCGGGAGCTGCGGGACCGCGCTCTCCGCCGCGACCACGTCCGCGACGACGGCGTCCACCGCCGCGACCGCCGCGATCGTCCGTGCGGGCCGGCGCGGGTGCGCGCGGAACCGGCTCGCCCGGATCGGTGATCGTGAAGCCGGGAAGATCGCCGGTATCGAGGAGATCGTCGTCCTCCTCGGGCTCGCCCTCGCCCGCCTCGATGTCCTCGGCGCGTGCGTCTCCGTCATGCACGGGCGAGGCATCACCGCGTGCGTCGAGCGGATCGAGCGCGTCGATCCGAGCGCCGCTCGGCGTCGCGCCGGGGATCTCGGACGACATCTCGAGCTCGTCGTCGTGATCGATGTCTTCGTCGTCGAGGTCGTCGTCTTCCTCGGGAAGCTCGTCGAGCGTGGGCGCGGAATGGAGCGAGTGCCCGGAGTCGGGACCGTCGTCGTGCGAGCCGCGAACGAGCAGCTCCTCGCCCGAGCCGTCGGCGGCGGGGACGAGATCGCGAACGGACGGCGACGAGATGCGATCGGCGCTCGCGCCCGAGACGAGCGACGTCGCCGATGCCGCGGGCGGCGCGATCACGGGCGCGCTGATCGGCGGCGGCGGAGGCGACGAGCGACCACGGCGCGGGCTCGTGACCGGCTCGCTCGACGGCGCGCCGTCGGCGTCCGCATTGAGCGCGCGATCGACCTTCGTGGCGCCGTTCCTGGAGCGGCCCGACGGCGGCTCCGGCCAGTTCGGATACGCGACCGTCGTCTCGAGATCGTTGTGAGGCGCGACAGGGAGGTGGTCGGCCTTCGGCGCGGATGCGGCGGCGATCGGCTCGTCCGCCGGGGGCGCGCTGTCACGCACGGCCTCGGCGGCGGGCTCGCCGGGACCGGCGCCAAGGGCAGGCGCTGCAGCGACCGCGGCGGCGTCGAGCGCTGCGGCTTCGCCCTCCGCGACGACCGCTTCTTCCTCGTCCTCGGACTCGCCGACGGCGGTCTCTTCGTTGCTCCGCGCCAGCTTGCGACCACCGGCGAGGTACTCGTCGAAGTCGTCGGGACGAATGAGGTCCTCGACATGGAGGAACGCCGCGCGCTCCTGACCGATGTCGATGAACGCGGCCTGCAGGCCGGGGAGAACGCGTGTGACCTTTCCCAGGTACACGTTGCCGACAGTGCTGGACTGGCGGCCTTTTCGTTCGATGTGCAGCTCGGCGATGATGCCGTCTTCGATCAGCGCAGCGCGCGTCTCACGGAAATCACAGCTCAGTACGAGGATGTTCTTGGCCATCGGCGGGGGACACTTTCCCGCCCGAGGTGAGATGCGAGCCATTCGGGATCGACCGGTCGCTCGCGTTCGAACGCGGCGGCGCCTGATGCGCAGCGGCGCCGGAGTCGCGAGAGGGCGACGGCGGCGGCGACAGCGGCAGCGCAGCGGTGTTCGGGTAGCTTGACTCGGTCCACATCGTCGACACCACCTCGGGGAGGTGGAAAAAGTGCTCGCGTTCGCCGCCTCGGGCGCCGGTCGCGGGACTTCGAGCTCTCTCGAGAGGTCCCCCGACCGCGTTCATGCGTGGATGCGTGGATAACGGGATGACGTTTCCGAAACGAGCTCGGGCAGGGGCTTACGTGAAAGCTAACCCGACCGAGCGAAAACCTTCGGCGACGCGGCGCAGAACGCCTTGTCACCTATTCGTTGAGTACCGGAAAAATCCGCGCGACGCCATGCGAATCGACTTGACGGCCCGTTCCCCGAAATAGGGAAAGGCCCTGTCACACCCTTCCGCGCTACCGTTGCTCCGTTTCCGGTCTGGCGGGGTTCACGTTTCCAGGTCGACAGGGCCATACGTGGCGTTGGCTGCTGGATTCGAATTAGATCCGATCCCGGACGACGTCCAGCGTCTTTGCCGTCGAGTTGAGCTGCGTTCGAGACCAAAGGCTCAACCCTATGGAAAAGCTCAGTTTTATAATATTGACTGGCCGGCCGGCCGAAATTCACGATTGACCTCCGTCGCCGCGGTGACAGAGTCCGCGCGCGCTCGGGCGGGGATTCCCGGACGCAGACATACTCGGAGGACATCATGCGTTCGTTCGTGTGCCGGGCTCTCGCCCCGCTGGGTGCCGTCGTTTGGGTGACCGCGCTCTCGTCCGCAGCGTCCGCCGAGCCCTCCGTGCACGTCGCGCCGTCCGCGCGCGCCGTTCGCGAACAGGCGGTACGGAACGCGCTCGCCACCCACGCTCCTCTCGTGATCG
>JAQBQJ010000313.1 GCA_028287065.1 Labilithrix sp. | reverse complement strand
GTTGACAGTGAGCAGGCCGAGCGACGGCGGGCAGTCGATGAAGACGTGATCGAAGCTGGAGAGGAGCGGCGCGAGCGCTTCCTTCAGCTTCAGCGCGCGCTTCGGATCGTCGACGAGCTCGATCTCCGCGGCGACGAGGTCCTGCGTGGCCGGCGCGACGATGAGGCGAGGCACCTCCGTCTCGACGAGCACTTCGCTCATCGGCACCGCGCCGATGAGCACGTCGTAGACGGTGCGCTCGCGCGTGCCGGAGCGAACACCGCAACCCGAGCTCGCGTTGCCCTGCGGGTCCATGTCGATGAGCAGCGTGCGCTTCTCCGCGGCGGCGACGCTCGCGGCGAGGTTCACGGCGGTCGTCGTCTTCCCGACGCCGCCCTTCTGATTGACGACGCACGTCACGCGCGCACGGTTCGGGGCAGCAGCCATCGGCCCGGCATGTGTAGTCCCGATGGACACGCCGCCGCAACGGTCGCGCGGTGTGCTCGCTCCGTCGCGTGCGCGCGCGCGCCCGCGACGCGGAAAACGGTTGCGCTTTTTTGACGCTGAACGCGAACGGCGTATGGTGTGACCAGATGTAGGTGAACGTAGTCACCGACACCGGAGAGCGGAGAGAGAGTGATGAAGGACGCGTTGACGAAGGTGCTGGCGGCGACGACGGACGACGCGAGCGTCGACCGGATCATGGCCCTCTCCTTTTTCCGCACGCGTCCGATGCAGGCCGGTTCGACGGCCCAGGTCATCCGCCTCGACGAGCGCCGCGCTGCGCGCGCCTCCTCATGAATGTGCTCACGACTTTGCTGATTCTTGCTTGTGCCTTGCGCGGAGGGTTTTGAGAGATGGGCGTTCCGAAGAGTTACCGGAGCATCGAGGAGTTCGAGCGAGAGACGATCAGGCCCGACATGAAGTGCGGGTTCTCTCTCGACGACTTGATGCAGGACACGACGTTCGAGGGTTCCGACTTGCTGTTCGACGACACCGTCGACGAGTACGCATAGCCGGACGATGACGACGACGACTGAATGACCGACCGATAGAGAGTGTGTGTGGTGGTCCCTTCCCGGGGACGTTCGAGAAGTAAAAGCAGTACCGCCCTCCGAGGATGCCTCCTTCGGGGGGCGTTCTCTTTTGTGAAAAAGAGAACAGGGAACAGGAACAGGAACAGGAACGGGGATGAGAATTCGAGACAAGAATTCCCGTTCTGATTCCTGTTCCTGTTCCTGTTCCCTGTTCTCCTCTAACCCCCCCCCTCACGCCGCCATCGACGACGACCTCATCGCCGTCGACAGCTGCCCCAGCACCGCATCCAGCTCGCGCGCGAGGCGCGCCACTTCGGCCGTCTTCGTTGCCGCCGCCATCGGCGCCGCCACCACGCTCTCGAAGAACGCCAGCGCGAACGGCGCGAACGCCTCGAAGCGCGCCCACTCCGCGATCGGCTCGAGGGCGAGGTGCTCGATCATCTCGAGCTCGCGGGCGATCCGGATCGACCAGCGGTAGGCCCGCGACACGAGCGCGACGTGGCATGGGTCCGTCGCCGAGGTGCTGGCGGCGAAGGCGAGGGTGGCGCGGACGCGGCGGAGCGCCATCGCGACGTCGTCGAGCGGCGACTCGTCGCGGTCGCGCGCGGCACGGAGCGACGTCCTGGCGCGGAGCCACCGCGCGAGCTCGGCATCGAGGCGGTCCCAGCTCGTAGCTCCCGTCGCGTTCCGTTTGGCGGTGGTCATGCGAGAAGGGATTGCAGCGGCCGTGCCTGCACAAGAGCTGGTTTTCGGACCCTGGAGCGCCACCGCGGTGACGAAAGCCGACGAACGCGTCAAGCCGATGACATCCCGCGACGCTTGACCCCCCCTGTGGGGAAAGTAATGTCACTCGCCCAAATGCAAGTCAGCGAGAAGCGCATCTCTCCCGTCGTCATGGAGCTCTCGGTCGAGGTCCCGGCGACCATCGTCAAGGCCGAGGTCGACAAGGCCTACGTCAACCTAGGCAAGAAAGCCCACATCAAGGGCTTCCGCCCCGGAAAGGCGCCGCGTGACGTGCTCACGCGCATGTTCGCGCCGCAGGTGCAGAACGACGTCGCGAACGCGATCGTCAACGACACCCTGCCCAAGATCCTGAGCGACAAGAAGCTGACGCCGGTCAGCCAGCCCAACGTCGAGGCGAAGGGCGTCGACGCGAGCAAGCCGTTCTCCTTCACCGCCACCTTCGAGGTGCAGCCGGACATCGAGAACGTGAAGTACGAGGGCTTCGAGCTCTATCGGCCGAAGGTCGAGGTCGACGAGAAGCTCGTCGAGGAGCAGCTCGAGGGTCTCCGCCAGCGCCATGCGGCGCTCAAGGCCCCGGAGCCCGCCCGGCCCGCGCAGAAGGGCGACGTCCTCTCGATCGACTTCACGCTGTCGGTCGAGGGCAAGGAGATCAAGGACGGCGGCGGCCAGGGCGTCCAGATCGAGCTCGGCTCCGGTCAGGCGCTCCCCGAGATCGACGAGGTCCTCGTCGGCAAGAACGTCGGTGACAAGGCGACCGCGGAGCACGCGTTCCCCGCCGAGCACCCGCGCGAGGATTTCCGCGGCAAGAAGGGCACCTTCACGATCACCGTGAGCGACCTCAAGGAGCGCGTGCTCCCCACCGTCGACGACGAGTTCGCGAAGGACATCGGCCTCGACACCCTCGTCGCGCTCCGCGCCGACATCCACACGAAGCTCGAGAAGAACGCGAAGGACCGCTCCGAGACGGTCCTCGCCGAGCAGATCGTCGACAAGCTCAACAGCGAGAACACGTGCGACGTGCCACCCTCGCTCGTCGAGCAGCAGGCCCGGATCATGGAGCAGGAGGTCCTGCAGAGCGCGCGACGGATGGGTCAGCGCATCACGCAGGAGCAGTACAACGCGCTCCACACTGCGATCATGGCCGATGCGGAGAAGAAGGTCCGCGCCGGCCTGCTCATGGCCGCGATCGCCAAGAAGAACGAGTTCAAGGTCACGGACGAGGACATCGAGAAGGGCCTGGCCGAGCTCGCCGAGGAGACGGGGAAGAACGTCGCCAAGCTGCGCGTCGAGTATCGCGAGAAGTCGAAGCGCGACATCCTCATCGGCATGATCCTCGAGGACAAGATCCTGGACTTCATCGAAGCGAAGTCCAACATCAAGGACGGCGATCCGCCGAAGCCGGAGCTGCCCGCATCAGCGCCCGACGCTGCGGCATCCAACGAAGAGAAGAAGGAAGGCTGAACCATGACGACCAAGCGACCCGAGAATCGTGCGCAGGCGATGGCCGTCCTGGAGAGCGCGAATGCCTCCGGATTCCTCTCCAGCGTCACCTCATCCGGAGTGCTCATCCCGAACGTCGTCGAGACGACGCACCGCGGCGAGCGCGGCTGGAGCATCTTCGACCGGCTCCTGAAGGACCGCATCGTGTTTCTCTACGACGAGATCCACGACATGCTGGCCAACGTGATCATCGCGCAGTTCCTGTTCCTCGAGAGCGAGGATCCGGACAAGGAGATCATGGTCTACATCAACAGCCCCGGCGGCGTGGTGACCAGCGGTCTCGCGATCCACGACACGATGCAGTACGTCCGCTGCGACGTCTCGACGACGTGCCTCGGCATGGCGGCCTCGATGGCCGCGGTCCTGCTCGCGGCCGGTACGAAGGGGCGCCGCAACGCGCTGCCGAACGCCCGGGTCATGATCCACCAGCCAATGGGCGGTGCGCGTGGTCAGGCGTCGGACATCGAGATCCAGGCGCGCGAGATCCGTCATTTGAAGGACGTCCTGACCGACATCCTCACCAATGCGACGGGCAAGTCGAAGGACCAGGTCCACAAGGACATCGACCGCGACTTCTACCTGAGCGCCGCGGCGGCCAAGGAATACGGGCTGATCGACAACGTCATGCTCCCCCCGAAGAAGCGCGGCGACGGTACGAAGGAGAAGTGAACGACGGCGCCTCGGCTTTGCTGAGGCGCTGCTTCACATCTGGCCACGTCCGATCCATATCTGGCCATCTCAGTTCGGATGAACGGCGCGCTCCCCCGCGCCGTTCTCTTTTCTCGTCCCGCCACACAAGCTTGCGGGAGCGCGGGCAGGGGAATAAGCTTTTCGTGAGAGGAAGAGGGATCTGGTGGAGCGCCGTCGCGACGATCACAATAGTGGCAACCTGAGCTGTTCTTTCTGCGGCAAGTCGCAGAAGGAAGTGAAGAAGCTCATCGCTGGACCTACGGTCTACATCTGCGATGAGTGCATCGGGCTCTGCAACGACATCATCGCGGAGGAGGTGGAGAAGGACGAGCCGTACGCCGGCACCGCTCCCATTCCGAAGCCGTCCGAGATCAAGACGATCCTCGACGACTACGTGATCGGCCAGGACCGCGCGAAGAAGATCCTCGCGGTCGCCGTCCACA
>JAQBQJ010000434.1 GCA_028287065.1 Labilithrix sp. | reverse complement strand
CGCCCTTCATGGTGAAGTACACGCCGGGCGGCGCTCGGAACTTCCTCGTTCCGAGCCGCATGAACGCCGGGAAGTTCTACGCGCTCGCCGAGAGCCCGCAGCTCTTCAAGCAGCTCTACATGGTGGCCGGGTTCGATCGGTACTTCCAGATCGTGAAGTGCTTCCGCGACGACGCGCTCCGCTTCGATCTCCAGCCCGAGTTCACTCAGATCGACGTCGAGATGTCGTTCGTGAACCAGGACGACGTCTTCAAGACCATGGAAGGCATGATCTTCAAGGTCTGGAAGGAGGTCCTCGGCATGGACCTCCACGAGAAGTACCCGAGCGGCCGCTTCCCGCAGATGCCGTTCGCCGAGTCGATGGCGAAGTACGGCAACGACAAGCCGGACCTCCGCTTCGACATGCCGCACACGGACGTCACGGATCTCGTGATCGACCACGTCGGCGGCGGCATCCCGTTCTTCAAGGACATCGCCGAGAAGTTCTCGAGCGGGAAATACCGCCGCGATCTCCCGACCGAGATCGTGAAGGCGATGCGCGTCCCGGCCGAGCAGGCCGCGAAGCTCTCGCGCGCCGAGCTCGACAAGCTCGAGGAGTTCGTCAAGGGCATGGGCTCGAAGGGCCTCGCCCGCGCGAAGATCGACGCCACCGGCAACTGGGCGCAGTCGCCGCTCGGCAAGACGATCACCCCCGAGCTCCGCACCGCCATCAACGACCGCGCCGGCGCGAAGGAAGGCGATCTCCTCTTCTTCCAGTTCGGCAAGGAAGCGGTCGTCCAGACCGTCATGGCGAACCTCCGCGTCCATCTCGCGAAGAAGCTCGGGCTCATCCCCGAGACCGGCCACGGGGGGAAATTCGAGCTGCTCTGGGTCATCAACCCGCCGCTGTTCGAGTACGACGAGGAGACCAAGCAGTGGGCGGCCGCGCACCACGCCTTCACGCGCCCGCACGACGAGTGCGTCGACCTCCTCGAGAAGGATCCCGGCAAGGTCCTCTGCTACCGCTACGACCTCGTGCTCAACGGCTTCGAGATCGGCGGCGGCTCGATCCGCCTCCACGATCCCGAGATCCAGGCCAAGGTCTTCCGGGCGCTCGGGATCTCCGACGAAGACGCGCGCGAGAAGTTCGGCTTCTTGCTCGACGCGCTCCGCTTCGGTGCGCCTCCGCACGGCGGCATCGCCGTCGGCATGGACCGCCTCTCGATGCTGCTCTCGGGCGCGCAGAGCCTGCGCGACGTCATCCCGTTCCCGAAGACGCAGAAGGGCACCGATCAGATGACGGACGCACCGAACAAGGTCGATCCGCAGCAGCTGAAGGAGCTCCACATCCGCATCGTCGAGCCGCCCGTCACGTGAACCTCGCACGCGTCGTCCGCGGGCTCGCCGTCGGATCCGTGGGCGCCTCTGCGATCGCAGCCCTCGTGCACACCACCGCGTGCAAGGACGACGGCACGCACGTCTACATCGGGCGCCTGTACCTCGAGGCGCGCGACTGCCTCGGTACGAGCTCGAGCGTCGACGTCATCTCCGGCGACGATCCAGGCACCTGCGGCCCGATCTGTCTCGTGCAGCGCCGCGGCGACGGCGGCCATGCGATCTATGCGGCGACCATGTGCCCGCCCTATCCCTCGGGCGTCGAGTTCGACACGGCGGGCACCGATCCCGCATGCCCGAAGGCGCTCGATGCGCTCTCGCGCGGCGACACCTGCCTGACGGACGGCGGCTCGACGCATCCCATTGCTCCCGCGGGTTCCGACGCGGGCACGGACTGAGCGGTTTCAAACGCGACCGCAACGACGCATAGTGGCGCCGTGCGGACCCCGGACGACCGTAGCGACGACGACACCGAGTGGTGGGACAGCCCCGCGGCTCCCGCGCGCCGTCCCGTCTTCCGCGTCGTCGCAGCCGCGTTGATCGCCGCGACCGTCGCCGCGGTCGGCATCGTCGTGTATCGCGGAGCGGACGCCGAGACCGCGACGAGCGGCTCTGCGGACGCGAACGGGTCACGCGTTCCCGGCGCAGTCGCACCGGACCCGGTGGTCCTCCGGCCGCTCACGTTGCTGCCGCCCACGCCGGTCCTCGACGACGTCTTCTCGGCGCGCATGATGCGCTTCGCGATCGCCCTCGGCGAGGATGCGCGCGCTCTCGCCGACGCCGAGGCTGCCCTCGCCACCGAGGAGATCCGCGCCGCCCTCGGCGATCGCGCCTTCGCTGCGCTGAAGGACGATCTCGCGGCGGCGAAGCTCGCCGAGAAGGCCCCCGTCAACGACGATGCCTCCGTCACCGCGCTCGAGATCGCGAACGCGAAGCTCGACAACGCGCTGCTCGCGGCTCGCTTGCCGTACTTCGTCGACACGAGCGTCGTCGGTAACGCGGACGGCACGAAGCGCATCGTCCTCTTGAACCAGTACACGATCGAGTCGACGGACCTCTTCGCGAGCGGCGAAGCGCGCGTGCGCTCGGTGCGCTTGCGTCGCATCGATCGCCTCAACTGGACCGACACCACGCTCGGGTTCGTGAAGGCGCATCATGCGTACGCCGTGGTGCTCGTCGACCGGATCGACAACGAGCTCACGAACTTCGTGTTTCCCGCGCTCGCGGACGGAGCGCCGATGCCGCTCGGCGCGTCCGTCGAGCCCGACGCCGGGGGATCCGCGTCGATACGCGCGATCGCGGACCGGGCGGGCAGCGTCGTCCGCGAAGAGCTCGCGGCACTACCGGGCGTCGATGCGGCGTCGACGCAGAACCTGGGCGCGGCCCTCGGCGATCGTCGTGCTCTCTTCGCGCGATGGGACAAGCGTCTCGAGGCGCGCGGCGGCCACACCCGCGCACCGAGCGCCGTGCTCTTCGACGCCGGCCCTTACGAGGCGGACCTCCGCGGCATCGTCGCCGGCGAGGACTTCGACAGCCTCCGCCGCATCCAGGCACGGCTCGCTGCGCCGGCGCTTTCGCAGCTCGTTTCTGCGGTGCAAGACGAGATGACGGCGTCGGTCGAGCGCCACGAGGTGCAGCACCGCCTCGACCAGATCCACGCTGTCGCTCCGCCCAAGAGGCTCGACACGATGATCCCGCCCGGCCAGGGCCCGGGCCCCGAACGGACGCGCGAGCACATCACCGCCGAGCTCTCCGCGTACGTCGCGCAGCTCGCACGCGACAGTCGCATGCCCCGCACGATCTTCACGTTGCTGTTCCGATTCCTCGCCGACGAGAGCAAGCGCGGGCTCGCCGAGGCCTACGTCGCGTGGATCACGACCGAGGAGCTCGCGACGGAGCTCGGCGTACGGGATGCGCTGCCGCTCCTGCACGACGGCGCGCTCGACGAGAATCGCCTCGCCGTTGCCTACGCGGGGATCGTCTCCGCGCCGGGCCCTGGGCTCGCGGCGGCGGCGAAGCGCGTGTGGACGCGCCTGTTCGGTGTCGAGCTCGGCGCGCTGAGCGCGGCGCCGGTCGAGGCGGCCAAGCGATAGCGTTCGAGCGGCGATCATCGCTCACTTGCAGACGCCCAGGCCCCCCGTCGTCGGGGTGCACGTCTGGTTGGCTGCGCAGTGCCTGTCGCGCTCGCACACGACGCCCCCCGTACACGCGATCGCTCGGATGCACATCCCGAGATCGGGGCTCAGCTGGCAGCAGACCTCGTCGTTGTCGCAGTCGTTCGGCTCCCAGCACCTCACCGCGTTCGGATCGTGGGACGCGCCGTTGCCTCCGCGATTGTCGGGCTTTCCGCCGCCGGGCGGCGGCGCCGCGTCCGCTACGCCCGACGGAAGGGTCGCCGCTCGCGCCTCCGCCTCGTGCCTCGCAGCGAGGTGCAGGTCATCCGCGCCGCTGATGGCATTGCAACCGGTTGTCCACCACGACGACGCGAGAGCCGCGATCGGCGTGAGCGATGCGAGCGCGACGCTCGCGGTGCGTAGCCATGCGTCCTTCATCTCCCTCCCCGGCAGGCCCCCAGGGTGCGAGAGGCGTGCCGCGCGCGGGGGGCCGTCGCGAGCGGACCATTCCAGTGACGCGCATCCCGGTGCGCCTCGATCGGCGCTCTCGGCACTCAAAAGCGGCGCTCGTCACGCCGCGCGCTGGATCGCGGCGCGCGTCCACGGTCCATCGTTGCTCAGCGGTCGGCGCCCAGATCTTCCCCCAATGTGCGACCGCAGCGAGTCAACGACGCAAGAGCGCGCGGAGCACCGCGAGCGGATCGAATCCGAGCGTATGCGAGACGTCGCTGTCGCCCACGACGCTCCCGATCTTCTTCCTGGCGCGCGCCATGTACGGCTCGAGGCGTCGCAGCGAATCGCTCCTTCCGACGAGCGTGCGAAAGCCCTCGAACGCGAAGCGTGCGCCGTCCGCGCCGAGCGCGAGGCGCACGCCGACCGGCATCGGAGAGAGGATCAGATCGCGCACCACGGACGCGCGCCCCCATGCGCCGGGCCGTGCGTCGACCTGCAGCTCGCGAAAGCGATCGACCTCGGCGAAGCATCCCATCGCGACCGGCGCGTATTCCTCTTCGACGGCGCGCGCGAGATGGCGGTAATCGCGACGCCAATCGCCGGAGAGCACGCCCATGCGCGGTACGAGCTCCTCGGGTCCGGCCAGCACGTCGAAGCCCTGTCCTCGCCGTCGCGCCACGCCGGCGGTCCAGAGATCGCCGTGGTTGAACAGGCCGAGCACCATCGCATGGCCGTCGGGACACACCGCGTCGAGCGAGCGGCGCACCATCGCCTCGCTCGGAGGCGGGACGCCCTGGAGGCGCTTCGGCCATCGCTCGATTGCGCCTTCCTGGATCATCTCGCGGACGATCTGGACGACGAGCAGCGCTTGCGAGGTGATGTCGTCCGTACGCTTGAGGCGCGCGCCGAAGCGCTCCATCACGTCCTCGAGAGCACCTGCACGCGCCGCGAGCGCCCAGCTCGCATGGTGCGCCTCGGCGAGCTCGGGCAGCGGGACGGGCCACGGTCCGCGCGGATCGAGCCGGCCCGTCCGGGTGTGCATCAGCTTCCGTAGCTGGCCGTCCTCGTGGATGGCGATGACTCCGCCGCGCGGCCGTGTGGGCTCGCGATCGGGGGTCGCGCGTGGCTTCCAGAGATCGAGAAAACGCGTCCACGTCTCCGTCGTCCATCCCTCGAACCGGACATCGGCCGTCAGCACGCCCCTAAACTAGCCTCCGCGAAGGTCGGCTAGATTGGAAAAGCGGCGGCCCCGTGGTCTACTCGTCGCGCCGGGCCCCTGCTCGGACCGGGGAAGCCGCGAGGATCCCGCTCCGTACCAACAGCGGTTCGTATTTTTAGGAGGCACGCGAATGCAGGGTGGATGGCAGCCCCCGCCGGGGGGAGGAGGATACGGTGCGCCGCCAGGTGGTGGTGGTTACGGGCAGCCGCCGCCGGGAGGAGCGCCTCCGGGGTACGGAGCGCCGCCGCCGAGCATGGGCTTCCAGCAGAATCCCTATGGTGCGCCCCAGATGGGCGGCGCCCCCGGGATGATGTCGGGCGCATACGGAAACTACGAGTTCAACGACATGGAGAACTCGATCATCGACAAGACCGCAGGGCGCGCGAAGCTCTGGGGAATCATCTCGACGACGATCGGTGCGCTCCAGTGTCTCGCGAGCTGCGGCGCGGTGGCGAACGCCAGCATGGCCAGCTACCTGCCGTCGGGCATCATCGCGATCGTCATCGGCGTCACGTTCATGGGTGTCGGCAGCTCGCTCAAGATGGTCGTCCAGACCCAGGGCAACGACCTCATGCACATGATGCAGGCGCTCCAGAAGATGGGCAGCGCGTTCATGGTCCAGATCGTCTGCGCGATCATCGGATTCGTGCTGGCCGTCCTGATCTTCATGCTCGCTGCGTTCGTCCTCGTGGCTGCCGCAGCCTCGTCCTGAATTCCTTGTGACGGTCACGGCCGAGTCGCTCTTTCGCGAGTTGTTCCTCCCGCTTTACCCGGAGGACACGCGGAGCGACCTCGGCCGTGCGCGTTCCATGGACGCGAATCCGGCGAACAACCCCACGGTGCTGGCGCACCTCGATGACGCCGCCGCGGTGTTCGCGGCGAACGCGCCGCTCACGCTCGGGATGTCGAGCGAGGCGCTGAACCTCGATTACAGCGACGCCAGCGTGCATCGCCTGTCCGCCGCGCTCACGACCGCGCAGCGCGATCGCTTGATGGCGATGGGAGCGCACGGCACAGCCGACAACGCGCTCTTCAACCTCGTCGTGCACGGCGCTTCGTACGTCGGCGCGTGCATCGTGCGATCGCACGGCGGGCGGTGGGCCGTACGGCGTCCGCTCTGGGAGAGCCTCGTCTACCTCGAGTCGCATCTCGGGCAGGGCGAGCTGCCGGTGTTCCACTGGTGGCTGAAGTCGCTCGCCGACGGCGCGGAGATCACGCTCGCCGATCGCTACCGCACCCACGTCGAGGTGCCGCGCTCGCGCCCCGAGGACCTGCCGATCCTCGTCGCGGAGGATCGCAAGCTCCCGCGCCTCAAGCGTCCCCGATACGATGCATTCTACAAATATCTGCGCGCGCACCTCACGGAGCTGCGCGACGTCGGCGAAGACTTCCCGAGCCCCGAGCGCTTCGAGGAGCTGCGCTTCGAGCAGCTCTCGTTCCTGCGCGTCGGAGGCGGTCGCATGGTCCTCGTGTGGGGCCACAACGACCACGGCCTGCATGCGTTCTGGCTCGGAAAAACAGGCTTCGAGAAGTCGGCGTTCTGGCCGTGCGACAAGTTCCCCGAGCCGATCATCCGTCCGTCCGGAGACGACAAGCTCGAGGTGATCTTCTCCCACGACGGCCAGCTCCGGAGCTTCGAGCTGCTGTGGTGGGGGCCGTGAGCGCGATCCGCGCGTGGCTCCGGCGGCTGCTCGCAGGCAAGACGGAGCGCAGGCTCGCAACGGTCATCCTCGTGACGACGATGGTGCCGCTCGTCGCGGCCCTCTACCTCGCGACGTCGATGTTCCGGCAGGCGTCGGCGATCTGGTTCAATCCCGAGATCGGCGAGCAGCTCGATCGCGGCGTCGACGTCTACAAGGACTACGTCAAGGCGATCAAAGACGATCTGAAGCACCAGACCGTCGCGATCGCGGCGGATCCCGTGCTCCGCGAGGCCGCGAAGAAGCGCAACATCGAGACGCTCGAGTCCGAGATCGATGCGCTGTTCCCGCACTTCCCCGAGCTCGTGGCGCTCTCGGTGGAGGACACCGCGGGACAGACGCTCGCACGTCGCGATCGCGGGCGACCCGTCGACGCCGCCACGGAGCGCAGCCTCGATGTGCGACGCGCGCTCACCGACGAGACCGACGCGCCGATGCTCGTCGCCACGTACGCCGTCTCGCGAAAACGCCTCGACGAGCTCGAGAGCGCGGGCGTCGTCGTCGCTCGCTATCACCAGCTCGAGGCGTCGCGCGCGGACCTGTATCAGGGCTATTTGCGCGTCTTCGCGCTCCTGCTCGGCATCACGGCGGCGATGACGATCATCCTCGGCGCGGCGCTCGCGCGCGGCCTCACGAAGCGCATCAACCGCCTGGGCGCGGCGATCAACGTCGTCGCGCAAGGCGATCTCTCGGTCCGCGTCCCTGTCACGGGCACCGACGAGCTCACCGATCTGGCGCGCACGTTCAACCGCATGATCGCCGAGATGGCGCAGTCACGCGCACGCATCGAGTTCCTCCAGCGCGTCGGCGCATGGCAGGACATGGCGCAGCGGCTCGCGCACGAGATCAAGAACCCGCTCACGCCGATCCAGCTCGCCGTCCAGGAGTGCCACAAGAAATACGCCGGAGACGATCCGCGCTACCGCCAGCTCCTCGACGCGACGCTCGAGATCGTCGAGGAGGAGGTCGGCACGCTGCGCCGCCTCGTCGGCAACTTCTCGAACTTCGCGCGGCTCCCGCATGCGGAGCTCGTCGAGGCGAACCTCTCCGACTTCCTCCGGGACTGCGAGACGCATCTCGGGCACCTCGAGGATCCGTCGCTCGGCGAGGGCTCCGCAGACAACGAGCCGATCCCCGCGCAGAACGTGGAGATCCGCTGGGAGGTCCCGAACGACGACATCCGCGTCGCGGTCGATCGGCAGATGCTCCGCCGCGTGCTCGTCAATCTCGTACGCAACGCCGTGCAAGCGATCCGCGACGCGCAGAAGCGGAAGTCGACGCCGGGCGCGCTGGATCCGGGCGCCGACGTCGGCGTGATCGGACACGTGACGGTCAGCGCCGAGCGCGAGGGCGAAGGCGCACGCATCGTCGTCGAGGACGACGGGCCGGGCATCGCGGACTCGGTGCGCGGACGCATCTTCGACCCTTATTTCACGACGAAAGCGGACGGCACCGGCCTCGGTCTCGCGATCGTGAAGAAGGTCGTCGTCGAGCACGGCGGCGAGATCGAAGCGACGGCGTCGCGCCGGCTCGGGGGCGCGCGCTTCGTGCTGCGCCTCCCCGGCGTGAAGATCCTGTCCATCGCCGCAGCGGCGAAGGAAGCGCGCGAGCGCGCGAAGAAGCAGGGCGTCGAGACCGTCGACCCGCCCTCGTGAGCGAGCCGCTCAGAGCTCGATCTGCGTCCCGAGCTCGACGACGCGGTTCGGCGGAATGCGGAAGAACAGGTTCGCCGGGCGCGCGTTGCGGCTCATGAACGCGAAGAGCATCTTCCGCCAGCGCACCATGCCGCGCTTGTCCGTGATGAGCAGCGTCTCGCGACCGAGGAAGAAGCTCGTGTCGGTCTTGCGCGTCTCGAGGCCCTTCTCGGCGCACAGATCCATCAGCTCGAGGACGTTCGGCGTCTGCATGAAGCCGTAGGCGCTGCTCACCTGGTAGAAGCCCTGGCCGAGGTCCGTCAGCGCGACGATGCGGTCCTTGCGCGGCACCTCGGGGACGTGCTCGGTGAAGATCGACAGCAGCAGCACCTGCTCGTGCAGCGTCTTGTTGTGCTTGAAGTGATGGAGCAGGACGGGCGGCGCCCCCTTCGGGTTCGACGTCATGAACACCGCGGTGCCCTGCACGCGATGGGGCTTCGTCATCTCGATGTCGGCCATGAAGACGTCGAGCGGGAGCGTCTGCGCGACGAACGCTTGCGCGAGGAGCTGGCGACCGCGACGCCACGTGGTCATGACGGTGAACACGCACGCGCCGATCGCGAGCGGGACCCAACCGCCGCTCGCGAGCTTGTGGAGGTTCGCGGAGAAGAACGAGAGGTCGATCGACAGGAACATGCCGACGAGCAAGGTCGCCGGCAGGAGGCCCCACCCCCATCTCTTCCGCGCCACGGAGAAGAAGAGGATCGACGTGATGCTCATCGTGCCCGTGACCGCGATGCCGTACGCGGCCGCGAGCTTCGAAGAAGAGCCGAAGCCGACGACGAGCGCGACGCACGCGGCGAGCAGACCCCAGTTCACCTCCGGCACGTAGATCTGGCCTTCGCTCATCCCGGACGTGTGCACGATCGACACGCGCGGGAAGAACCCGAGCTGCACGGCCGCGCGCGCGAGCGAGAACGATCCGGAGATCAACGCTTGCGACGCGATGACCGCGGCGACCGTCGCGATGCCGACGAGCGGAAAGCGAAGCCAGCCGTCGATCAGGCCGAAGAACGGATGCTCGTCGCCGCCGCGCTCGAGCAGGAACGCGCCCTGTCCGGCGTAGTTCAGGCACAGCGCCGGGAAGACCACCGCGTACCAGGCGATGCGGATCGGGCGCTTTCCGAAGTGGCCCATGTCCGCGTAGAGCGCCTCGCCGCCCGTGATGCAGAGCACGACCGAGCCGAGCACGAGGAAGCCGTGGAACTTGTTCACCTGGAAGAAGTGCACCGCGTAGAGCGGGTTCACGGCCTCCAGGACCTCGGGGCGCTTCATGATCCACCGCACGCCGAGCGTGCTGATCGTGGCGAACCACACGAGCATCGCCGGACCGAAGATCGCGCCTACGCCGCCGGTGCCTCGCTTCTGGATCAGGAACAAGCCGACGATGATCCCGACCGCGATGTAGACGACGTACGGCTCGAATCGGTCGGTCGCCTCCTTCAGGCCTTCGACCGCGCCCAGCACCGAGATCGCGGGGGTGATGATCCCTTCGCCGCTCAGCAGTGACGCGCCGAACAAGCCCAGCAGCACGAGGACGACGCCGTACCACTTCTTCTCGACGGTGTTCGGATCGAGCAGCGCGAGCAGCGCGAACGTCCCGCCCTCGCCCGCGTTGTCGGCGCGCATGACGAAGCTCAGGTACTTGACGACGATCACGAGCGTCAGCGCCCAGAAGAACAGCGAGAGGATCCCGAGCACGTTGTCGCGTGACACGGCCATGCCGTGCGGCTGGGAAAAGCACTCGCGCATCGCGTAGAGCGGCGACGTGCCGATGTCGCCGTAGACGATACCGAGCGCGGCGACCGAGAGCTTGGTGAGCTCCGACCTGGTCTGGGGCGAGCGCATGTCGCAAGAAGACGGGTACCTTTTGACGGTGTCAGACGCAAGAACGCCCCGTGCTATGGACAGAGGAATGGCGGAAACGGCTCGAGCCTCGGAGACGACCACCAGCGGCGGTGAACGCGCCGCCGACCGTGCGCACACGGCGCGCATGATGCTCGTCGTCGTCGCGCTTGCGGCAGGGTTCGCGGCGGTTCCGCGCGTCATGCAGAGCTGCGGAAAGGCCACCGGCACCGAGGACGCCCCGGACTTCACGGGATCGGTCGTCGCCAACGCGCCGGACGCGCCCGCGGGGCCGGTCTCCGAAAAGACCACGATGACGATGAGCGCGCTGCGCGGTCATCCCGTGGTGCTCGACTTCTGGGCGACGTGGTGTGGCCCGTGTCAGGCCGAAGCGCCGATCGTCAACGGCATCGCGCAGCGCTTCAAGGACAGGGGCCTCGTCGTGATCGGCGTGAACACGAGCGATGCCGAAGGCCTCGCCGCACGCTTCGCGATCAAGAAGGGGCTCACCTTCCCGATCGTCTTCGACGACGGCAATGCGATCGCGAACAAGTACCGCGTCGACAACCTGCCCACGCTGATCGTCGTCTCGAAAGAGGGAAAGATGGTCGCCGTCCGTCACGGAGTGACGAGCGACGCCGAGCTCGAGAGGCTCGTGCGTCAGGTGCTCTGAGCCGCGCTCTTCCCGCGCATCGGCAGGAAGAAACGCACGCCGGTCAGGTCGTTCACGCCGCAGTAGAGATCGGCGTCGAACGTCTCCTTGAGCGTCTTCCAGGTCATGACCTCGTCGACGGTCCCCGCAGCGACGACGCGACCGTCCTTCATCAACACGATGCGATCCGCGAACTGCGCGGCGACGTTGAGATCGTGCATCACGACGAGACAGGCCAGCTCGTGGGTCTTCACCTCGCCTGCGAGCAGCTCGTAGAGATCGAGCTGGTGACGCACGTCGAGGAACGCGCCGGGCTCGTCGAGGAGCAGCACCTTCGGCTCCTGCGCGAGGGCGCGGGCGATCGCGACGCGCTTCTGCTCGCCTCCGCTCAGCGCATGCGCGGGCCTGTCCGCGAGCGTGACGAGATCGCAGCGCGCGAGGGCCTCGCCGATGATCGCGTCGTCGCGCTCGGAAGGACGCATCCACGCGCCCTGGTGCGGTGCGCGCCCCATCGCGACCACCTCACGGACCGTGAAGCCCATCGCGAGCTCCTGCTGCTGCTCGACGACGGCGAGACCACGTGCGACCGCAGGCCGCGGGAGGGCAGCGAGGTCGGCGCCGAGGAGATGCACCTGGCCGGCGGTGACCCCGAGCAGGCCTGACGCAACGCGTACGAGCGTGGTCTTTCCGGCCCCGTTCGGGCCGAGAACGCACACGAGCTCGCCGGCGCCGAGGGTCAGATCGACGTCCCGGAGCTGGCTCTGGGGGCCCTCACGGCCGCCTCCGGCAAGCCTTTCGTACTCTGCCGTAACGTGGCGTAGGGAAAGGCACTCTCGCACGTGGATGGCCTCTCCCGGATCGCTGCCGGTCGCGATCGTCAGGATCCAGAGAACACTGCTCGCCGCGGCGCGTTGATGTATCTTAAATCCCAGGAGCTCCCGTGGATAGCAAGCCCCAACCCGACGGAACGACGACGGCGCAAGCCGCGGCTGAAAAACCGCGCCGCGTCATCAAGCGGTATTCGAACCGGAAGCTCTACGACACCAAGGACAGCCGCTACGTCACGCTGCTCCAGATCGCGGAGATGGTTCGCACCGGCGAAGAGGTGCAGATCATCGACAACAACACGAAGGAGGACCTCACGGAGGTCACCCTCGCGCAGATCATCTACGAAGAGCAAAAGCAGAAGGCGTCGAGCCGCAACGTTCCGCTCCAGACGCTGAAGGAGCTCATTCACCAGCGCACCGAGAAGGTGCTCAGCGATCTCCGCGAAGGCCCGATCGGCAGGCTCATCCCCGGCAGCGGCAAGAGCGAGCCGCCGAAGGCGATGGAAGGCGGCGAGACCGCGGTCGCGGCGCCGGCGACGGACGCCGTACGCACCGAGAACGGCGCCCCCGACAGCTCCGGCAAGCCGAGCCTCGTCGATCAGGCGAAGGGCACGTTCGAGGAGTGGCAGCACAGGATCGACGAGCGCGTGAAGGCCGTCGTCCCGAACATCCTCCCGTGGCAGCAGCTCCAGCACGAAGTGAAGCGGTTGAACGCGCGCATCGAGGAGCTCGAAGAGAAGCTCAAGTCGATGTCCGCCGACCGAAAGGACTGAGGGCCAGCGCCCCCGGCGTGGATCGGCAACTCCTCGATCCAATTGCCAAAATGTCCGGCTAGATCTTCGGAATAGCAGCCTTAAGCTCGGTGTTGGACGCACTGAGAAAGGCTTGCAGCCCCGATGAGCTTGTTGCCCCTGACGGAAAAGAAGAAGGATGTCGACGGCTTCGCCGAGGAGGCCGTCGGGCACCTCGATGCGCTCTACGCCGTCGCATGCAAGCTCACCCGGAACCCCTCCGAAGCCGAGGATCTCGTCCAGGACACGCTCCTGAAGGCGATGCGAGCGCGGGAGCAGTTCCACGCCGGCACGAACCTCAAGGCGTGGCTGTTCCGCATCCTCACGAACACGTTCATCAACAAGTACCGTCGCGGCGGCCTCGAACGCTCCGTCCTCGAGGGACCCGACGCGGATCCGCTGGTCGACGGCTGGGTGAGCGCGTCGACCATGCGTCATCTTCGCGATCCCGAGGCCCAGGCCCTGCAGCCGATCGTCGAGGGCGAGGTCCAGCGCGCGCTCGACGCGCTGCCGACGGACTTCAAGATCGCCGTGATCCTGTGTGACGTCGAGGAGTTCAGTTACGAGGAAATCGCCCAGATCATGGGCTGCCCGATCGGCACCGTGATGAGCCGTCTCCACCGCGGAAGGAAGCTCCTGCAGCGATCTCTCTACAACCATGCGCTCGCACTCGGTATCGTGAAGGGCGAACCGATGTCCGAAGCACGCCAGGAGACGACCGCTCCCGCCGACCTCACCGCCTTCCGTAACAAGAAGAGGGGAGCCGCCTGAGCATGTCTGCGGATCCCTGCAAGGCGATGGGACTGCTGCTCGGGGCACACCTCGACGGTCAGCTCGATCCCGTGAAGACGCTCGAAGTGGAAGACCACATCGCCGCGTGCGAGGTCTGTCGGGAACGCCTCGCGCTCGATCGCGCGCTCCGTGGCTCGCTGAAGAAGGCCGTGAAGATGTCCGCGCCGGACGACGTCCGCGCACGCATGCTCGCGGCGATGGCCGGCGAGACCGCTCGCGAGACGGCGCGGCACGCGCCTCTCGAAGATGCCGGCGTGCTGCAGGAAGCGACGGGCGAGTCTGCGCTCGACGCATCCGCAGGGCGCGTGAGCTCTCCTGGTCGCGGTCGTCGTCCCTCGATGCTCCGTCACTGGCGCACGATGCTCCCGGTCGCGAGCGCTGCGGCCCTCGTCATGGCGTGGGGCGCAGCCGGCAAGCAGCCGGTCGCGCACGGCGCGACGGACACGATGGTGCCCGCCGGCCTGAGCGACGATCTGCTCCGCGGCTTCGTCGCGCAGCACAAGCACCCGCTCCCGCCCGAGCAGCAGGATCCGAAGCAGGTCCGCCAGTTCGAGCGCTACGTCGGCGTGCCCGTGCACGTGCCGCAGTTCTCGCAGCACGGCGGTCAGACCGCGCGCTTCGTCGGCGCCCGTCTCCTCCCCACGCAGAACGGCGAGCGCGCCGCGATGCTCCAGTACGAGCTGCAGCAGACCAACGGCGGCGTGCAGCGCGTCACGGTGTTCGTCTACGACCCGCTGAAGGTCCAGATCGGCGGAGCGCACCTGGCGCCTCGCGCCGTCGGCACCGCCGAGGTCCGCATGGGCCAGACGGACGGCTACTCGGTCGCCGTCACGCAGCACGGCGGCATCGGCTACACGATCACCAGCGACATGGATCCCGAGAGCTCGGCGAGCCTCGTCGCCGTCGTCGACCGCGGCGACTGAGCTACCTCGCTGCGGCCAGGCCGCCTTTGCGCGGATCCGCGGCCGCCAGCAGCTTCACGGGCCCGCTCGGGGAGCGCTGCCACGCGACCATCTGGATCGCGGCGCCGGTGAAAGGGTCCTCTTTCACGGTCTCGCCACGCGTGCGCAGCCCGTCGCGGACGTCCGGTGCGACCTCGGGATCGACGAAGAGGGTCGCTCCCTGCGTGTGGACGCGCGGGTGAGACACGCACGCATTCGGATCGAGATCGAACACCAAGCGAGCGAGCGCCGCCTGCGTCGCGCCGGTCGCGATGCGTGTGCCGCCGGAGCCGCCGAGCGCGAGGATCGGAACGCCGCCTTCCATCACGATGGTCGGTGTCATGCTCGACACCGGACGCACACGCGGGCGCGGGCGATTCGGTCCCCCGTCCTTGAAGCCGAAGGCCGTCGCGTCCTCGGCGGACGTGAAGTCCTCGAGCTCGTTGTTGAGGAGGATCCCGGTGTCGCCGGCGACGATGCTCGAGCCGAACGGGCCATTGACCGTGGTCGTGAGCGTCACGACGTTGCCGGCCGGATCGGTCACGACGATGTGGCTCGTGCCCTGCTCCTTGGTCTTGAAGTCGATCGGCGCGTGCGTCTTCATCGGATCGATCCGCGCCCGCCGGGCCGCGATCTGTGCGGGCTCGAGCGCAGCGGCGAACGCCTTGTCGACCGACGGATCGACGTCCGGATCGCTCGCGAGGCGCGCGCGATCCGCGAACGCGCCGCGCATCACCTCGGCGACGGTGTGCAGGTACGCGCTCGATCCGAAGCCGAGCGGAACCAGCGGCGAAGAGCGGCTCGCGCCGTACATCGAGAGCGCCTCGACGAGCATGAGTCCGCCTGCCGACGGCGCCGGCATGGTGTAGATCGTGCGGCCGTCGATGGTGCGCGTCAGAGGCGCGCGCTCCTTCACCGTGTAGCCGGCGAGGTCCTCGCGGGTCATCGTGCCGCCCGCCCCGCGCACGGCATCGACGATCTTCTGGGCGGTCGCGCCTTCGTAGATCGACTTCTTCCCCTCCGCGCCGTAGCGGAGAAGGGTCGCCGCGAGCTCGGGCCTGCGGATCCGTGCGGCGGTCGTCGCCGGCACGCCGCCCGGCAGGAACGACGACGCGAGCGACGGCAGCGTCTGCACGCGATCCTTGAAGAATGCGGCCGTGTCGGCCGTGTGCTTGCTCAAGTAGAAGCCGTTCTGCGCGAGCGCGACTGCCGGTGCGGCGGCGTCGGACAGCGAGCGCTTCCCGAATTTCCGCGAGAGCATCTCGAGCCCCGCGGGCTCGCCCGGGACGCCGGCGGTGCCGCCGCGAGGTCCGTTCCAGCCGAAGCGGTCCTTCGCGGGCGGGTCCGTGGGCTTCTTCGCGGGCCAGAGCACCTCCGCGCTGTACGAAGCGGGCGCCGTCTCGCGGAAATCGAGGACGCTCACCTTGCGATCGGCCGCGCTGTAGACGAGCGCGAAGCCGCCGCCGCCGATGCCGCTGGCGGTTGGATTGACGACGCCGAGCACGAGCGCAGCAGCCACGGCCCCGTCGGCCGCGTTTCCCCCGGCCGCCATGACGTCGAGCGCCGCACGCGTCGCATCCGAGTGATCGGCCGCGACCGCCATCGTGCGCCCTTCCGCGCTCGGGGGGTACGCCGCCGACGACGCCGAGGGGAAAGCAGCGGCGTGAATCGCGACGATTGCGCCGCCGAGCACCAGGACCGCGATGCGGCCCTTGGAAGGGCGGTGTTGGCGTTCTAGGCTGCGGGCCGAGGAAATTCGCATATGCGGTTCGTCTACGTGATGGATCCGATGGATCGTGTCCTGCCCGACAAGGATACGACGTTCGCCTTCCAGCGTGCCGCGCAAGCGCGCGGGCACGAGTCGCTTCATTGCGAGGTGCGCGATTTGTTCGTGAAGAACGGCGACGTCTTCGCGCGAGTCCGGCAGCTTACCGTGAGCAACACGCCCCCGCACGCCGTGTTCGGGGCCTCCGAAGAGGTGCGGCTCGCGGACGTCGAGGCGGTGTTCATCCGCAAGGATCCGCCGTTCGACCAGGCCTATCTCTATGCCACGCTCATCCTGGAACGGGCGCGCGGACGCACCGTGATCATGAACGACCCCCGCGGGCTGCGAGACGCGAACGAGAAGCTCTACGCGCTCCATTTCGCGAAGCACATGCCGCGCACGACGGTGACCTCCAGCGAGGAGCAGATCTTCGCCTTCGCGCGCGAGGTCGGCGGGCGGGCGGTCATCAAGCCGCTCGACGGGGCCGGCGGCTCGGGCGTGATGATGCTCACCCCCGACGACAAGAACGCCCGCGCGATCGTCCAGGTCGTCACGGCCGACGGCAGCAAGCTCGCGATGGTCCAGGAGTTCCTCCCGGCCGTGGAGAAGGGCGACAAGCGCGTGCTCCTCCTCGACGGCGAGGTGCTCGGCGCGATCAACCGCATCCCGCGCGGCGACGACTTCCGCTCGAATATCCACGTCGGCGGCAGCGTCGAGGCGTACCAGCTCACGCCCGCCGAGCGCGCGATGGTCGCCGACATCACGCCGCGACTGAAGCAGGACGGTCTCGTGTTCGTCGGCCTCGACGTGATCGGCGGCAAGCTGACCGAGGTGAACGTGACCTCCCCCACGGGCATCCAGCAGCTCAGCCAGCACGAGAACCGCGACGTCGCCGAAGACGTGATCAAGTGGGTCGAGCGCGCGGCGAACGATTATCGCCCTTCGCTCAAGAGCATCCCGGCGACCTGAGGACGGATGCCGGTCACCGTCGTGGTACGAACGGCGAGCGCGCCGAGCGGGCAGGCCGCAGGCGCGGTGCCTGCGCTCACGTTCGACGGATCGCGGATCGTGATCGGACGTGGCAGCGGAAGCGACGTCCGCCTGCCCGATCCGAGCATCAGCACGCGCCACGCTACGATTCGAGCGACCGGAAACGACTACGCGATCGTCGACGAAGGCAGCACGAACGGCACGTGGGTCGGCGGCGTGAAGCTGCTCCCGCAATCGCCGCGCGTCGTGAAATCAGGCGATCTCGTGCGTGTCGGCCGCGTGTGGCTCGAGCTCACGATCGGACAGAAGGCGCCTACGCCGGACCTCGGTCTCGCGACACGTGACCTCGCCTTCGCGCTCGTGCAACGCGCGATGGATGCCGTGGGCGACGACACCGTCGCGAAGGTGCGCGTGGCCGAAGGGCCTGACATCGGCGAGGAGCTGCGTCTCGTCGAGGAGGGCCGCGCGTACGTGATCGGGCGCGCCGAGACGTGCGACCTTCCGCTCGCCGACGCCGACGCGTCACGCGAGCACGCGGTGGTCGCGCGCCGCGGAGGTCAGATCCTGCTCCGTGATCTGGGCTCGCGGAACGGCGTCTTCCTGGGGGAATCGAAGCTCGCGGCCGATCGCGACGTCGTGTGGCGCGCGCCGACGATGGCGCGTATCGGCATCACGGTGCTGGCGCTCGACGAGCCGGTCAGCGCGGCGCTCGCGGAGCTCGAGGCGGCGGCCGACGAGGCAATGCGCGAGGAGGACATCCCGCCGTCTCCGGGACCGCTCGCGCTCGAGCAGGAGCGCGAGCACGAGCACGAGCACGACAACGGCGGCGTGCCTTCCGCGGCGCCCAAGTCGTCGGCCGCGCCCTCGGTCGCCGCCGCGGCGCCGATCGCGGAGGTGGCCGCCGACACGTCTCGGATGACGCGCGGCGCCCGGCCGAAGAAGCGGGGCTGGTCGATGACCGACGTCCTCGTCGTGACGCTCGCGCTCGGCGTCATCGCCGCGAGCATCGCCGGTCTCGTGTGGGTTCTGCGCTGAGCGTGCGCGCGAGGCTCAGACCGGCGGCGGCTTCGGCGGCGGCTCGCTGCTGAGCGCGGGGATCGTCCCGGAGTCTTCGTTGATCGGCGGCGCCGGCGCGGTGCGCTTCGGACGTGCCGGGTACGTCGCGGGCAGTCCCTCGAGCGGGATCGCCGCGAGCATCGCCTCGAGGTCCTCGGCGCTCTTCGGACGATCGTTGATGCGCTTTTTGAGGCACTTCATGACGACCTGATCGAGAGCGTCGGGGATGTCGAGGTCGGGCCGGCGCTGCCGCATGGGGACGGGGATCTGGCGCTGGTGGAGATCGAGGAGCTCGCGACGGCTCTGCGCGACGATCGGCAGCTCGCCGGTCAGCGCTTCGTACATGAGCACGCCGAAGGCGTAGAGGTCCGTCTGGGGGACGACGTTCGCACCGATGCACTGCTCGGGCGCCATGTACTCCGGCGTGCCGAGCGTGTAGCCGGCCTGCGTGAGCGACTCGGCGCTGGTGAGCTTGCTCATGCCGAAGTCGAGGACCTTGGCGGGCGCGTCCTCGCACAGGAAGACGTTGCCGGGCTTCAGGTCACGATGAACGACGCCCTTCTTGTGCGCCGCCGCGAGCGCGCGGCACACACCGATGAACACCGGGATCGCGAAGCCCGGCGCCACGATGTGCTCGCGCGAGAGCTTGTCGGCGAGCGAGCGGCCGTGGAGGCGCTCCATGACGACGTACATCGAGCCATCGGGCATCTGATCGAGGTCGTGCACGCGCGCGACGTTCGGATGATCGATGTGGACCTGGATGTACGCTTCGCGACGCAGGCGCGCGATTTCGCCTCCGTCCTTCGCGGCCGCGCCGCGCAGCACCTTCACGGCGACCTCGTGGCCGAGCGTCGTGTGCTCGGCGGCGTAGACGACGCC
>JAQBQJ010000432.1 GCA_028287065.1 Labilithrix sp. | reverse complement strand
TAGCCCCGTGCAAGCGAGGCCGAATGCCGCGATGACGACCGCGGGCCATGCTCTCGATCGGGACCACACGCCCGTGAGGGCAGCAAGAATCCGACCGCGGAGAGCGGGCGCGGACACTTCTCGTGGTGGGCGGACGAGGCAGCGACCGACTTGTCCTGCATCACGAATCGCAAGGTGTGCGTTCCTGCGCGCCTGCGCGCCTGCGCGCCTGCGCGAGCGCGTCGTCCAGTTGGGTGACGGAGACGACGTTGACGCCGGCGGTCCCTTCGCTGCAAGCTCCGACGATGCGCTCACTTCGTCTCTTTGCTCTTCTCGCGCCCGCGCTCCTCCTGCCGATCGCGTGCGAGGACTCGGGCTCGTCGTCCGGTGGCACGTTCACGCCGGAGGCAGGGCCTGGCTTCGAGGCGGGCCCTTCTCCCGAAGCCGGACCCGTGCCGGACGCCGCGGTCGATGCGCCCGCGACGCTCGGCGTGACCGTGACGGTGACCGACGGCGTGACGCCGAAGAACGCCGTACGCGTCATCCTCCACGACGCGGCCGGAGCCGTGATCGGCGAGACGCAGACCGATGCCACCGGCAAGGCCACGATCGCGAAGGCACCGAGCATGATCACCGTGCTCGGCTCCACCTCGGCAACCGCGCCGACGCCCGTGACGTTCCTCGGCGTCGCCGACGGCGACAAGCTCACGGTCGACGTTCGGGGCCCGGTCGCGGTCGACCCGGTGCAGGCCGGCACGTACTCGGTCGGCTTCGCGGCGAACGGCGTCACCGACGGCGCCACGCTCTATCAAGCGTATGTCGGCGGTAGTTGCTACGGACAGGCCAACGACGCCGCGAACCCGATCCCGGTGCCGCTCTACGACACGTGCCTCGGCGCGCAGAGCTCGGCGCTCGTGCTCGCGTCGGGGCCGACCGGTACGCTCGGCTTCGCATTCGCGAAGAACCTCGCGAAGCCGGCCGCGCTGACGCCGGTGGATGTCACGACGAACGCGTTCAACGCCGCGGGCGCGACGCAGATCAAGGCGACGAACCTGCCGGAAGGCGGAGTGTACTTCGCGCGCCTCGGGGCGATCGCGAACGGAAGCTACTTCTCGGCGACGGCTCAGTCGGGAACGCTCGACACCGCGCTCGACTTCGCCACTCCGACCGGCTTTGCCGAAGCGTATCAATCGACGGTCATCGTCGAGTCGCACCCCGGCGGTGCAACCGCGCAGAAGGCGATCATCCGCCGCGAGCCGACGACCGCGCCTGCTGCGGCCACCCTCCCGACGTTCGACATGGCGACTGCGCTGCCGCTCCTGACGACGCCACAGCTCGTGGAGACCGTCGCGGCGCGTGCCGACATCACGATCAAGAGCGAGGCGCCGATCGCCGGCGCCGACTTCGGCGTCCTGCGGCTCCTCTGGGTGACGCCCGGCGGAACGGGCAACGGCAGGTGGACCGTGGTGCTGCCTCCGGGCACCACCTCGGTGAAGCTGCCGGCCTTGCCTGCGGACGCGGCGCTGTTCGCGCCGGTTGCGCCGATCGACGTCCGGACCGTGAGCTTCTTCGATTCGTCGCTGATCCCCGGTTACAAGGAGGCAAAGGCGCTTCCCGTCCCGGCGTACGCCCCGCTCGATCTCATCAACGAGCAGAGGCCGCTGCCGCTGGCCGGCTCGCTGCGCTTCACGCATCTCGACACGCAGGTCGACTGAGGTCGCAACGACGTCGAGCTCGTCATGGGCATCACGTACGTGCAAGTCGGCGCGACGCGTGCTTCCTGGTGAGAGGGAGGGAGAGCGCGCGGGTTCAGAGCGGCTGCAGCCGCCACCAGGCGTCGGAGCGGATGAGCGACGGGTCGCCGTCGCCCGTGTGCGTCTGCGGCCCGTTCTCGTGGCCGCCCATGAACAGGCTCGTGGCGCCGGCGCTGGTGGTGCGCACGCGGAGCGCGCGCAGCTCGGCGTGCCCGCCGGTGGGCGGGAGGAGCGGGTCGAAGCGCTCGACGACGCGGCGGCCCTGAACCGCGGGGTCGTCGCGCAGCCGCGCGAGGAAGGGCTGGCCCTGGCCCGAGACGCTGCGCCCCGAGGGGTTCTGTACCCAGCCCTCGGTGCCGCCCACCCAGAGCTGGGACCCGACGTAGGCGCCGGTCTGCGCGAGCCCGGAGTCGAGTGCGTCGAAGCTGGTGGTTGCGAGCGGCGCACCCTCGGCGCTCAGCTCGGCGACCATCACGTGGATCTCGGTGTTGTCGCGGCCGAGCTCGCGGCGGTGCCGCCCGAGCACCGCGACGCGGCCCTCGCCCACGGCGAGCCCGAACACCTCGTCCTCGACGTCGGGCACGCCGACGACGGTCGCGAAGGCGACGCTCCCGTCGCGGTCGAACCCGCTCACGAGCACGTCCTGCGTCCGCTCGCTGGGGTAGAGCTGGTCGCGCAAGAGCTCGAGCGAGGTGCCCATCTTCGCGTTGTGCGACCGGATGCGGTTGCTGTCGGCGAACTGGGCGACGAATGCGCGGCCGTTGCCCTCGACGCCGAGGTGAACGAGGAAGGGTGCGGTGACCGCGTCGAAGTCGTCGTAGCTGCCGCCGATGGGGATGAACGGCGAGCGCGAAGCGGCTGGGCTGACGAGGGTGCGAGGACCGCGCTCGAACGTGCGGTTGCCCCGCGCGAACCGGTACGCGAGCACGGCGTCGTCCTCGGTCATCAGCGCCAGCACGACGCCCTCGCCGTCGGCCACGACGCTCACGCTCTGCTCGGACCAGGACCAGACGCGCGGCACGGTGCGCGGGGTGGAGTTCCAGGCGCGGCTGTCGTTCACGAGCTCCGGGTCTTCGATGAGGACGCGGTCGAGCAGGCCGTCCGCGTTTCCGCGCGCGAGAAAAACGCGCCGGTCCGCGTCAACGCCTGCCGCGGACCACTCGCCCGAGGGGTGGCGGCACGCGTCGGTCATGCGCTCCGTGTCGGGCGCCTGCCACACGACGCGGCGGTCGGGAGCGGCGCGCATGATGCTGCGCGGGCCGAGCTCGTAGTCGCCGGGCTGCGAGGGCTGCGGCGCGATGCGCTCCTCGATCCACCACGGCTCGGTCGGGTCGGCGCTCATCCACTCGATGAGCGAGCGGTCGGCGATGCGCTCGGTGCGAGGGACGTCGGGGGTCGCTGCGTCGGCAGGCGCAGCACCGTCGTTGGCGCCGCCGTCGCCGCTTCGATCCGCGGCCGCGTCCACCTCGACCTCGTCACACGCCACCGCCCCCAGGAACAAGGAAAGAAGGAGTGCGCGTCGCATCAAACCTCCACGAAGCAAGGGATTGACGACGGGCGCGGGAGGCGAAAAACGTCGTTCGAGTGCGTTCTCTTCGAGCCCACGGTGAAGAATGGAAAAGCTTACGGCACTCCGGGTCTTTCGTCGCGTGGCGGTACGACATGGCGCTGCGCCGGCGGTCGGCTGACCGGCCCGAGGAAGCGGACGCACGCCGCGCGGCGCGGCCGTGGCGTCGCGCGCGCAGCGGACGGAGCAAGCGCCCGCCCACAAGGACGCCTCAGGTGAGGGCGCGCGGATCGTGCGCCGGACGAAGCGAAGGGAGCGTGTGACGGCCCAGGGCGCGCCTCGCTCACGGCACATCGAGTGCTCGACCCGCGTCGCTCCGCTCGACGGGCTCGATCTCGGAATGCGAGACCTTCGAGCGCTCATAGGAGGGCGCATGAAATCGATTCACGTCAGCTTGGTCGCACTCTTCCTCGTCACCTCGGGCTGCGGCGGCAGCGATGCTACGCAAGCACCGGAAGACTCCTCGACCACCACGATCTCCGCCGAGCCTCTCTCGAAGGATGGCGACGGCCACAAGAAGAAGACGACGAGGATCGTCCAGGTCGTCGAGCGGACGGACATCGTATCCAACCTGCCCGGCGCCGAGGCGCAGGACCCCGACCTGCAGAACGCGTGGGGCCTCGCGTTCAACCCCGCGGGCGTGGCGTGGGTCTCGGCCGCCGAGACGGGGCTCTCCGCCGTGTACGACGCAGCCGGGAACAACGTCATCCCGTCGGTCACGATCCCAACGCCGCTCGGCGGAACGCCGCCTTCGCATCCGACGGGCCAGGTGTTCAACGGCGATCCCAGCGCGTTCAAGGGAGACAGGTTCATCTTCGTCACGGAGGACGGAACCATCTCCGGCTGGCAAGGCGGTCCCAGCGCCGTGCTCCGCGTCGACAACTCGCCGTCGACCGCGATCTACAAGGGCGTCACGATCGCGATCCACCGCGGCCGCCCGCGGCTCTACGCGGCGAATTTCCACGCTGGCACGATCGAGGTCTACGACGACACGTACGCGCCGGTGAACACCCATCACAAGTTCCGCGACGACGAGATACCTTGCGACTTCGCGCCGTTCAACGTGCAGGAGATCGAGGGCCTGCTCTTCGTCACCTATGCGAAGCAGGACGAGGCCAAGGAAGACGACGTCAAGGGCCCGGGCAACGGGTTCGTCGACGTATTCGATCCCGGTGGCCGCCTCGTCTCGCGTCTCATCGCGCACGACGACCTGAACTCGCCGTGGGGCCTCGCGCTCGCGCCGAAGGGCTTCGGTCACCTCGCGCATCACCTCCTCGTGGGCAACTTCGGCGACGGTGTCATCAACGTCTACGACCTCGAGCTCTCGCGCTGGCGGGCGCATGCCGAGCACGATGGAGTGCTCGGCGTCGACAAGCACCACCCGCTCGTCATCGACGGCCTGTGGGCGCTCCGCTTCGGCGTCGACGCCGGGGGCTTCAGCTCGACCGACCTCTATTTCACCGCTGGGCCGAACGGTGAGGCGGACGGCGTGTTCGGTGAGCTCGAAGCGGTGGGCAAGATGAAGAAGTGGTGACCGCGTGACGTGAGTGCGACGGGCCGCACGCGACCCCGGGCAATGGCCGCGCGTTCGTCCGTGACCGTCACGGACGAACGGTCACCCGCGTGGCGAACGTGTCGTCGGCGAACGGCTCGATGCGCGCCTTCGAGAGAGCGGCCCGCACGCAGCCGCTCGTCGGTCGGTCTCCGCTGATGTCGACGCGGGAGACCGCTCCATCGCTCTTGAACGTGACGGAGGCGTGGGTGATCGGATCGTCCTCACCGAGGCACGCACGTGCGCCAGGGAGCACGCCGTTGATCGCGCCGACCACCGCGCCCATCGACGGTCGCAGCGTACGCGCCGACGACGCCGGGCCTGCGACGGTCGCGGGATCGACCGTCTGCGCATTCGCGCCGACCGCGCCGCGCATCGCAGCGCCGAGGTCGGAGGGATCGCGCGTAGGCGAGTCGGGGAGGACGAGCGCGGTCACCTTGGGATCGACGCGCGGAGCGGGCTGATCGTTGCGAGCGCGAGCTGCTCCGGCGGTGCCATGGCCGGCGGGGACGTTGCGCGCTGCGCCGCGCTCGTCGGCGGGCGACGCAGCCGGGGGCAGGTCGTTCGCGCCGATCTCCGGAGCCGCAGGAGTCGCTGGCTGTGCCTCGACCGGCCCATGCGGCGTCGCTTTCGCAGCGGTCTCGACGCGCGCGGCCGTCGAGGCCGTCGCTGCAGCCGGCGATGCGCTGGGGCGCGAGATGCCATAGCCGACCACCGACGCGCAGAGGAGCACGGCGACGGCGACGCCGCCGGCGACCGCGTATCCGGGACGCGAGGACCGCGCCGGCTTGGCGAATGAGCGGGTCGAAGCAGGCCCCGTCGACATCCCGGTGAGCGACTCGTCGGGCTCGCGAACGGGTTTCGTGGCGACCGCTCGAGCGGCGACCGCCGGCGCGGCGATCGCTTTCGCGGCGACCGCCGGCGCCGACAGCGGTCTGACCGCGCCCGGTGCAGGCGTCATGACCGGCGGCGCGAGCGTCGGCACACGCGGCGCGTGCTGGCTCGACGGTGGCGTTGCGGCGGCAGCGCGAGATACGTCGCGCTCGGATTCGGCGGCCTGGCGCATCAGCGCATCGAGATCGATGAGGCCGCTGTCTTCTTTGCGAGCTCCGCCTGGGTGTGGTCCCTCGGCGAACGAACCAACCTTCTTCTGCATCGACCCGTCCAGTCGCTGTTCGTAATGGATTCGATCACACAAGGTGTCGTGCGCACGCTGTCCGACGCGATGCGACGACCCAACGACGAGCTCGCGAAGCAGCGGCGCTTCGCGAGCTCGTCGACCCGTCGTGTGCTACCAGGCGGCGGCGCCGAAGAAGACGAACCAGCCGTTCGATGTGAGGTGCTTGACCACCACGCTGGTCAACGTCTTCGCCGCGTTCGGGCTGAGGTTGGCGCCGACCAGGTCCGGGTCGTGCACCGGGTCGTACGCGTTGCCGGCGCCGACGCGATCGAGGCCGTCGATGACGTAGAACGTGCCGGCCCCGGCCGGATCATTGAACCAGTCGTTGAACGTGACGTTCCTGACATCGGTCGTCCCGTCGCTGTAGTTCAGCGTGAACTGCATCGACGAGGGGCCCTCGCTCGAGACCATGTAGACCTGGAACCCCGTGTACGTGGTCTCGGGCACCGGGATCGTGAAGGTCTCATTGGTCTTCACGATGCGGCTGTTGAACCCGTTGTCGGCGTTGTCCCACGTGAGGTGCAGGGCGGGGTGATTGGCGTCCTTCGCGAAGATCGCGTTGTCGGGGAGCCCATAGTTGACCTTGCCCGGACGGAGCTGGTCGGCCGCGGACTGGGTCACCATCTTGTAACCCGTGCCGTCGATCGAGTCCTGGAGGGGGTCGAGCCCGCCCGGCGCGCCGTTGTTGAGGACGGTGTCGACGGTGAGCAGAGCACGCACGTCGATCTGGATCGGGTTGTCGATGCTCTTCGGAGCGCACGTCGTGCCGCTGCCGGCGTAGCCCGGCGCGCACTTGCACGTGTAGGCGCCAGGAGTGTTCGTGCACGTCGCGTTCGGATCGCAGCTGTTCACGGCGCCCGGCGCGCATTCGTCGATATCGGTGCACGTCATGCCGTTGCCGGCGTAGCCCGTGCTGCACGCGCACGTGAAGCTGCCCGGCGTGTTCGTGCACGTGGCCCCGACGGGAGCGCAGTTGTTCGCGCCGCCCGGCGCGCATTCGTCGATGTCGGCGCACGTCATGCCGTTGCCGGCGTAGCCCGTGTT
>JAQBQJ010000124.1 GCA_028287065.1 Labilithrix sp. | reverse complement strand
CCATTCCGTACGACACGACCGGCTGGGCGACGTTCTCGTACATCGACGTGACGATGATCATCGACACCTCGCTCGTGGGCGGCAAGCTGCACGGCTCGATCCGCCCCGGCTCCGTCGTCACGAACGTCGGCAGCGTGAGCACGAGCTTCGGCGGAGTCGACGGCTGGATCATCAACAACATCCTCGTGCCGCTCGCCCAGGGCACGCTCCAGAACACCGTGAAGACGCTGGTGACGAACTACATCACCAACAACTTCAACTCGGTCATCGACGGAGTCCTCTCCGGGCTCGATGTCTCGACGCTCGGAACGTCGTTCAACGTCCCGAAGCTCGACGGCTCGGGGACCATCCCGCTGTCGTTCGGCATCGGCTTCTCGACGGTGTCGACGACCCCCTCGCGCATGCTCGTGGGGCTCTCGAGCAAGCTCACCGCGCCGGCAGGTCAGGCGATGCCATCGCTCGGAGTGCCCATCCCTACAGGCGTCGTGCTCGACGACACGACGGTCAGCGCACCGAGCACCGCCGGCGTCGCGATCCACGTGGGCGTGTTCGACCAGGCGCTCCACGCCCTTTGGCGCGGCGGGATGTTCACGGCGACGATGACCGGTGCGCAGCTCGGCAACGGCTTGCCGGCCGGCGCGGGCATCCGCGTGACCACGCTGCTTCCGCCCGTGGCGACGTTGAACGGCAACGCCGTCGAGCTGTCGCTCGGCGCGATGCAGCTCGCCGTCAGCTATCCCGGGCTCTTCGGCGGCACCGACGCAGGCGGCAACCCGCTTCCGCCGCTCCGCGTCGAGCTCGGCGCACGCGCGACGTCGACGCCGTCGCTCGTCGCGAGCGATCTCAAGTTCGGGAGCTTCGTCATCACCGAGATGCACTTCTCGACCGGCGACGTATCGCTCGATTCGTCGACGAACAACGTGCTCACGTCGATGCTCCAGACGCTCCTGCAGAAGGTCATCGATCAGTCGCTCAACAACTCGCTGCCGGCGTTGCCCATCCCGTCGTTCGCGCTTCCGGCGAGCCTCGCGGCCTACGGCGTCGGTCCGGGCAAGCTCGGGCTCGTGAATCCGTCGCTCGGCTACGATCCACGTGACTTCCGCCTCACCGGCCAGCTGGGGATCCAATGAACAGGTTGCTCCTCGGCGCGTGTCTCTCCTTCCTCGGCCTCGTGGCAGTCGGGTGCGGCAGTGACGACGGCGGCGGTCCCGTACCGTCGGGCGTCGTCGTCCGCGTCGACCCGTCGCTCGCGTTCTACCCCGTCACCAGCCAGGTCTCGCTGAAGGCGACCGTCACCGACGACGCAGGAGCGGAGCTCCACGACGCGAAGGTGACGTGGACCGCCGACCCGGCCGACGTGGCCACGCCGGTGGACGACGCCGGAGCGTTCACGCTGAACAAGCTCGGGGCCGTCACCTTCATGGCGTGCGCGATCGACAACGCCAGCGCATGCGGAAGCGCAAGGATCAAGGTCTCGCCAGGCGCGCCGGGTCTCGTCCTGACCACGCCGCAGCCCGGCGCCGAGCTCGGCGGTGACGGCAAGACGACGTTCCCCGTCGAAGGGAAGATCACGACGGGCGCGCCGACCACCGTGCTCGTCAACGGCGGCCCTGTGACCGTCGCGCCGGATGGCACCTTCAAGACGGACGTCGCCGCGACGTTCGGCGTGAACCACCTGGTCGTGTCGGCCGTGAACGGCCAGGACCCCGAGGTGCGGCGCGAATTCGACGTCGCGTTCGGCGCGGGATACGCGCCCGCCGTCGACGCGAAGGGCGCGCCGGCGTTCTCGTCGGCCGACGCCCTCGTGCTCGATCTCGGTCAACGCTTCTTCGACGACGGGACGGCCGTGCCGCTCGACGCGCCGCACCCGGTCACGCTGCCCGACATGGCGGATGTGGTCGCGCGGATCGTCGCCGGCATGGACCTCATGTCGAAGCTCCCGAACCCGCTCATCGCGAGCAACGGCGTCGCGCTGACCGTCACCTCCGCAAAGATGACCGACGTGAAGGTGGAGACGGAGCTCGCCGGCGACGGACTGGATCTCTTCGTGCGTGTCGGCAAGCTGTCGCTCGGCACGACCGGATCGCTCGATCTCGCCGGCTCGCCAGTCAGCCTGAACGGCGGCGTCGACGCGTCGCTGTCCGCGTATGCGCACGCGTCGATCAAGAAGGCGTCGCCGGCGGCCCCCGTGGTCGTCACCGTGGGTACGTTCGAGGTGGCGCTCGAGACGGCGACGGGCAAATTCACCGATCCGCAAGCCAATGCGATCTTCGCGCTGGCGGCGGGCTACCTCCGGACGACCGTCGCGCAGATGGTGAAGGACGCGCTCGGAGGCGCGCTCCAGGGATCGCTGCCCAAGGCGCTCGAGAGCGTGTTCGAGAGCCTGGATACTGCGCTCGCCAACAAGTCGTTCGTCATCGATGCGGCGCCGCTGCCGAAGGTGGCGCTCACGATCGACGGGCACCTGAACGCGATCGATCTCCGGCCCTTCGACTCGCTGCGCGCGAAGCTGTCGCTCGCTACGAAGACCGATCACGCGACCGCCGTTCACCCCAAGTCGCGCGGCGTTGCGCTGGTCGATACGAGCACCGCCGACGCGCTCTTCGCGTCGCCGCGCGCGCAGCTGAGCGTGCGGCTCGCGCTCCTGAATGGTCTCCTCCACAACCTCTGGAACTCGGGGCTGCTCGAGATCCCCAAGTCCGACGCCATTCCGCTCAGCGTGTCCGGACAGCTTCCGCCGATGGTGCGCTTGCCGCGCGAAGGCGAGACGGACGATCTCGTCGTGTCGCTCGGCGAGCTCGAGCTCGTGCCAGGCGGCGTGGAGACGAATGGCCGCCTGGGCGTGCTGCTCGAGGCGGGCGTCAGCATCGCGCTCGCCGACGACACGCTGCGCCTGAAGCTCGCGGACAAGCCGGTGGTGACCGTGTGGACGATCCAGGCGCCGCCGGGCGAAACCCTGTTCACGCCGCAGGTCATCAAGGACATGCTGACGAGCTCGCTGTGGCCGAAGCTGCGCGACGGAATCACGAACGGGCTCTCGATCAAGCTGCCGCTCCCCGCGCTGGGCGCGATCGCGAGCGTCGCACCGAACCTGTC
>JAQBQJ010000404.1 GCA_028287065.1 Labilithrix sp. | reverse complement strand
CTGGGATGTCTCGCTGCTCCCACGCGGACAGGCGAGGCCCACTCGCCGAACCCCCTCCGCTCGGTTTGGTGCCAGACACGCGCCACCGGCGACGTGCGCGAGATCGGAACGTCCGCCTCCGTGAATGCGTTGAGGTGGCAGCGAGGCGAGGCGTGACCGGCACCGCGGTTGTCGCTTCCCCGTCCTTAGTTCCGTCACCCGTCCTTAGTTCCGTCACCGGTCCTTAGTTCGAGTCTTCGAACCTTGGTTCGTTTTGGAGTCTTCGGACCCCGGTTCGTTTTCGGACCCTGGTTCGTTTTCGGACCCTGGTTCGTTTTCGGACCCCGGTTCGTAGAACGAACGTAACCGTCTGTGGAACGACGGGGTGCGCTGGAGAGGCTGTTTTCAGGCTTAGTTCGCGGCGGCCCAGGCGCCGGAGCGCCGCATGTAGCGCTCGAGGACGAGAAGGTCCGCGAGACTCCCGCGACGGCGCGCTCACCCGTGCTCGACGTCGTGGGCGTTGGGCCATCGGCCATGACTCTTGTTCCTCGCGCAACTGATTCCATCCATGGCGGCGAGCAAGCGAGCGACGGGTGAACGTGAGCTCGAGCGCGCGGTCGCGGTCCGTGCGCGGAACCACTCGCGCACACCTCATTTCGCGTCGCGCTTGCGGCCCGGGCGCGCAGCCGCCAACATCGCCGGTCGAGATCTGCACCCCTACGGAGTTTCCCGCGCATGGCGTCGAACACGACATTTCAGAAGCGACAGAAAGAACGCGCTCGGCTCGACAAGCAGCGAGACAAGTCGGAGGAAAAGAAGCTCCGGCGCGAGCAGCCCAACGCGCGCGTGACGAGTGAGCCCGGCGTCGATCCGGACATCGCCGGCATCATTCCAGGACCCCAGCCGGTCCCCGACGAGTTTCTGTGAATGTTCGAACGAACCATGGTCCGGCGCGAACAACGCGATCTGCTGCGATGGGCAGGTGGTGGCAGACACGCGTGACCGGTGACGCGTGTCTGGTACCCAAATCAGCCAACGGGAGCGGCTTCGTTGAATGGGCCTCGGCCGTCCGCGTGGGAGCAGCGAGACGATCCAGGTGGGAAGACGCCGGCAGGCCGCCGCCCGGGGGTCCCCACGAAGTGGGGTGGCGGCGGCACGCGATCAGCTAGCGGGTCGGAGGACAGCGTACCGCGGACGGCCGAGGCCCATTCAACGGAGACGCGTCACGTACCAGGCCCCTCGCCACGCCGTCATCTCGGCGATGTCCAGATGGCGCTCTTTGCCTTCGATCGAGAACGTGAGCTTCGAGTGTTTCACGCGCCACAACGGGCGCTTGAAGTCGTGCTTCTTCGGGGTCAGTTGGACCAGGGAGTGGCCCAGCTCGAACGCGACGAACTTCGCGTTCTCCACGCCCTTCGTGCGCTTGTGGGTGCGCTCCACGGCTCGGCGGAACGCGCCCGAGAGCTTCTTTTCCCACGCTTTTTGCGGGTCCGCGGCGTCGCGCGTCTGGACGTATGCGTCGCGCGGGAAGAGGGCGTCGTTCGCGAGATCCGCGTTGTTCTGCGCGACCGCTTCGAGGAGGTGACGCATGCGCGCCGAGAGCTCCTCGGTCGCCGGCTGGGGCATGACGACGTCGTCCGGGGAGGGGCCCCCGTCCGCGTGCGTGCCCGCGTCGGTGCTCGCGTCGCGCGCGCGCGACAGCAGCGCCGAGTCGCCGCCGTCGGGGGCCGCGGCGTTCGACTTGTCACCGCATCCCGTCATCGCGAGCGCGATGAGCGTTGCGAGCTGCGCGAGCCGCCCGCAGGCCATGCGCGCGTAGCGCACGGTCAGGCGAGGTTCGGAAGCGTGACGATGTCGACGTGCAGGACCTCGTCGAAGGCCCGGATCTCCGCCATGCAGCCTTCGCTCGGGCGAGAGACGACGCGTAGCTTCGCGCACGACGCGCCGCCGCCTTCGAAGACCGTATTGGTCACTTCTTCGACGTTGATGCCGTGACGCTTGATGACGGCGAGCACGTTCGCGAACGTGCCGACCTTGTCGAGCATGCGGATGACCATCTGAAACCGCGCGGTCGAGAGGTTCATCACGTTGACGACGTTCGGGACCTCGCCTTCGAGGAGGAACGAGCGGATGACGCGCACCGTCTCGGTCGCGATCGACAGCTGCGCCTGATCCGTGGACGCGGCGATGTGCGGCGTCGCATAGAGGAACCCGCCCATGGCGGTGGCGGGCATCGACGTGAAGAGCTCCGGCGAGATCTCCTTCTTGCCGCGTGGCTCGTTCGGGACGACGTCGAGGCCGACGCGCAGACCGCGCGTGCTCATCGATTCGAGCATGGCCTCGTGATCGACGAGATCCGGGCGCGCGACGTTGATGAAGATGCTCCGCTTCGGCATCACGTCGAAGATGCGACGGCTGATGATGTTTCGCGTGCGATCGTTCAGCGCGAGATGCACCGAGAGGATGTCGGACTTCGACGCGAGCTCCTCGAGCGACGAGGCGTGACCGATGCCGAGCTCGGCGGCGCGCGCCGGGCTGAACCCGCGGCTCCAGCCGATCGGGTGGAGCCCGAAGGTCTTGGCGCGGAGCGCGACGTCGCGACCGATGGCGCCGACGCCGGCGATGCCGATCGTCTTGCCGATGAGGCCCTCGGCCTTCGCGTACTCGGTGCGCTCCCAGCGACCGGCGCGAAGCGAGGCGACCGCGTCCGGGATGCGACGGTCGATCGAGACGAGCAGACCGAATACGAGCTCGGCCACCGCCGACGAGTTCTTGCCCGGACAGTTCGCGACGTAGATGCCCCGCTCGCTCGCCGCCTTCACGTCGATCGTCGCGGTCTCGGCGCCGGCACGGACGATCAGATTGAGCTGGCGCGCCCCCTCGATGGCCTTGCGCGTGACCTCCTTCGACCGAACGACGAGGATTCCCACGCCGCCGAGCTTCGTTTCGAGCGTCTCGCGCGTGAGCTCGGGCTCGTAGACGACGTCGACGGGGAGCGTGCGGAGCTCTTCGACCGCACGGGGGTGAAGCTTGTCGGCAATGAGGAGACGCATAGCGGCGCGCAGCTTAGCCGAAAACTGAAGAATTTGTAGGACATTGAAGGCGCGTCAGCCGCCGGGAATCGTGGCTCGGCCGCGTTTCGTGGCGAGCACGACACACGCGGATCCGTCGCCCTCGGCGGGCTGCAGGAACGGCCCGAGCTGCCCCTGCGCGAAGCGCGTCATCTTCGCGTCGAACGGTCCGCCCTTCGCGTCGGCCTTCACGCGTACGTAGAGCTCCCCGCGCTCGTTCACGCGGATGGTCGCCGGATCGAGCGGCTCCTCCGTGGCATCGCTGAGGACGAGGATCGCGTCTCCGTCCTCGGCGCGTACGCTCCGCACGAAGTACGGAACGTCGTCCACGATGAAGTAGGTCCAGTCGTACCCGTTCGTGAGGATGTACCGCCCGTCGTCGGGATGCCGCGCGATCCAGGTATGGAGCGCATCGCGGAGCTTGGGATGCTCGACGACCGCCTCGTCGTGAAAGAAGCGACCTTCGCCGTCGAGGCGGATGGTGCTCTCCCGCGAACGGCCTTCGGGCGCAGGGAAGCGGAAGAACTCGGGGTGCTCGGAGGGTTTCATCGGCCCAAACCTCGGACCCAGACCGTAGCACCGGATGTAGCCGGAGGTAGTCGACGGGCCCCAAGCGATTTTATCGTCGGGCTCTCGTACACTTTGCGAACGTGCAGGCGATCTCGACAAAGAGTCCGGAGGGCGCGCATAGCGACAAGCTCGCCGCGGGTGAGCCTCTGCCCATCCGCGTCGGCGACGTCGTCGCTGCGAAATATACCGTCGACGCGATCCTCGGCGTCGGCGGCATGGGCGTCGTTGCGGCCGCCACGCACACCGCGCTCGGCCAGCGCGTCGCCCTCAAGGTGATGCGCACCGCGCGCATGAACCCCGAGACCGCCGATCGCTTCCTCCGCGAAGCGCGCGCCGCGGTCAGCCTGAAGAGCAGTCATGTCGCGAAGGTGCTCGACGTCGGCACGCTCGACTCGGGCCTGCCCTACATGGTGATGGAGCTGCTCGAGGGCAGCGATCTCTCCGACAAGCTCGAAAAGCGTGGCGCGCTCCCGTTCGCGGAGGCGATCGACTACGTGCTGCAAGCTTGCGACGCGATCTCCGAGGCGCACGCGCTCGGCATCGTCCACCGCGATCTCAAGCCGGAGAACCTCTTCGTCACCGAGCGCCGCGATGGCGCCGCGCTCGTGAAGGTGCTCGATTTCGGGATCTCGAAGGTCTCTTCGACCATCGAGGCGACCGAGGGCCCGACGTCGCGCCGTGCGATCACGCACGAGAGCACGGTGATGGGCTCGCCGATGTACATGTCTCCGGAGCAGGTCCGCTCCGCGAAGCACGTCGACGGCCGTACCGACATCTGGGCCCTCGGCGCCATCCTCTACGAGCTCGTCGCGGGGCACGGTCCGTTCTGGGCCGAGAGCGTCCCCGACATCTTCGTGAAGGTCCTCGACAAGCCCGCGCCTCGTCTCGAGGACGCCGTACGCGATGCTCCGGCGGGTCTCGCCGAGACGATCGCGCGCTGCCTCGAGAAAGATCGCGAAAAGCGCTTCCAGACCGTCGACCAGCTCGCCGCCGCGCTCGCGAACCTCGGCGTGAAACCGGCGTCGCCGACGATCCCGCCGTGGGATCGATCGACCGACATCCCGATCGACGAGACCGGCGATGGCCCGGTACCCCAGCCCGCCGTCGTCTCGGCGCCGTTCGGCCTCATGCCGTCGCCGCCGTCCGCCAGGCGCGTCACCGCCGAGACGTTCGTGCTCCCTGGCCGCCCGCGCGCGCGGCGCAACAAGCTGGCCGTCGTCTTCGCGTTCCTCGCGATCAGCGGCGTCGCGTTCGGAGCCGTCGGGCTCTACCGGCACGTGCCGTCGCCGCGTGAGACGAGCTCCGCGTCGCCGGCAATGGGCACCGCGATGGACGACACCGCGAATGCGAATGCGAGTGCGAAGGCGAGCGCGAGCGTCGCCGCGGTCAGCGCTCCGATCGTGCAGACGCCGTCGTCCGCATCGGCGCCGAGCGAGGCGCCGTCACGTCCGACCGCGACGGGCCCGCGATCCCGCAGCGGGTCGGCGAACGCCGCTCGCAGTTCGCAGCCGCCGACGAGCAAGCAACCTCCGGCGGCTGCCGCAACGAGCTCCGCAAACGCCCCGCCGCTGGCGCCACCGCCCTCACCGGCGGGAGTGCCCACGCTTCGTCGAACGGACTGGTGACCCAGAGATGAACCGACTGCACGTGAACGCTCTCGCTCTCGCCCTCGCGTGTGCCGCTGCCGCGACGGCGCCGGACGCGCACGCGCAGGAAGCGACGACGACAGGCACGGCGACGGTGCTCTTCGACCAGGCGGTCGCCCTCATGGAGCGCGGGAACTTCGCCGAGGCCTGTCCGAAATTCGCGCGCAGCAACGAGCTCGCGCCGAACGGCGGAACGCTCTTCGCGCTGGCCGAGTGCTACGAGCGCAGCGGCAAGGTCGCGAGCGCGTGGGTCACCTACAAGGAGGCCGCGATCCGGGCCAACGCGGCGAAGCGCGCCGATGCCGAGAAGAAGGCGACGGAGTCGGCCGATCGTCTCGCGGCGAGCGTCTCGAAGCTCGTCATCCAGGTGCCTCCTTCGGCGGCGATCGAAGGGCTCGCGATCGAGCTCGACGGGCGGGCGGTCGCGCGCGCCGAATGGGGCGTCGCCACGCCGATCGACCCGGGACCCCACAAGATCCAGATCTCCGCGCCCGGTCGCATCTCGACGACGCGCGATGTCGCCTTCGATCGGGTCGCCGCGCAGAAGGAGGTCACCGTCCCCGACCTCGAGGCCCAACCCGCGGCTCCAGCAGCCGCAGCCGATGAGGGCGCGCCGCGAGGGAACGGCCAGCGCATCGCAGGATTCGTCGTCGGTGGCGTCGGTCTCGTCGGGCTCGCGCTCGGCACGGTGTTCGGTCTGAGCGCGTCGTCGAAGAACGACGATGCCGCCGGGCACTGTCGTGACAACCTCTGCGACAGCGAGGGGATCCGGCTCGACAAGGACGGCCGCGACGCCGCCACGATCTCGACGATCGCGTTCATCGCGGGCGGCACGCTGGCAGTGGGAGGCCTCGTGCTCGTCCTCACGGCACCGCGTGGTCGCGACGAGAAGAAAGACGCCGCGCCGGTGCAGACCGGCGCGTTGGGAGTGCGAGGAACACCGGGCGGCGCAACCCTGACCTTCGGAGCGACGTTTTGAATCGAATCGGCGCAGTCTTGCTCGTGGTCTCTGGGGTCTTCGTTGCCTCGTGCGCGAGCATCATCGGGTTCCCCGATCGCACGCTCGAGGAGGAGGACGCCGGTGGTGTGCCCGAGGCCGGTGAGCTGCCGGACGGCGGCCCACTGCCGGACGGCGCCACGCCCGACACGAGCATGCCCGTCGACGCCGGTCCGGCGCGCGCGGTCCTCTCGGCGACCTCCGTAGACTTCGGTCTCGTTTCCTGCGGTGCGGCTCCTCCGGCGGCGAAGGTCGTGACGATCACGAATCCGGGCGGCCAGGCTCTCGCGTGGGCCGCGCAGCTCGCCGCCACCAGCGACTTCGCGATCGGCGGCGCGAGCGTCGGCACGATCGCGCCGGGCGCGTTCGCGACGCTCACGATCGAGTCGACGGCGGTGCCCGCCCTGAGCGGCGCCCGTGACACCGCGCAGGCGATGCTCACGATCACGACGAACGACGAGCAGCACCCGACGACGTCGATACCCGTGAAGCGCACCGCCGCCGGTGGAACGCTCTCGGTCACTCCGCTCACCGCCGACTTCGGAGAGACGCCGAAGACGGTCGCGGCCCAGGACATCCCGGTGACGTTCAAGAACACCGGCAACCAGCCGATCACCGTCGGGTTCGCGACGCCCACTCCCGCGGCCGGCTTCTCGCTGACGTGGACCGGCGCTCCGGCGGCGGTCGCGCTCGCGCCGGGAGCGAGCGTGCCGCTGCTCGTCGGACACTTCTTGCCGGGCGTGACGCTCGGCACGTACTCGAGCTCTTCGGCACTGACGGTGACGGGCACGCTCTGCGGGACAAACCCGACCGAGCTCACGTTGACCGGCGCCGCCACGAGCAGCGACGCGAACGTGTCGCCGGGCTCGCTGGATTTCGGGCTCGTCGACTGCGGGACGTCCGCCGCCTCGAAAACGGTCAAGATCACGAACGCCAGTCCGACCGACGCGTTCAACTGGACGGCGACGCTCGCGAACGGCACGCACTACATGCTCGACGCCGCGAGCGGCACCGTCGCCGCGAACAGCTCCGCGAACGTCGTCGTCTCGCCCGGCATGATCCCCGCGACGTCGGACGTCTCGCCGAACCTGTACGGCGA
>JAQBQJ010000369.1 GCA_028287065.1 Labilithrix sp. | reverse complement strand
GCACCGCTCGCGCAAATACGACCCTCGATCCGACCTGCCAAGAGCCAGAGTAGCACGGGACGACGGTCGAAGATGCCGATCGCCTTCGCAGATCGGGTCGGAGACTCCATCCAGCGGGCGGAATCGGGCCGCGCGATCGCTACGCGCTGACAGCTCTCGAGGACGGCGCGGCGCGCGGCGCGATTCCGACCGCAACCACGAGGCGACAGTCCGCGATCGAGACGAGACCCCTCCGCGCTTTCGCGCTTTTCTCAGACTTCTCGGATCAGGCTCCATCGGCCCTGGATCGCCGGAACGCCATCGCGACGGTCGCCGCGTGCAACGTGAATCCGTAACCACCGAGAATCGCTCGATTCCACTCCACGTTCACGTTTCCGCCCACCTCGGCACATGGTGTGCAGATGTGTGCGCAACATGCTCGCTCGCATCCTCCGGATGGCCGTCCTCGCGTCGCTCGCCTCCTTCACGATCGCCGCCGTCGGATGCAGCTCCGAAGCGACCGTCGGCGACGAAGAAGACGAGGAGGGCGCCGGCACCACCGAGGATCCGCTCTCCGCGCCCGCCGCCGCCGGCCCGCTCAAGTTCCGCGACGCGTGCCGCGCAGGAACGAAGATCACGATCGCCGCCGTCGGTGACGTCCTCCTCCACACCCCGCTGCAGCAGCAGGCGTACTCCTCACCCGAGGGCCACCACAGTCTCTGGAAGAACGTCGAGCCGCTTCTTTCCCGTGCCGACCTCACGTACGGCAACCTCGAAGGGCCGTGCGCCGACGGAGTTGCGACGACCGGCGAAGCGCGCGATCCCGGCAAGCGCTTCGACAACAAGGTCTACTCGAGCTACCCGCAGTTCAACTACCACCCGTCGCTCATCGGCGCGCTCAAGGACACGGGCTTCGACGTCGTCTCGACCGCGAACAACCACGCCATGGACCGCCGCGCCCTCGGCGCCGATCGCACGATCGAGAACCTGAAGGAAGCCGGCCTTCCCTTCGCAGGCACGCGTCCTTCGACGGATCCGAACGCGCCCTGGTACACGATCACCGAGTCCAAGGGCGTGAAGGTCGCGTGGGTCGCCTGCAGCTTCTCGACGAACGGCATCCCCGACACGAAGAACCAGGTCCTCCATTGCTACGAGGACAAGGCGACGCTACTCGAAACGATCCGCGCGCTCGCGGCGCGTCCGAACGAGGTCGACGCCGTCATCGTCACGCCGCACTGGGGCGTCGAGTACAACCACACGCCCGAGCAGCAGGAGAAGAAGCTCGCGCACGACATGCTCGACGCGGGCGCCACCGCGATCCTCGGCGGACACCCGCACGTCGTCCAGCCGTGGGAGAAGTACACGACGCGGGACGGCCGTGAGGGCTTCATCATCTACTCGCTCGGCAACTTCGTCAGCGGACAGAGCGGCACCGCGAAACGCTCGTCACTCATCCTGTACGTCGGCCTGACGAAGGGCTCGGACGGCAAGGTCACGGTCAACGGCGTCCGCCACATGCCGCTCACGATGGGCGCCTCGCCGTACACCGCCCAGCTCGGGAGCGGCGAGAGCCTCGCGCTCACCACGAAGATCCTCGGAAGCTGGAACAAGCTCGGCGCGGACGAGGCGCTCGTCACGAACCCCGAGTGCCAGTGAGCCGAGCCGGCACGGGGTTTACCGCGTAGAATCGAGCTCGATGGCGGGCGACGAACGAACGCGCGAGGTCTCACGTCCGGCGCTCGACAAGGTGCATCGTCTGTCGATCGCCGTCGCGCGCGGACGCGATGCCGGCAAGCTCGTCGAGCCGGCGGCGGGCCACGTCGCGAGCGTCGGCACCGCCGCCGACAACGACGTCGTCCTCACCGACGACGCCGTCAGCCGCTATCACCTCGAGCTCGCGCCGACGGCCGACGGCATCGCCGTTCGCGATCTCGGCAGCACGAACGGCACGTTCGCCGGCGCGGTTCGCGTGCGCGATGCCGTGGTTCCACGCGGCAGTCAGCTTCGCGTGGGCGGCACCGTGCTGATGCTCGACGCGGCCGACGCGCCTCGCCCCGAAGCCTCCGGAGCACGCGAGCTCGAGCTGCCGGGCATGGTCTTCGCGAGCGAAGCGATGCGCGAGGTCGCACGGCGCGTGCGCATGCTCGCCGCGGTCGGCACGAGCGTGCTCGTCCACGGCGAGACGGGCGCAGGCAAGGAGCTCGTCGCGCGCGCGCTGCACGAGCTCGGTCCACGCGCCGTGCAGGCGTTCGTCGTCGTCGATTGCGCGTCGCTCGCGCCGTCGCTCCTCGAGGCCGAGCTGTTCGGCCATGAAAAGGGCGCGTTCACGGGCGCCGTGCGCGAGCGCGCCGGCGCGTTCGAGCGCGCGGACGGGGGAACGGTGTTCCTCGACGAGGTCGGCGAGCTCCCTCCCCTCGCCCAGGCGTCGCTGCTCGGAGTCCTCGAGCGGAGACGCTTTCGTCGCGTCGGAGGCGACCGCGAGATCGCCGTCGACGTGCGCGTCGTGAGCGCGACGAACCGCGATCTGAGGAGCGAGGTGAATCGCGGCTCGTTCCGCGCAGACCTGTATTTCAGGCTCGCGGGCGCACGCGTCGTCGTGCCGCCGCTCCGCGAACGGCCGGACGACGTGGCGGTGCTCGTCCGCCATTTCGCGCAGGAGATGACGGGCAGCGATGCGCTCCCGATCTCCGACGAGACGCTCACCGCGCTCGCCGCGCAGCACTGGGCAGGCAACGTGCGCGAGCTGCGGAGCGCGGTCGAGCGCGCCGTGGCCTTCGGAGCCGTCGAGCTCGGCGCGATGCTCGACGACGCCACCGAAACGCCGAGAACGACCTCCGCACCCGCGGGCACGACGACCGACGCTCCGATCGAGCGCTATCGCGACGCGAAGGCGAATGCGGTCGCAGCCTTCGAGCGCACCTATCTCGCATCGGTGATCGAGCGCTGCGGAGGCAACGCGTCGGAGGCCGCACGACGCGCGCAGATGGATCGACCGTACTTGCTCGCGCTGCTCCGCCGTTACGGGCTGCGCTGAGCGCTTGCGCCGACGCCTGCGAGGCCGAGCACGACGAAGAACGCGAACGTCAGGTTGGCGCTCGCCGACAGACCGCCGCATCGCAAGAGGTTGCCGAAGAGCATCGTGAGGAAGCTGTAGAGCGCGACGCGGCTCCACACGGAGATCGGCAGCACCGCGAGCACGTCGATGGTGCGCTCGACGATGCCGGCTGCGGTCACGTCGCTTCGCTCGGCCGGCGGAGGCGCGACGACGAGCGGCGCTTCGGGCGCCATCGTCGCGACGAACGCGCCGTAAGGACCGACGAGATCGTGCGAGCGTGCGGTCTCGAGCTCCAGGTGCCTCGCGTCGGCATCGCCGCCATCGAGCTCGGTCTCGACGGGCGTGAGCGCGGGCGTGCGGGTGTTCTCGACCGACGGGAGCGTGTGCATGATGCCCTCCCTCGAGCAACGCCCGTGCCGGCGCTCGCCACGCCGTCGGCCCTCTATTTTCGGTGTTTCCTGGCCCGATCCGGCCGGCCGCCGTTGTCGCGGCCCTACGCTGTAGGCCTCCCCCAACAGGCCCGATCCGTCAGCGTGACGCGCGCGACGCCGCCCACATGCAGAGGCCGCCGAACGCCGCGACGACGGCGCACAGGATCGTGAGCGCGACCCCCGCTCGGAAGAACACGAGGTAGAGGACGAGCACGAACAGCGAGTATCCCGTCACGCGCTTCGAGACGCCGATCGGAACTCCGCTCAGCGGCTCGAGCCAAGCAGGCAGGTCGGCGCGCTGCATCGGCGCGGGCGGCGCGGGCTCCGCGACCTCGATGCGTGCAAGCGGCGGAGCGGGCGGAGCGGGCGGACGCGGAGGGAGATCGAGCTCGAGGGCCGATGCATCGCCGTCCGCCCCGTCGTCCTCGAGCATGCGCATGCCCTCGCGCGCGTCGGCGCGTCGCGTAACCGGCGCGACGGGCGCCGCTCCGACATGCGATTCGGCGTCGAGCGCCTCCTTCACCTCGCGCGCCGATGCCAGCCGCGCATCGGGCTTCTTCGCGAGCAAGCGCATGACGAGCGCGTCGAGCCACACGGGGATGGCGCGCGCCGGAGCGCGCTCTCGCGGCGACACCGGCACCACGTCGAGGTGCTGATGCACCAGCGTGGCCGCGGTCTCCCCGTCGAACGCCGGCGTGCCGGTCAGCATGCGGTAGAGCGTCATGCCGAGCGCATACAGATCCGCGCGTCCGTCGATGCGTGCGCCGAGGATCTGCTCGGGCGCCATGTACTCGAGCGTCCCCACGAGCATGTTCGGATCGGTTCGCGCCGTCGTCCCGTCGATCCGCTTCGCGATCCCGAAATCGAGCAGCTTCACGCGCCGGCCGGCCTCCGCGGTCGCGAGCAAGAACACGTTTGCGGGCTTGAGATCGCGGTGCACGAGCCCCGCATCGTGCGCCGCCGTGAGCGCGTCGCAGATCTCTCCCGCGATCGCGACGGCATCGGCGATCTCGAGGTGTCCTTCCTTCGCGAGCCGCTCGCCAAGCGTCTGTCCTTCGAGCAGCTCCATCACGAGGAACGCGTCGCCCTCGTCCTCGCCCACGTCGAACACCTCGACGATCGACGGATGACGCACGCCCGCCGTCCGCCGCGCCTCGGTGAGAAAGCGCTCTTTTGCCGCGGGATCGGCGACCTCGCTCACGAGCTTCACCGCGACGCGGCGGTCGAGCTGCAGATCGCGCGCGCGATGGACGATGCCCATGCCGCCACGTCCGACCGCCGCCTCGAGGGCATACCTGTTCGCGAGCGTGCGCGCCGTTTCGTTCACGCGTGCCCGCCGCCTTCCCCGACTACAGGTTCTCTTCGTCCATCCGGCGCATGCCTTCGAGGAGCAACGCCTCCGCCGATTCGACCATCACGCGCTTGGGCGGGATGAAGCCGGGGTCGAGCGCGAAGTCACCGTCTTCGAACTTCAGCAGCGCGTAGAAGGCGTCGGGTCCCGTGACGGCTCCGAAGATCGCGTTCGCGATCGCGCCTTCGAGGAAGTGAATCTCGCCGTTCTTGCCGGACGAGCGCACGTTGAGCTTGCCGGTCTTGCGACCGTGGAAGAGCACCTGGACGATGTCCGGCAGGCCCATCTCGCGCAGGCTTCCGCTGACGCCCTTCGCGCCGCGCCCGGTCGACCACTGATCGAGCATCGCCTTCAGCTTCGCGACGAGCACGTCGGCCTGGACGGGCTTCGCGACGAAGTCCATCGCGCCGAGCTCGAAGGCGCGATTGGCCTCGGTGCGCCCTTGCTTCTGCGTGTGCACGACCCACGGCATGTCGCGACCCCACGCCTCCTTGCGGGCCTCGGAGAGGAACGCGAGGCCGTCGGCATCGGGCAGCTCGAGCTCGCACACGACGAGATCGAAGTCGGCGCCTTCGGCCGACGCGAGCTTGCGCGCCGTCTCGACGCTGCGCGCGGTCTTCACGTCGAAGCCCTGCTCGACCATGCGCAGCTCGAGGACGGTCGACTCTTCGGGGTCGGCGTCGACGAGGAGCACCCGATAGCGGCTCGCGAGCAGCTTCGCCTTCATGTCCTCGCCGAGCACGAGCGCCTTGTAGAGATCGAGGATGCTCGCGTCGAAGATCGTTCCCTTGTGCTTCATCAGCACGTCGATCGCCTCGGCGGGCCCGAGCACCTTGCGGAACGGATTGCGCGGGTTCTGCGTGAGATCGGCGTAGGTATCGGCGACGGAGAGCAGGCGCGCGCCGAGCGGGATCTCCTTGCCGACCAGCTTGTCGGGGAAGCCCTTGCCGTCGACGCGCTCGTACATGTGGAAGACGGCGTTCTTGATCGAGGGCGTGACGCGCACGGATTCGAGCAGACGAAGCGGCGTGTCGTAGGCCTTCTGCGCCGCGACGCGATGGCCCTCGTACTCCGCGCAGTTCAGCGCCGTGAGGTGGAACTGGCCCATCTTGCCGAGGTCGTGGATGTGACCGGCAACGATCATCGCCTGCGTCTCCTCGCGATCGAGGTTCATCCGCTCGGCGACGCGGCGAAGGAGACGAGCGACCTGCGAGGAGTGTCCGCGCAGCTCTTGCCGCGAGTTCTCGAGCAAGCTCACGAGCACGGTGAGGAGCTCGATGGTCGTGTCGTGCTGGAGGACGTTGAGCCGCGTGACCTCGCTCGTGGGCGCCTCGCTGCCGGCTCGCTTCCGCTGCGGCGCGGGGATCGACGCAACGGCGGTCGGCGGCATCGACGGCTCGTCGATGCGCGGCACCGGCACGCGCGCGGGATGAGGCCCCGTCTGCACCGGCGCGTGCGACCCGGGCTGGTTCGACGTCGGAGGCGGAGGTGGAACCGACAGCGACATCTGACCGGTGCGCTTCGGGGCACGCGGTGCCTCGAGCTCCGGGTCCGGGTCGCGCGCCGCGTGGCGCGGCGGCTTCGGCATCACGAGCTCGTCTTCCTCGTCGATCGGAACGCGCGGACCGCGCGCACCCGGCGGAAGCGGCGGCGCGACGGGTCGCGCGTTGGGAGGCGCCTCTTTGAGCGAAGGTCCGGAGATGCGATCGCCGTCGGGCGACGAGCCTTGCGACTGACGAAAGCTCTCCTTCGCCGCGAGCACGCGGCCGTCCGGCGTGACCTGCTGGCCGAAGTCGTAGTTGATGCCCGCGCGCTGGAGGACTTCGAACGCGCGCGCGTCGCCGGCGTGGTGCTTGCGGATCGCGGCGGCGATCGCGGCGGGCCTCGCGACGAACGCCTTCACGTCCTGCGCGCCGGACACGAGCTGGATGTCGCGCAGCACGTCGACGTTGTCGGGATCGGCCGTGACGACGCTGAGGACGTTCTTCTGTCGATCGAAGAGGACCGGGAACACGCCGAGCGTCTCGGCGACGCGCCGCGGGATCATCTGGACGGTCGCGCGCGGGATGTCCGCCTTCGCGAGCTTGTCGGTCGAAACGAAGTGCGTGCGATAGACCGCCGACAACGCCTTGAGGAGGTCGGCCTCGCTCATGATGTCGTGGTCGATCATCACCTCTTCGGCGCGCTCGTTGTGCTGGTTCACGAGCGCGACGACGCGATCGAACTGCGGCTTCGGCAACGCATGCGCGCGCAGCAGCAGATCGGCAGCCTTCGTCTTGGGTGCTGCGGCGGGACCACTCACAGGGAGGTCCCTCTAGTCTAAATCACCGAGCAGGATTCTCGTTCCTCGAATCGTGCTCGGCGGTTTAGACCCTACCCTCGTGGGGACTTCGTCCCCCTCATCGCTTCGCTCTGAGCCTCCCCGACTCGCCTACGGCGAACCGTGCTTCGCACGGCCGAGATGAGCATTCCGCCTTGCGTCGTGCGAAGCACGACGGACGCCGAAGGCGGATGGGGGAGGCTCGTCGCGTGGCGACGAGGGGGCCCCCGGCCCCACCTGGGTAGAACTGAATGCCCGAGTCGATTCGAGGAACGAGAATCGGGCTCGGGCGTTCAGCCGCCCTCGATGGCTCTTTGGCGGACGAAACTAACCAGAAAATCGAGGGCTACGCGGTTCTGGCCCCCTTCGGGGATGATCACGTCGGCGAAACGCTTGGAAGGCTCGACGAAGGCCAGGTGCATCGGCCGGACGCTCTCGTAATACTGCTTTCGGACCTGGGCAAAGGTCCGGCCCCGCTGCTCCAGGTCTCGCCGGATCCGGCGCATGAGGCGGATGTCGGAGTCCGTATCGACGAACAGCTTCACCTCGAACCGGGAGCGCAGGCGGTCGTCGGCCAGGACCAGGATCCCCTCGACGACGATGACCGGGGCGGGGGCGAGCCGGAGGCCCTCCTTGGCGCGGTCGTGCGTCGTGAAGTCATAGGTGGGACGAACGATCGGGTTGCCACTACGGAGCTGGTCGAGATGGCTCGTGAGCAGGTCGAGCTCGAGCGCATCGGGATGGTCGTAGTTGACGCTGGCGCGCTCCGTGAGCGGCAGGTGCGACTGCGACCGATAGTAGTGATCCTGCTGGAGGAGGATCCCCTGCCCGTTCGGCAGCGCCTCCAGGATCGATTTTGCGATGGTGCTCTTGCCCGATCCTGATCCCCCCGCGATGCCCAGGACGAGCGGCGGCTTCCGGTGCGATGGGGGAGCTGTCGCGGTCACGACGGGATGACTAGCACACGATCTGCGAGAGACGCTCGGGATCGACGTTGCGTCCCGTGAGCACGACGACGAGATCTCCGTCGCCTTCTTCGATCGCGCTCGAGAGCACCGGCGCGAGCGCGACCGCAGCGCTGCCTTCGAGCGTGAGGCCCATCTCGCGATACGCGAACGTGACGGCTGCGGCGAGCTCCTCTTCCGTGACGACGATTGCACCGGCGAGCGTCGCTGCGGCGCGTGCGAAGCCGCGGACGGAGATTCCGCCTTCGAGCCCCTCGGCCAGCGTGACCGCGGGAGGCAACGTCGTGACCGCGACGCCGGTCTCGAGCGACTGCGCGAACGCACACGACGCTTCGCTCTGCACGCCCCACACGCGTGACGAGAGCGCGCTCGCGAGCCCGGTCGCGAGACCTCCGCCGCCGATCGGCGCGTACACGACGTCCGGATCCTTGCCGAGCGCGCCGGCGATCTCGAAGCCGAGCGACGCGCCATTTCCGACGAGCACGTCGAGATCGTCGTACGGCGACAGGAACGGGAGCCCTCGCGTGCGCGCCAGCTCGATCGCTTCGGCCTCCGCGTCGTCGTAGCCGGTGGACTGCGCGAGGACGACGGTCGCGCCGTAGCCGGCGATCTTGTCGGTCTTCGTCTTCGGTGCGCCGCGCGGGACGACGATGGTCGCCTTCGCGCCCATCGCCTTTGCCGCAAGCGCCACGCCGATGCCGTGATTTCCGGCGCTCGCGGCGATCACCTCGACGGGGCGGCCCTGCGATGCGCCGACGAGCGACTCCATCGCGAGGAGCGCGCCGCGCACCTTGAAGCTACCTGTAATCTGCATGCATTCGAGCGCGAGCCACACGCGCGTCGTGCCGCGATCGATCGGAGCACGGACGAGCGACACCTCACGGAGGTGCGCATCGGGAAAGCGGCTCGCGAGCCCGCGCGCACGCGCGAGGTGATCGGCCGTCGGAAGGAGCCCTTCGGGAGCGCCGAGGTGCTGCTTCGCGACGACGCGGCGCACGGTGAGCTCAGCGCGCGGCGACGAGCCAGGCGAGCGGACGGCGATACGTGCTGACCATGCGATCGCCGGGCACCTCGTGACCCATGCCGGGGACGAGGCGCACCTTCACGGGGACCTTGTTCTTCTTGAGCGTGTCGCCGACCTTCACGGTGTTCTGCGCGACGCCGTCGTTCTCGCCGGTGAGGAGGTAGACGCGGCGGACCTTGCGCTTCTCGGAGTCGAGCGCGTCGGTGACGTCGGTGCCCCAGTACTGCTCGCTCGCGCCGAGGATGAGCCACTTCGTCCACGTGGTCTGGTCCTTGAGACCGATCTGCATCGCGACGAACGCGCCCTCGCTGAATCCGATGAGGACGTTGCCGCGACGCTGCACGCGACCCTTGTACTTCTCACGCAACGCCTGGACGGTGCCGTCGATCACCTTCTGCGCGGCGCCTGCGTCCGACCACGTGCGACCGCCCGTGCCGTTGTCGCCCGGCCCCGCGGGACACACGACCCAGCCGAACTGGCTCCCGACCTTCGCCCACTTTCGGCAGTCCTCGGCGGGGTTGCCGCCGCGGCCGTGGAGGTACATCAGGATCGGCTTCGGGCCCTTCGCGCGCGGCTTGTAATAGAACGCGTCCGGCGAGCCGGGGACCTCGAGACGGAGCGCCTCGCCGATCGACGCGCCGGCCTTCGCATGCGCGGTGCGCGGTGCGAGGGTCACGGCCAGGAACGCGAGAGGCGCGAGCAGCAGACCGAGAAGTGCGAAAATGCGGCGCATAGGGAGGGCGGGTCCGGCAGCATAGTCGACCTCGCGAGGCGAGCAAGGGTCGTCCGTCGGAACCTCCAGTCGCCTTTATTTCAGGCCTTTCAGACGCTTTCAGGCCCGCGCGGTCCGGATCGTCGCGCCGAGGCGCTCGCCGAGGAGGCGGGCGTCGTCGTCCGAGGCCGGCCACGCGACGGTCTCTTCGGCGCGTCGCAGGTTCGATCCGTCGGGATCGCAGATGAACGCGCGGAGGTGCAGCTCGATCATGCCGCCGCCCAGCACGCGTCGCTCGCCGTAGGCGCCGAGCGGCGTCTTGCAGTCGCCTTCGAGGGCGACCATCACGCCGCGCTCCGCTGCGACGCACCGGCTGGTCGCCTCGTCGTGGAGAGCCGAGAGGAGCGTCCTCGTCGCGTCGTCGTCCATCCGGCACTCGATGCCGAGCGCGCCCTGACCGACGGCGGGCAGCGAGATCTCCGGCTCGAGGACCTCGGTCGCGCGGTGCTCCAGGCCGAGTCGCACGAGCCCTGCGCGCGCGAGGACGATCGCATCGCACTCGCCCTCGTCGAGCTTGCGGAGCCGCGTGTCGACGTTGCCGCGCATCGGGACGATCGTGAGATCGGGGCGCGACGCGCGGAGGCTCACGGCGCGGCGCAGGCTGCTCGTGCCGACCTTCGCGCCTTCCGGGAGCTTCGCGAGGCCGCCGTGCTTCGGCGACACGAGCACGTCGCGCGGATCCTCGCGCGTCGGGATGCACGCGATGACGAGGCCGTCCGGGAGCACGCCCGGGACGTCCTTGATCGAGTGCACTGCGAGATCGGCGCGACGCTCGAGCAGCGCCTCCTCGATCTCCTTGACGAACAGACCCTTGCCTCCGACCTCCGAGAGCGGACGGTCCTGGATCTTGTCCCCGGTCGTGACGACCTGCTCTTCGATCATCTCGAGGTCGGGATGCGCGGCCTTCAGACGCGCGACGAACGCACGGCACTGCGCGAGCGCGAGCGCGGAGCGCCGGGTTGCGTAGGTGAGCTTCATGAGGCTCCGAAGATAGCTCAGTGCGGGAGGCGCCCGCTCTCTTGATCCGCGGCCAGCGGCGTCGAGCTGCTCTCGGTCGCCTTCATCGTCCGCGAGTCGCGCCCGCGCTCGCCCGGCGCCTCGGGGACGGGCGGCAGATCGAACAGATGGTGCACGGCATGAACGAGGTCGCCGGCGTCGGCGTCGCTCGTGGACGCCGCTTGCTTGAGACGCGTCGTGGGCGCGTGGAGGAGCTTGTTCGTCGCGCTCTCGACCATCTGCGCGAGCGCCGCGCGATCGCCTTCGGTGAGGTGCTTCAGGCGCGTGCCGAGGCTTCGCTCGAGCTCGGCGACGAGGACGCTTCGCGTCTTCGCACGCAGCGCGACGACCGTGGGGTTCACGTTCAGGCCGCGTGCCCACGCCGCCCAATCGGCGAGCTCCGCTTCGACGATCCGCTCGGCGGAGACGACCTCGCCCTGCCGCGCCTTCATGTTCTCGGCGACCTCGGCCTCGAGGTCGTCGACGTTGTACACGTACACGTTGTCGAGCTTGTGGACATCGGGCTCGACGTTGCGCGGCACGGCGATGTCGACGAGGAAGAGCGTCTTGCCCTTTCGCTGCTTCATCACGCGCTTCACGAGGTCGCGCGTGATCACGAACGTCTTGCTCGAGGTGCTCGCGACGACGACGTCGGAGATCACGAGCTCGGCCTCGAGCTGATCGAGCGGCGCGGCGGTTCCTCCGAACGTGGCGGCGAGCGTGGCCGCGCGATCGAAGCTGCGGTTGCACACGCGGATCGATTTCGAGCTCTTTCCCAGGCTCTTCGCGGCCTGCTCGGCCATCTCGCCGGCGCCGACGAGGAGCACGGTGCTCCCCGCGAGGTCACCGAAGATGCGCTTGGCGAGATCGACCGCGACGCTGGAGATGCTGACGATGCCGGCGCCGAGCTGCGTCTCGCTGCGGATGCGCTTCGCGACGGTGAATGCACGATGCACGCATCGCGCGAGGTGGCTGCGGAGCGCGCCGGCGGCGACGGCGGCGTCGTAGGCGTCCTTCACCTGGCCGAGGATCTGCGGCTCGCCGAGGACCATCGAGTCGAGGCTGGCGGCGACGCGGAACACGTGACGGACGGCCTCGTCTCCGCTCTTCTCGTAGAGCCAGTCGCCGAGGTCGTCGATGCTCGACGCTCCGATCTGCTCGCGAAGCGCCTCGCGGATCGCGCGGGACGCGGCGCGCGTCGCGTCGTCGAGGCTCTTGCCGGACTTGGCGAGCGCGATGACCTCGACGCGGTTGCACGTGGACAGGAACATCGCCTCGTCGAGCTCGGGGCGCGAGGTCAGGCGCGCCAGCAGCTCGGGGAGGATCTCGGAGCCCGCGGCGAAGCGCTCTCGGACGTCGACCGGAGCCGTCTTGTGCGAGACGCCGATCACGACCACGGGCAAGCTCAAGGCTTCACCGTTCGCGAGAGGACGGACTCGGTGTCGGCAGCGCCGGCGCCGCTCGCGGCGACGCTGTGCGGGACCTCCTTGCGGGTGAGGTACACGACGAGCACGAGCACCGCGAACGCGAAGCCCGCGATCGTCCCGTAGGCCGCGCGACGACCGCGCCAGCCCGCGGCCGCGCGGAGGAAGAGCACGCCGGCGATGACGAGCCACGTCACGTAACCGAAGACGGCGCGGAGGATGTCGGCCGTGGCGCCCGCCTCGACACGCTGCGCCCACACCGTGCCGGTGATGATGCCGATCGTCAGGAGCGGAAAGCCCGCGAGGAGGAAGCGGTGCTCGGCGCGATCGAGAGCGTCGAGCGGCGGCAGCCTGCGCGACATGCCGTCGATGCGCTTCGACTTCACGAAGCGCTCTTGCACGAGGTAGAGCGCAGCGGCCGAGAACGCGAGACCGAAGAGCGCGACGCCGAAGAGATTGAGCGTGACGTGGAACGGGAGGATGAAGCTCTTGATGCCCTCGCCCGGCTCGGCGCGGCCCACGAAGCGCGACGCCATGAGCGCCGTGAGCGCGAGCGGCGCGACGAACGCACCGGCGACCTCGACGCGGAGGCGCTTCCTCGCGATCACGTACGCGACGCACATGAGCATCGAGACGACGCTCATCGGGAAGTGGATGCCCTCGACCGGGCACACGCGGAGCACGAGCGACGCGACGCAGATGTGCGCGGCGTGCAGCGCCGCACCGAGCGCGATGAGGCGCGGACCGAGCTTTCCGACATCGCCCTTGCCGCGCACGAGGAAGCGCAGGAAGAGCGCCGACGCCGCGGCGTACGTCGCGGACGTGAGGACGAACAGGATGTTCGCGGACAGCTCGTTCACGGCGGGGCGCTCATAGCTTGTCTTCGGCGAACCTCTGGAGGAGCTCTTCGTCGGTGTGCGGACCGGTGCCTTGATCCGTCCTTCCGCCGCGCGCCTTCATGCGATCGGGCGAGAGCAGGTGATTGGCGAAGGTCGACGTGGGCGTGCCGATCCAACCGGGGACGACGTCGTAGGCGTTGTCGCCGAGGATCATCGAGGTCTCGAGGAGCTCGGCGCCGATCTCGTCGAGGGCGCGCTTTGCCTTCACCTTGCCGATGATCTTGCGATCGTCGTTCGCGCCGGTGACCTCGGTGACGATCCGGACGGCCTCCTCGACCTTGTACCTGCGCCCGTCCGCGAGCAGGATGAGGTCGCTACCCACGAGATCGATCTTGCCGTCGATGCCCCACTGGTCCACGGCCGTTTGCGGGAAGAAGACTCGGTTCTGCATGCGAAGCTCCCTTCAGGATACCACGGCCACCGCCGTTCTCGCCGCGTACGAGGCGATCGTTTCCCTCGCTATTTCCGAGGCGCCGTCCGGCCGTGCCCGCGCTTCGGGGCCCGACCTCGACCTCGCCGCCGAGGCACGGCGCATGCGCGAGAAGTTCGAACAGCGGACCGGCTCGTTCGGCCCCGAGGACGCCTGGTTCGAGTCACGGAGCCGCGCCTTCTGGGACGACGCGCTCACGACGCAGGGCTTCGCCGCGCTCGCTGCGCCGCACGCCGGTGAGGAGGTGGCAGGTGTGGTCGCGCGGTTCGATCGCGCACATCGCGGCGTGTTCCTCGTCGACGACGTCGACGAACGCGGCGCGCACCTCGTCGACCTCTGGTCGGGCGCCGAGCTGCTCGTCCGTCATCTCGACGAAGCTCAGGCGGTCACGCTCGAGCACGCCGAAGGGCCGATGGACGCGCGCGTGGTCGCGGGTCCTGCGGAGCCCGGCGAAGTCGCTCCGCTCTTCGTGCTCCCCGGCGCGCTGCATCACGGGCCCGAGGCGACCGAGCCGCTCGTGAGGGTGATCACTGCGGCGCGCGAGCGCGACATGGCGAGCGGCGATCTGCTCGATGCGCTCCTTCGCATGGAGCTCGTCTTCCGGAGCTCGTCGCGCGTGAAGGCGGGCTTCGCATATCGCGTCGAGAGCCTGCCGCGCGCGGTAATGGTATAGGCGAGACTTCGTCATGCCTCCGCCGCCGACCTTCGACGTGCGCCTGACCCGCGCACGAGTGCTGTCACCGGGAGTGCGCGAGCTCGGCCTCGAGCGCGTCGACGGCGTGCCGTTCACGTTCCAGTCGGGCCAGTGGGTGAGCCTCGTGTTGCCGCTCAGCGAGGGCGAAGCTCGCAGGGCGTACTCGATCGCCTCGGCGCCGGACGGCTCGGCAGGGTTCGAGGTCGCCGTGACCAAGGTCGACGGCGGTCCCGGCTCGACCTACCTGCACGAGCTCCCGCTCGGCGCGACCGTTCGCGCGATCGGCCCGCAGGGCTTCTTCACGCGTGCGCCCAAGGCGGGGCATCCGTCGCTGTTCGTCGGTACGGGCACGGGCGTCACGCCGCTTCGCAGCATGATCAAGGACGCGCTGGCGGCGGGCGAGACGGCGCCGATGACGCTCCTCTTCGGCGTGCGCCACGAGGTCGATCGCCTCTATCGCGAAGAGCTCGAAGCGCTCACCGCGAAGCACCCGAACTTCCGTGCATTGTACAGCATCTCGCGACCCACACCGGAGTGGTCGGGGCTCACGGGCTACGTGCAGACGCACGCGGAGTCGCTATGGCGCGAGCTCGAGGCCAAGGGCGGAGGTGCACCGCACCTCTACGTTTGCGGCCTCGAACGCATGGTCGGCGCCGTGCGCGACCTCCTGCGAAAGCAGATGGGCGTGGACCGCAAGCAGGTCCACAGCGAACGCTACGACTAGAAGCCCTTGCGCGCGAAGGCCTGATCGCCGGCTTCGATCTCGTGCCGTGAAGCCGTCACGATCGCCATCGCCGTCTTCTTCCGGACGTTGATGATGCGCAGCTCGGCGAGGACCTCTTCGGGGAGCACCGACGAGTTGCGCGGGCGCGGGACGTTCTCGGTGGCGGCGGGCGAGTCGTCCTCGAGCGCGATGCGCTTCGCGGGCGAGCCGGTCGTGAGCGTCTGGTGCCAGGCGTCGCCCTTGCGGATGACGAACATGCGGTTGCCGGGCTTCAGGCCCGAGTCCTCGCCCTGGTTCACGAAGACGATCTGGTTCTGACCGAAGAGACCGTGCGGCTGCACGCTCGTGAGGATCGTCGCGGCGACGTCCTTGTCGTTGCGGGAGGGCGGGACGACCTCGAAGCGACGTGCGACGGGTCCGACGCGCGCGCCGCGCTCGATCGCGTCGAGCGCCTCGGTGATCTTCGCGCGAGCGACGCGCTCCTTCGGGTTCCACTGATCGACCTTCGCGGTCCCCTGGATGCCGATCAGCTTCCCGCCGCCGACACTGCGGAGCGGGCGATAGATCGTGAGCTCCTGCCCGACCTTGAGATCGTGGTTGCTCGCGATGCGGAGGTAGATCTCGTCGTTGTCGGTGAGGATCATCTTCTCCTCGGGCGACCCCGACACCTCACCCCAGTTGTTCGTGTCGTCGTCGATGAAGCCCTCGTTGCGGAGGA
>JAQBQJ010000261.1 GCA_028287065.1 Labilithrix sp. | reverse complement strand
GCGCGAGCAGCGCGTTCAGCACGTGCGACGGACGCACGGAGTACGTGAGACCGACCTCGCCGATCTCGATGTTGTCGCCCGGCTGCATCGGCACCCACTGGTTGGGCGCGAGCACGACGCCGTTCTTCTTCGTGACGCCGTGGCTCTCGGCGTCGGCGATGTCCCAACCGCCAGGCGTCTTCCGGATCCACGCGTGCCGCCAGTCGATCGACTCGTCGTCGAGGCGGATGATCGAGGCGGGGTCGCGGCCGATCGTGATCATGTCGAGCACGAGCTCGAAGCTGAGGCCGAGCGCGCGCCCGTTGCGGACGTCGAGGTGCGGCTTCGGCTCGCCGGTGCCGGCGTTCTGGAGCGAGGCGGCCTCGGCGGAGACGCGCGCGCCGTCGGCGCCCGTGAGGACTACACGTATCGTGAGCTCGGTCGAGCCGATGCGGATCTTGTCGCCGTCGCGCAAGGACTTCGGCGAGGACACGGGCATGTCGTTGATCCACGTTCCGGTCCCGCTGCCGAGGTCGCGCAGGTATACGTGCTGGCCGGAGATCGTGAACTCGGCGTGGCGCCACGACACCTGCGGATCGTTCAGCGGGATCGCGCTCGCGGGATCGCGACCGACGATGGCCGAAGGCGGCTGCACCTGGATGCGCCCGGGCGGTCCTTCGAGCGTGACCTGAGGAGGAGGCGCGGCGTCGGCGAACGCGGCGGCGATCCCACCGACGCCGGCGACGTCGCCGGCGACGCGCGCGGCGGCCTCGGCGGTCTCGGGACCGGGACCGAGCGGGGCGCCGGCCGCGCCATTCGAGCTCGGCGCAGCGCTCGCGGTGCCGTCCTTGCTGCGCGTGATCATCGCGGGCAGGGGAGGCAGGTCCGCGAGGTTGATCGCGTGCGTGCCCTTCATCTGGCCGACGGCGTTCGAGGCCATCGTCGCGGGCTTCGCGACCTTCGGCTTCTCCGTGAGCTCGTTCGAGTGCAGCCAGCCGGCGAGATCGAACGACGGATCGAGGAGCTCGCTCTTGATCTTCGAGATGTCGGCCTGCGTGTCGATGAGGCGCTTGAGGCCGCGGCCCCAGCGTCGAACGCGGGTCTCCTTGTCGCCGAAGAGGAGCGCGCCGACGAGGCGGTTGTCCTTCACGCACAGCTTTCGGTACGAGATCTTCCCGGTGCGCTGCGGGAAGTCGACGAGCTCCTCGGCGCCCTGCGGCGTGACCGCGACGTCGCCGATGCTCGCGCAGTCGAGGTCGTAGAGACGCGTCGCCATGTAGTGGACGCCGGGCTGCCACGTCTCGCCGCGACCCTGGATGGTCGACGCGACGATGCGTGCCTGCATGCGCGCGGGCTCCCAGAGCTGGAGCAGCTTGCCCTTGTATGCGGCGACGTCGCCCGCCGCGTAGACGTTGGGCACGCTGGTGCGCATGTGATCGTCGACCTCGATGCCGCCGTTCTTCGCGAGGTTGATGCCGGACTCGGGCCCGAGGAACTCGGAGTTGCAGATGACGCCGATGGCGGCGCACACGAGCTCGCACGCGATCCGCTCGCCCGACTTGAGGACGATGCCGCCGACGCGGCCTTGCGGGCCGGGCGTCGCGGCCATGACCTCGTCGCCCATGCGGACCTGCACGCCGGCGCTCTTGAGGCGCGCGAGCAGGAGATCGCTCGAGACGTTGTCGATCGCGCCGGGCAGGAACTTCTGCTCGCGCACGACCATGAGGACGTTCACGCCGCGATGCGAGAGCCCGTGCGCCCACTCGAGCGCGAGCGGACCGCCGCCGACGACGACCGCGGTCTTCAGGCCTTTCAGCTTGATGAGATCCATGACGCGATGCACGTCCTGGAGCGTGCGCATCGTCATGATGCCGGGCAGCCATGCGCCCTCGAACGTGGGCGGCCTCGCGCGCGATCCGCACGCGAGGACGAGCGAGTCGTAGCCGATCGGTCGACCGCCCTGCGCGAGCCAGAGCAAGCTCCGCTTCGTGTCGACCTGCGCGACGCGCACGAGCGCGCGATGGATCGCGTACTCGTCGTAGAAGCTCGGCGGCACCGCCCAGATCTGTTCTTCGCGGAGCTCGCCGAGCAGATAGTTCGTCAGCGCCGCGCGGAAGTAGGCGGCGTGCGGATCGTCGGAGAGGATCGCGATCGTCGCGCCCTTGTCGTGCGCGCGCAGCGACTGCGCGGCGGTGGTGCCCGCGGCTCCGTCTCCGATGATGATGTAGCGCTTCTGGGACAAGGCGGACGGAGCGGATGATACCCCGAACCCTCTGCGGCACGCAGCCTGCTATCGTGTCTCCATGGGCGCGCGCATATGTCCGCGTTGCAGCACCCGCGTCGATGAACGCCGTGCGAAGGCATCGCCCTTCTGCCTTTCGTGCGGCGCGCCTCTCGGGGCCGCTCCGTCGGGCGCATTCGCAGGGAAACAGGCGGGAACAGGCGGCTCGCCGCTCCCCTGGATCCTCGGCGGAATCGCGGTCGTCGTGCTCCTCGGCGTGGCCGGCATCATCGCGTTGATCGCGGTCGCCGCGAACGCCGCGCCGGATCCCAAGCCGGTCGCCCTGCCGGCCGCGCAGCCGAAGGTGGAGGCACCGAGCACCGCGACGGCCTCCGCCGCGTCGACGGTGAAGACGGCGACGCCGGTACCGACCGCTCGGCCGATTGTCGCCACGCCGACGCCGACGTTCACGACGCCTCCGCGACCGACCCCCACGGTCACGCCGCCGCCCGTCCCGACCCCGCCGCCGCCGGCGCCCTCGAGCACCACGCCGGGTCCGTTCAACCGCGCGCGCGCGCAGGCCGAGGTCGATCGCGTCGGCTTCGGACTCGCGTCGTGCAAGCGCGCGGCGGGACCGTTCGGCGCGGGATCGATCCGCGTGGACTTCGAGCCCGACGGCCGGGTCGGGACGCTCACGCGTCCGCCCTTCTCCGGCACGCCGGTCGGCTCGTGCATCTCCGCGCGCTTTCTCGCGATCCGGATCGGGCCGTTCACCGGCTCGACGCAGCAGATCGAGAAGGCCTTCATCATCCAGGAGTGATGGATCTCACGGGGCGTGCGCCGAAGGCCGCGTATCGCGCAGGCGCCGTGCGATGCCCCGCGTGCGGAGAGACGATGCGGCGCGAGATCACCGCAAGCGGCGAGCTCGAGGCCTGCGACGTCGGGCTCGCGCACGTGCCCGCGATGCAACCGCGCGCTCGAGAGCGAGCTCTACCGCTTCAGCGATGCAGGAGACGACGAGCGTCGTGAATGGCGTCGAGCTCTTGCGTGCGCGCATCTGCTGCTCGATCGCGTTCGCGAGTCGAAGACGCAGACGCC
>JAQBQJ010000246.1 GCA_028287065.1 Labilithrix sp. | reverse complement strand
GAAGAGGAATCGGGGGTTCATGGTGTCTCGGTCTCTCGGAGCAACATCTGGACCTCGGTGCGTTGACGAAATCGCGGGGGTTTTCTCGGTCTCTCGCGCGCCATGCGGAACCCGCCGTTCCGGCGCGGAAGCGGCGAATCCGGCGCGCCGCTCTCAGAGCTGCTTCGGGCCGCTCTTCTTCACGACCTTCTTCGGCGCCTTCTTGTCCTGGGTGAACTTCACCTCGAAGGTCGTCTCTCCGTCGAGGTTCGGGATCTCGAACGACCCCGTGGGGCTCTGCGGGTGGAGCCGCGCGAACGCCGGATCGCTCGTATCGAGCTGCAGATCGATGCGCTCGAGCGCATCACCGTCGAGGACGACGCGCGCCTTGCCGTCGGCATCGGTGCGCGTGAGCGGCTTGCCGAGATAGAGCACCGGCAGGCTGCCGCCCGCGCCCGTCACCTTGACGTTCACGACCAGCTTGTGGCGCAAGCGGTTGCACCGCGTCACGTACTCCGGTGCCGTCGCGGTGCCGTTGTCGAGGCGCCGGATCGCGAGCGGCGCCTCCGGAGAGCGGTATCCGGTCGGGCAGCGAACGTCGACGAGGTACGTCGCGCCCTCGCGGCCGCTGACCGTGATCTCCGCGCGGCCGTCTCCGCCGGTCTTCGAGATGACCTGCGACTGCGACGCGATCTCCGCGTTGCTGACCGGCTCCTTCGTCTCGTCGAGCACGCGCACGAACACCGTCACGGGTGCCGGAGGCGGCGGCGGCTTGCACGCGGCGACCGACACCAGCGATGCCATCGCGAGGACGGCCGCGATGGAGTGAATCTTCACGGCGCGAGCCTCCCGCGCTGCTCGAGCTCCGCGGTCGCGGCGCGATCGAGGGCAGCGAGCCACTCGGTGTACGGACCGCGGCGATGCGACGTCATCGGGATGAGCACGGCGAGCTCACGCTTGACGGCGCCGGTCTGATGCGTGCGGTATGCATGCTCCAGACGCACGCGGCGGAGGCGATACTCCTCGTCGAGCTTCACGCGCAGATCGTTCGCCGCGTCGTCCGCCTCGGTCGCCTGCTGGGGCATCGCCGCCGCGCGGAAGCACACCGCCGAGACCTCGAAGAGGGAGATCGCCTCGATGCCGTCCTGCGGTGCGAACGGGCTGCGCTCACGCTTCGCGAGCGCGATGCGCATGCGCTCCGTCGCGAGGACCGCGCGCTGCTCTTGCGAGAGGTCGGGACACTTCGCGTCCTTCGCAGCGACGATTGCCGGCGCCTCGGGGATCGGCGGGAGACCACGATCGATCGGACGCGCGAGGGCGACGCCGACGGCGGTGATCACGATCGCGGGGATCGCGATGAACAGCGCCCACAGCGGCGGCTTGGCCTTCGCCATGCCGAGGCTCACGAGCTCGACGTAGAGCTGCACGTTCGCGATGCGAAGCGCAGAGCCCGTCTGCCAGCGGCCTTCGACCGTCGCGACGCCGTCGAGCGCGGGCAGTGCGAGCAGCGCGTATGGCCTCGTGGCGAAGTGGACGGCGCCCTCGTGCGCGAACACCTCGACGTGCTCGTGCGCGGCGACCTCCGGCGGGAGACGAAGCTCGCAGTGCGAGGCGCTCCCGATGAGGGCGCGGTCGGCGTCGACGAGGATCTGCTCCTGACGACCGTCGGCGTAGACGACGCGAAAGCGGAACCCCAGCTGCGGATCGCCCGGATGACCGCTCATTTCATGCCTCCAGTAATCTTGTCGATCATCATCGTGGACGGGATGGCGATGAGGGTCATCGAGACACCGATGATCATCATCGTCGGAAGCACCATCTTGCCGCGCATGTCCGAGGCGGCGGTCTCGGCGAGGTTGGCGCGACGAACGCGCGCGGTGGACGCCTGGATCTCGAGAGCGTTGGCGACCGGGGTGCCGCGCTCTTCGGCCTGCAGCAGCGCGTGCACGAACTCGCTGACCGCTTCGATCGGGACGCGCGCGGAGAGCTCCTTGAGCACCTGCGCACGCGTGCGACCGAGGTGGAACTGCTGGAGGATGTAGCCGAGCTCGTCCTTCAAGGCTTCGTTCGCCTTCGCCTTGTTCACGACCTGGGCCAGCGCACCCGGGAAATCCAGGCCTGCGCTCATCGAGAGCGCCATGAGGTCGATGGCGTAGGGCAGGCCGCGGTTGATGGCGCGGAAGCGCTCGACGCGCGCGTTGTCGACGACCATGTGCGGGATCGAGATGCCGACGACGAGGAGCACCGGAACGAGGAACATGAACCGGCCGTCGATGAACCCGACGATGCCACCGACGGCGGCGCCCGCGAGACCCGCGAGGACGAGCATCGCGACGTATTCGTCGCAGGTCACGCCCATGAAGTCGCCCGCGTACGTGAGGTTCTTGTCGATCTTGGTGCGCGTCTTCTCGTCGAGGATGCCGCTCATGCGCAGGCCCATCCAGCGAACGAGCGGGTCGAGCGCCGCCCACGTCGGGTTCAAGAGCGCGCGCTGGCGCTTCAGACCGCGCATGCCGAGCCGGCTCGCGACGCGCGTCGGGCGGAGCGCCATCCAGAGCGCGGGTCCCCCGGTGATGAGCGCGGTGAAGCAGATCAGGATGATCCGCCAGTGCATGACCGTGACGTTCATATCGACTTCCTCGTGAAGCGGTAACCGAGGTACAGGGCGAGCAAGTACACGGCGATCATCTGGCCCGCGTAGATCTGGCCCTTGATGGTGGTCCTCAGGGGATCGAGGAACCCGGGGAACATGCGCGGCAGCATGACGGCGATGCCGCCGGTCACCGCGGCGCTCACCGCGAGCGACTGCTTCGCGCTGCGCGTCACCTTGTCGGTGAGGCCTTCGAGGCGCTTCAGATCGCGGAGCGAGCCGGCCGTGCCCTCGAGGATGCGCGGGAGATCGCCGCCGGTCTGACGACCGATGAGCAGCGCGGAGACGACGACATCGAGCGCGGTGGACTGCACGCGCGTCGACAGCGCGAGGAGCGCCTCTTCCATCGTGCTGCCGACGCCGACCTGGCGGAGCACGGTCTGGAGCTCCTGCTTCAGTGGCGCGCCGGTCACGTCGGTCGCGCCGCGCATCGCGTCGCCGATGCTCGCCGTCGCCTTGAGCGCGTTCGCGAGCGCGAGCGCGAAGCCGTGCGCCTGGTCGTCGATCTTCGCGCGGCGCTTCGCGAGCTCCCAGCGGATGGAGAGCGGCGGGAAGATCGCGACGCCGATCGCGACGAGGAACAAGAAGTCCTCGGGCAGCACGCCGTAGACGGCGAACAGAACGAAGATGATGGCGACCTGCGTCCAGCCGATCTTCGTCCCCGAGGGGTTCTGGAACATCGACTTCTGCTGCGCGTCGATCTTCGCCACGTACCCCGCGGCGAACCGGCGGACCGCGCCGCGCGGATGATCGATCGAGCGGTACACGGCCATCGCGATCGACGTGAAGACGAACGCGAGAACGAGCTGCTTGAGCACCTGCGAGTCGCCGGTGCGCACCGCGGTGACGAGCTGCTTCACGGACGCGCCGAGGTTCATAGGAAGGGCTCCCCGGGCTTCACGAGGCCGCGCGCGAGGATCTCGTCGAGGAAGCTCGGGAGGTAGCCCGTCGCCTCGAAGTCGCCGATGACGCGGCCCTCGGGCGTCACGCCGGTCTGCTCGAACTCGAAGATCTCGCGGACCTCGAAGCGCCCGCTCGGATCCAGCTCGTCGATCTCGGAGACGTGCGTGATCTTGCGCGTGCCGTCGGTGAGGCGCGTCTGCTGGACGATGATGTGGATGCTGCGCGCGATCTGCTCGCGGATCGCGAGCGACGGGAGCTCGACGCCGGCCATGAGCACGAGCGTCTCGAGACGCGAGAGCGCCTCGACCGGCGAGTTCGCGTGGATCGTCGTGAGCGAGCCGTCGTGGCCGGTGTTCATCGCCTGGAGCATGTCGAGCGCCTCACCGCCGCGGCACTCGCCGACGACGATGCGATCGGGACGCATGCGGAGCGAGTTCCGGACCAGGTCGCGGATCGTGAAGGCGCCGCGGCCTTCCATGTTGGCGTGCTTGGTCTCGAGCGACACGACGTGCGGCTGGTGGAGCTGGAGCTCGGCGGCGTCCTCGATCGTCACGATGCGCTCGACGCTCGGGATCGCCGCCGAGAGCACGTTGAGCAGCGTGGTCTTTCCGGAGCCGGTGCCGCCGGAGATGAGGATGTTCTTCTTCGCGATGACCGCGCGCTCGAGGAACTTCGCGATGCGCGGCGTGAGCGAGCCGAGGCGGATGAAATCGTCGACGGTGAGGCGGCGCTTCGGAAAGCGGCGGATCGTGATGCAGCTGCCGCGGAGCGCGAGCGGGCGGATGATCGCGTTCACGCGCGAGCCGTCCGGGAGGCGCGCGTCGACGAGCGGCTGCGACTCGTCGATCCGGCGACCGAGCGGCGTGACGATGCGCTCGATGACGGCGCGCACGCGCTCCTCGTCGGTGAAGCGCGTGGTCGTGAGCTCGAGGCAACCGCCGCGCTCGACGTAGATGGTCGCCGGATCGACGACCATGATCTCGGTGATGCTCGCGTCC
>JAQBQJ010000221.1 GCA_028287065.1 Labilithrix sp. | reverse complement strand
CGACGCGCAACGTCTCCCGCCCCATCCACCGTCGATTCAGATCGATGCACGGATCGAGGGTGGATGGGGCGCGCGGCGTGGTCGGTCGGATCAGGAGAGGTAAAATTCGCGGAGCGAACCTGCGGTTCGGACCTTCGCTTTGGAAGGTCCGAACCGCAGGTTCGCGAGCATCCGACGAGGCTACAAGCCGAAACAGAAGCGACGCCCCTCTCGCTCTCGTCTCGTAGCGCCTTGGCGTCTTTGCGCGCTTGGCGTCAAAGCTCTCGTCGAGTGTCGCGTCGTCTACTTGGCCACGAAGATGGCCGCTTCGCCCGCGCCGAGCGTGATCGCGATGTCGCCTCCGCTCGGCGACGCCGAGCCGGTGCCGAGCGCCGACGTCCAGCCCGTGATGCCGCTGCTCGCGAGGCCGAGCGCGCCGCCCGCAATGGTCCGGTTCACGGCGCCCCCGCGGTTGATCGCGACGATCGCGATCTCCTTCGCGCCGGCCTTGTACGCGTACACCCAGAGGTCCGCCTCGTTGCCGAGGAGCGTGATGCGGTCGCCGCGGCGGAGCGCGCGCGAGGCGCTGCGCGTCGCGCCGAGCTTGCGTGCCCAGTCGCGCAGCTCGATCTGCTGCGGGATGAGCGCCGCCGGCGACGAGCCCGGCTTCGCCATGTGCAGCGCCGCGAGGTCGCTCTCCTCGAAGCGCATGTTGCGGCGCATGTCCGGATCGTTGCCGCCCGGGAACGCGACCTCGTCGCCCGAGTACAGATACGGGACGCCGGGCAGCGAGTAGAGCACCGTGAGCGCGCGCTTCAGCTTCGTGTAGACCGCCGCGTCCGTGTAGCTCACGGGCGGGAGCGCGTCGTCGCGGCAGCCGCTCGACCACGAGCAACCGAGCTTGGGATCCTGCGCGGCGATGCTCGCGATGCGCGGGTTGTCGTGCCCGTTCAGGAAACGGACGTGGTGGTTGCCGGGCCGGTAGCTCGTCTCCGACTTCACGATCTGCGCTTCGACGTCGCTGAGCGGCTTCGTTCCGTCGACGAGGCCGTCGGCCATGTTGTGGCGCGTGGGGAAATCGAACTGGCCGTCGAGCGCGGTCGGTCCCGTGTACGCGTCGATCCACTTGAAGCCGCTGTCGAACGTCTCGCCGAAGAACGTGCCGTGATCGCCTTCGCCGACCGCGGTCTCGCCGACCATGAACACGCGCGCGCCGCCCTGCTCGAACCGGCGCGTGAGCTCGGCGCGCATGTTGAACACGCTGTTCGCCTCGACGTGCTTCACGGCATCGACGCGGAAGCCGTCGAGGTCGTACTCCGAGATCCAGTTCACGGCGTCCGAGATGAACTGCTTCTCGGCGCCGTACGTGTTCCAGTTGATGTCCGGCAGGTACATCTGGAAATTGCAGTCGAACGGGCGCTGGCTCCAGCCGCAGCCGTTCGCGTCGTCGCCGCACTTGCAGTCCTTGCGGAACCAATCCTTGTGCTGCGAGACGTACTCGTGGTCGTCGTGGACCTGGTTGTTGATCAGGTCGAGCAGCACGCGGAGCCCGCGTTTGTGGGCTTCCGTGACGAACGCGCGGAGCGCGGCGTCGCCGCCGAAGCGCGGCTCGATGGCGCGCGCCTTCACGGGCCAGTAGCCATGATAGGCGCTGAAGATCTGGTTGCCGTCGCCGACCTCGGACTTGTCGGTCTGCGCGTTCGCCGGTGAGATCCAGATCGTGCGCACCCCGAGCTTCTCGAAGTAGCCCGACTGCATGACCTTCAGCGCGCCCTGCAGATCGCCGCCGTGCCAGTCGGCGTCGTAGTGGACCTGTCCGCCGATCGGCTTGTCGTTCGATTTGTCGCCGTTCGCGAACCGGTCGACCATGAACATGTAGAGGAGGCCGTCGCGGTAATCGAACGCCTCGTCCTCGACCCAGAACGGGAGATCGATCGGGGCGGCCGTGCGCATCTTGCCGTCGGTGGTGGTGAGGCTGAGGACGTGCTTGCCCTTCGCGAGCGCAGGGAACGTGAAGTCGACGGCGCCTGCGGTCGTGTCGATCTTCCACGAGCCGGCCGGGATCTTCGCGCGGTCGAGGCTCGCGGTCATGCCCGTCGCGGGCTCCCCGTCGCTCGCCGCGCGCACGGTGACGCGCACCTTCATCTCGCCCGTCGATCCGGCCGAGGCGACGGCCACCTTCTCCGAGAGGAGCTCGGGACCGGAGTCGCACTCGGGGAGCTCGAGCCCGGAGTTCATCTCGCCGCCGATGATCTTGCGGTACTTGCCGGCGGGATCGATCTTCCACGTGCCGTCGACGACCAGCTTGTAGCCGTAGAGGATGCCGCCCTGGAGCTTCGCGCTCGGCTGCAGCGTGAGCTCGAAGCCCGTCGCCGTCTTCGTCATCGGCAGCGCGCCGTTCTGCCAGTCGGTGAACTCGCCTGCGAGCTTCACCTCGTTGCCGCCGCCCGCGTAGCGGACGGTGAGGCTGCACTCACGCTTGCCGAACGTGGTGCTCTTGTCGAAGACGATCTCCGTCTGCTCCTTGCCGCCGTCGGGGGCCTCGCCGCCATCGACCGCGGGCCCGCCGGCCTCGATGCCCGGCGGCGTGGCCGCGGGATCCTCGTCCTTGCTCGACGAGCAGGCCGCCGCGCTCGTCCCGAGGAGCGACGCGACGACGGTGATGAGGAGAGGAAGCGCGGCGCGACGAGGAAGGCGAAGGTCCATCGAGGCGGGTGGCGTACCTCACGACAGAGTGACGAGCAAGGCGACGACGGGCGTTTCCCGCAAAATTCAGGCGATCGGAACGTCTCTCTCGCGGCTCAACGCGCCGATCAGCGGCGAATGAGCGGCATCGTCGTCTGGACCCGCCAGTCGAGCGGCGCGTCCTGATCCGTGCGGTGCCATTCGAGGGCTGCCTCGACGCTGTCGCTCGCGAAGTTGCCCTCGAGGATCAGCGCGGCCACCGGGAAGTTCGCGGGATCGGGCGACAGCTCGAGGTGCAGCCCGCCGGAGGGCAACGGCACCGACGACGCAAGCGAGAACTTGTGGATGTTCGGAGGCGCCGGCTCCAGCGTGCACGGCGGAACCGACTCCTCGAGGGCGAGATCCGAGATCGACGCGCTCACCGGACGGCCGGCCTCGTCCAGCGTGACGTCGACGTCGATCTGCTTGAGCGTGATCTTGTAGTCGCAGTAAGGCGAGCCGCCGAAGGCGGTCGGCATCGTGGCTGCGAGCGTCCCGGTGAAGCGACGCGTCTTCGCGGGCAGGCTCGCATCGGGACGCGGCGCCGAATCCACGCCGCCATCGCGCGCCACCGGTGCGCCCGTCGCGAGCGGACGCGGAGCGCTCGAGGTGCTCGAGTCGTTGCCGCATGCTGCGGCGAGCGCGGGAAGCGCGCCCAGAGCGAGCGCGATCGCGATCAGGCAATGAAGGCGGCTCCGCATCCCCCGGATTTTACCACGTCGCGCGTCAGTGCTTCTCGCTCGTCGCCGCGACCTCGAACGCCTGCAGCGCCTCGACGAAGCGCGCGCTGTCGTCCTGGGCGGCGAGGTCGGCGCCATGGCTCTCGGCCGGCGCATCGACGCGCTGCCCGGTCTGGCCCTGCTCCTGGGTCTCCGTCTCGTCGTGTGCGCGGACGAAGTCTTCCGGACGCGGGCCGCTGGTCGAGAGGTCGTAACAGCCGCCGAGGGACACGCTCGCGAGCGCGACCGCCAGGAAGGCGTACAGCGCAGGCATCGACACGACATTGCGCACGACAGGCATTTCGACCTGTGTGATGCACGGACAAGGCCAACGCCGAGACCCCGGTTCTTTCAGGTGATCAGGATCGAGGACGGGAGTCCGCGAGGACGACGGGACGCACTCCGAGTGCATCGTGATGCACTCTGCCTCGTGGAGATCAGTGGGCTGCGGCGCCGGTACGACGGGATCCAGGGCGCGCGTAGGAGCCCCTGCGGCGAGGGTCGCCGTTGCGTCACACGCAACCGTGGAAAACCATGACGTGAACCCGGGGTGCGGTGTTACGCGGCGCGGCGATCAGGGTCACTGCGAAAGGCGTGTACCTTGCACCGATCGAGCTGGACCCATGCTCCCGATCCGAAAAAGCTCTCCTGCACCCCGACGTTCCCCTGCGGTGGCCGTGGAGGTACGCGTCCCGAGCCTCGGCACGTCGTTCGGCGCGCTCGCGGCCAGCATCCGGCCGGAAGGCTTCTTCCTCTCGACCTTCCAGGAGCTCGAGGTGGGAACGCCGGTGATCGCCACGCTCTCGCTCCCCGACGGCCCAGCGATCGTCGACGGCATCGTCGCCGAGCAGGGCGACGCGGCAGGGCAGGGCATCGCGGTCGAGCTCTCGCCGGTCGACGACGCGATGCGCATGCGGCTCTCGGCGGCGTCGTCGATCGCTCCGCCGGCGGCGCGAGTGGCCTGAAGAAGAGACGAGAAGTCTGAGAAAAGCGCGAAGGGATTTAATTAATTAATTTCTTCGCGCTTTGGCGCTTTTCTCGGACTTCACGGCGAGAGCCACGGTACCAACCGTAACGCAGCTCTGAGTTACTTTTTCGGTGGCGACGCGAGGCGGGCGTGCTACTCCCCGAGACCCCCGTGCACCGCAAGTCGTCGTTGCTCGATCGCGTCGTTCCGCTCTTGATCGTGGCGACAGCGTTCGTCACGGAGACCGCGTTCGCGCAGGCGCCGCCGCCCGCGTCGCCGGCACAGCCCGCGCAGCCTGCACCCGGCCCGACCGGTGCACCGGCTCCTGCCGCTGCGCAGCCCGCGGCGCCGACCGTCGTCATCGTGCCGGCCACGCCGGTGCCCGCGCCCGCGCCCGGCGAGATCCCGCGCCCCGATGCGCCGCTCTCGTCCGACACGAGCGCGCCTTCCGTCCCCGGCGCGACCACGCCCGGCGTCGCGCGCGGCAACGAGCCTTCGCGCGTGGTGACCGAGGCGCCCTCGGCGCACGAAGGCCACTTCGAGTTCGGCTCCTACGGACGCGTGTATGCCGCAAGCGATTTGCGCGGCGGCACCGGTCGCGGCACGAACGTCGTCGCGTTCGGACCGCGCATCGTCGACGAAGGCAACTACGCCGAGCTCGAGCTCCGTCGCGAGGACAAGTGGAGCGAGCGCGTGAAGGGCCGCGTCGTCGCGACGCTCGCGCTCTTCCCGCCGTTCTTCCACTTCAGCGGCAAGGCCACGCAGGCGATCGCCGTGCGCAACCTCTACGCGCAGGGCACGTACGACAAGGTCACGATGTGGGCCGGCTCGCGGATGTACCGCGGCGACGACATCTACCTCCTGAACTGGTGGCCGCTCGACAACCAGAACACCGTCGGCGGCGGCATCGGCGCGCCGATCTACAAGAGCGAAGGTCCCGGCACGAGCTACGAGACGGTCCTCCAGGTCCACGCGGGCCAGCAGCGCCTCGACAACCCGTACCAGTTCCAGCAGATCCCGGTCGTCGCGCCCTACGGCTTCGGCACCGTCGATGTCACGAAGCTCGATCGCCCGCGCACGATCGAGACCGTGAAGCTCACGCAGTTCGTGCGTCCGGGCGGGGGTAGCGCGGGCTTCAAGGCGGTCCTCTACGGCGAGCTCCATCAGCTCGCCGCCGGCACGTTCGTCGATCCGCTCACCAAGGTGGATCGCGGCCTGCCCGAGGACAGCGGATGGATGCTCGGCTCGCAGCTCACCTACTTCACCGGCAAGCGCGACACCTACGCGTCGCTGGTGATGCGTCATGCGCGCGGCATCGCCGCCTACGATCCGCTCGCGGTGCCGATCACGTTCGCGCTCGATCGCACGACGAGCGGCGCGAGCGAGACGCAGATCGCGCTCTCCGGCAACTACGAGCAGGAGGAGTTCTCGATCCTCTACGCCGCGTACGTGCGCTTCTTCCGCGACGGCTCGCCCGCGGACACCTCCACGCAGAAGTACGACGAAGGCACCGCGGTCATCCGCCCGAGCGTGTTCCTCGGCGACTACTTCGGCATCTCCGTCGAGGGCAGCTACCAGCAGCGCCGGCTCGCGATGCTGCAGCCGGGCACCAACGACCAGTTGAACGCAGGCGTCACCAAGTTCGGCGTCATGCCTTATTTCTCGCCGTCCGGACGCGGCAGCTACAAGCGCCCGCAGATCCGCCTGCTCTACGTCGCCAGCTTTCGCGATTCGGGGACGCGAGCGCTATATCCCGTCGAGGACGTGTTCTCGCAGCGCAAGGCCGAGCACTTCCTCGGCATCGGCGCCGAGTGGTGGTTCAACTCGAGCTCGTATCCGTGAGGTCGACGATGAAAGCGATGCAGTCGAAATCGTCTCGCGTCGTCATGGCGATGTTGGTCGCCGGGGCGTGCGCGCTCCCCGAGATCGGATGCGTGACCGTGCCGAACGAGGGCAAGCAGCCGGCGATCGCGACGCACGTCGACGACTGGCGCGACGAGGTCATCTACCAGGTGCTCGTCGATCGCTTCGCCAACGGCGATCCGAACAACGACTACAAGGTCCGGCCCGGTTACCTCGCGCGCTTCCAGGGCGGCGACTGGCAGGGGCTCATCGATCACCTCGATTACATCAAGGAGCTCGGCGTCACGACGCTCTGGATCTCGCCGGTCGTGAAGAACGTCGAGACCGACGCCGACGTCGACTCGTACCACGGCTACTGGGCGCAGGACCTGACGCAGACGAACCCGCACTTCGGCGATCTCGCGCAGCTTCGCAAGCTCACCGCGGCCGCGCACGACATGCAGCTCAAGGTGGTTCTCGACATCGTCACGAACCACATGGGTCAGGTCTTCTATTACGACATGAACCTGAACGGGAACCCCGACATCTACATCGGCGGAAGCGGCCCGCTCCAGGGCGCCGGGTCGAAGTCGGACATCGTTCGCATCACCGAGTACGACCCCGACTGGGATCCGCGCGGCGTCCAGGCGTTCACGTCGCTCGGCAACGCCGGTCGTGCGCCCGTCATCTTCATCCAGGACCCGTCGATCAACCGCGTCCCGCCGAAGGGCATCCTCGGCACCGCCCGCGCGTACCACGGCTTCGGTCGCATTCTGAACTACGACGACGAGAAGCAGCGCCTCATCGGCGACTTCCCCGGCGGCCTCAAGGACGTCGCGACCGAGCTCCCCGAAGTACGTGCAGAGCTCATCGATCTCTACACGAGGTGGGCCGAGGTCGCCGACCTCGACGGCTTCCGCATCGATACGGTGAAGCACGTCGAGTACGAGTTCTGGACCGAGTTCGCGACCGCCGTGCGCGCGCGCCTCGCGCCGCAGGGCAAGAGCAAGTTCCTCATGTTCGGCGAGGCCTTCGACGGCAACGACAAGCTCCTCGGCAGCTACACGCAGCCGGGCATGCTCGACAGCGTGTTCTACTTCTCGCAGCACTTCCAGGTGTTCCGCGACATTTTCCAGAACGCACACGACGAGAACGCGCAGAAGGGCACCGACCAGATCCAGAAGCTCTGGGCCGATCGCGTCGTGAACTACAACACGCAGCCGCAGCCCGGCGGGACCGGCATCGCGCCTGCCAAGTCGCTCGTGAACTTCATGGATAACCATGACGTGTCGCGCTTCTTGTTCGAGGCGCTCGGCGACAAGGAGGCCCTCCGCAACGCGCTCACGCTCCTCATGACCGAGGAGGGCATCCCGTGTGTCTACTACGGCACCGAGCAGGAGCTCGCGGGCGGCAACGATCCGTCGAACCGCGAGGTGCTCTGGACCACGGGCTTCGACACGACGAACGAGACGTTTCGACACCTCTCGAAGCTCGCGCGCTTGCGTGCAAAGTACATCTCGCTGCGTCGCGGCGACACGAACGTCGTCTACGCGACGCCGCACGTGAAGGCCGAAGACGACGCCGGCATCGTGGCGTACGAGCGCGCGGGCGGCGACGCCGGCGATCAGTATGCGCTCGTCGTGATCAACACGAACGCGCGGCACCAGAGCACCACGGCCGACGGCGCGAAGGCGATGAAGATCACGAAGCCGGGCGTCACGCTCGTCGACGTGCTCGATCCCGAGTCGAAGACGTACGCCGTCCCGGCGAACGGCGAGCTCCGGATCATCGTCCCGGCCCAGCGCGCGATGATCCTCGTGCCGCAGGAACAGCTGAAGCCGTAGACTCGGCGCATGCGCGCCGTCGTCATCGTCTCACTGCTCATGACGGCGTGCGGCGCCGCCATGCCGGCTTCCTACGCGCAGAACCCCCTCGCGCCGAGCAGCACGTCGGGCGCCGGCGCCGAGACCAAGCCTCTCCCCGAGATCAAGCGGCGCACGCTCGACGGCGCGACGTTCGACACCGCCGAGGCTCGCGGCAAGAAGGTCGTCGTCGTGAAGTTCTTCGCCAAGTACTGCGAGCCCTGCAAGCGCAGCCTTCCCTGGTTCCAAGAGTTCGCGAAGGAGCATCGCGACGTCGCGGTGCTCGGCATCGCCGAGGACGAGCGCGAGTCGGACGTGCGCGACGTCGCGACCATGTTCGGCCTCACGTTCCCGATCGTCCACGACACGGGAAATGCCCTGTCCGGACGCTTCCGCGTGAGCGACATGCCGATCACGTTCGTCGCCGATCGCAAGGGCCGCATCCGCTGGGTGGGCGGGCCCGATCAGACCGAGGCCGAGCTCGAGGCGGCGGTGTCGGCCTCGTCGCGATGACGCGATGACCGATCTCGGGTAAGCAAGAGACGATGAGCTGTCGCGCTGCTTTCGTGGTCCTCGCGACGACCGCGCTCGCCGCTGGATGCGGGCCGCCCATGCACGCGCAGAGCGCGATGCCGAACGGCGGTCACGACACGTCGCATCTCGCGAAATGCAGCGTCGCCGCGAGCCGCGAGCAGCCGCTCGTCACCGAGTGGCCGGCCTCGTACAAGGCGCGCCTCGAGGCGCTGCTCCAGGGCGGCGCCGTCGCCGTCGAGTACTCGGGGTGCGATCTCAAGATCATCGATCGCTGTCGTCTCTCCGGCTCGTATGCGTGGAAGAAGACGACGCTGTCGACCGACACGACCGACATCCAGGACGAGGACGATCTCTATGCGAAGCTGCCGCTCGGCGCGGCGTCCCTGTCGGGCCAGCTCAAGACGTCCGGCTCGCTCCACGTGCAGACGACCGTCTCCGGGCAGCTGCAGCTCGTCGGCAAGGCCGCCGACGACGCGACGAGCGGCGCGGAGTGCGCGCGCGCGACGCACCTCGTGACGGCGCTCAGCATCGGCGCGTTCAAGCTCGTCGCCGGCGGCGCCGCGAAGGTGAGCGGCGGCGCCGAATACGCCGGCGTGAGCGCCGGAGGCTCGAGCGCGCAGACGCGATCGATCCTGCGCGCGGCCGGCGACGCCACGAGCTGCGAGCGCGCCACGAAGGACGAGCCGAGCGCGGAGTGCCGCTCGCCGATCCAGATCTTCCTCACCCCGATTCGAAGGTCCGTGCCGCTCAACATCCTGTCTCCGCTGCCGGACGAGAGGGGATGAAACAGCGAGTTTTGGCGGCGATCGTGCGACTCGCGCTCGCGGCGCTCGCGCTCTTCCTCGGCTCGTGCGGCTCGAAGTATCCGACGCCGTTCACGGCCGATCAGATGGCGCGCGCCGGCACGGCCGATGCCCTCGTGCACTACCTCGGGCAGCCGGGCGCGACTGCGGTCGTGTGCGATCGCACGAACCAGGGACCGCGGTTCGAGAGATCGCGCCCCGAGGACTTCGCCGCGCTCACCGAAGGCCTCGTCGACGGAGCCGTCCCGCCCGATCTCTGGCAGCGCTGCGCGATGCTGATGCTCGAGAGCGTCGAGCGCGACGACGCGTCTCGTCTGCTCGAGGCGATGGTGCGCGGTCACCACGAGCTCCTCGCGCGCGGCTCGCTCGAGACCGACAAGGCCGAGCAGGCCAGGCTCGACGCGATCCACCGTGCGGTGATGCTGCGCCCGCGCGGGAGCGGCCCGCGTGCTTCCGCCGTCGCGAAGGACGTGGCCGCGCTGCGCGAGGCGCTGCGGAAGGGGCGCCTCGGTCCCGTCGCCGCGCGGTACGGGAAGGACGTCCTCGTCGCGATCGATCTCGACGAGGGCCTGTGGAACGGCGCGAAGCTCCAGGTCGCCGCGCTCGACGAGATGCTCGCTCGGAAGGACGAGGCGCTGCTCCGCCGCGTCGCGATGCGCGTGCCCGATCCCGCGCTGCAGCAGGAAGCGCGCCGGCGGATCATCCGGCTGCACATCGCCGCGTCGCCGCTTCGCGCGGTACGCGAGCACGCCGCCGAGGTCGAGACCGTGGTGCTCGCGACGGGCCGCTACCCGATCGACGTCGCGAAGGTCACGCCGACGAGCGCATGGCTCGACGAGGAGCGCGTCCGCGTGCGCGGCGTGCTCGTGCGCCAGGACGTGTGGAAGCAGACGGCGACGCTGCTCGCCTTCGAGGGAAAGCAGCCGGGCGCGTCGGTGCTTCCGTCGATCAACCTGCGCGGCGCGTTCCACGCACGCGTGCCCGGCTACGACGAGCCGGTGACGCTGTGCGCCCCGCCGGACGCGCTCGACGTGACGCCCTGCGTGCTCCCCTCCGATCTGCGTCCGAAGGTGCCGATCGTCTTCATCGATGCCGAGGGCCTGCTCCACTTCGTCGAGCGGGTGGCGAGCCGCGATGCGATGCGTCTCGTGTACAATACACCCAACCTGCCGCTGCCGTTCGAGATCAACGGGCACACGCTGCTCCACGTCGAGTGGCCGATCGTCTTCGAAAAGCCCGAGCCGGTGATCTTCACGGGACCGACGTCGGGGCGCGGTCCGGATCTGCGTGTGACGATCGAGCGCCGTTACTCGCCGCGCATCGTCTTCGAGGTGACCGCGCCGAACGCGAAGCTCGTCGGCGTGGTCGAGGCAGAGGACCTCGCGTCGTTCGCGATCGCGTCGCGCGGCGGAGCGGGCACGGCGGGCTCGAACGGCTCGCCCGGCGCGAACGGCTCGAACGGCAGCCCCGGCGCGTCGGCGACGTGCCCCGGTGGGCGCGGAGGCAACGGCGGCAACGGAGGCAACGGCGGCAACGGCACGGCGGGCGGACCCGGCGGACCCGGCGGTGCGGGTGGCGACGTGCTCGCGAACCTGTCCTGCACGACGGGCGACTGCGGCGCCGTGGCGAGCATCGTGAAGAAGATCGTTCGCAGCGAAGGCGGACCCGGTGGACCCGGTGGCCAGGGCGGGCGCGGAGGCTCCGGCGGTCAAGGCGGAGCCGGCGGAAGCGGGACCTCGTGCACCGACTCGCAGGGGCGGATGCAGTTCGCGTCCGGCGGCTCGCCGGGCTCGCAAGGCTCGCCGGGATCGCCCGGCCCGAACGGCTCGCCCGGCGCGCCGGGTCAGCCGGGCCGTACGGACATACGCGTAGCGGAATGAGGGCACGCCCGCGAGGCGAGCGCTATGGTTCCGGCCGATGCCGCTCCTGCGCTTCCTCGGGTTCCTGGTCGATCTGCTCTTCTATCCGATCCGCGCGTTGCGGCGCGGACGCGTGGTCGAGGAGGGGACCTTCATCACGCTGAAGATCGATGGCGCCGTCACGGACGTGCTCGCGCGCCCGCGCTTCTGGGAGATCCGCGCGCAGAAGGCGATCTCGCTGCACGACGTCCGCGAGATCGTCGATCACGTCATCGCCGACGATCGCGTCCGCGGGCTCGTCGTCACGCTGAAGTCGCTCGCGGCGGGCATGGCAACGGCGGCGTCCCTGCGCGATCAGCTCGCCCGCGCACGCGCAGCCGGCAAGGAGGTGGTGGTCCACTTGCCGCTCGGCGGCGGCACGAAAGAGGTCCTCATCGCGACGGCGGGCAGCAAGGTCTTCCTCGGTCCGGCCGCGCAGCTCGCGGCGCTCGGCTTCACCACGCGCACGCGGTACGTGAAGAGGGCGCTCGACAAGGCCGGCATCGTGCCCGAGGTTTACGCATGCGGCGAGTACAAGTCCGCGGGCGAGTCGCTCGTGCGCGACTCGATGAGCGACGCGCAGCGAGAGCAGCTCGAGAAGCTCCTCGATCGCTTCGACGCCGCGCTGCTCGATGCCATCGCCGAGGGACGCAGCGTGTCGCGCGAGCGCGCGCGCGCGATCGTCGACGGCGGCCCGTACTTCGGCGAAGCGGCGATCGAGGTCGGCCTCGCCGATGCCGTGGCCTACGAGGACGAGCTGCCTGCGCTTCTCGGCATGAAGCGCAGGGGCAAACCCGGTCCGGTGACCGAGGGCATGGTCGAGGGCAGCGCGTATCTGTCGGCGCGGAAACGCCCTATTTTGCGGCGTCTCACGCGTGCGCCGGTCGTCGCGGTCATCCCGGTGCACGGCGCGATCGCGCATGCGTCGTCGCAGTTCGGCAACTTTGCGACCGACGACAAGCTCGCGCGCATGGTGCGCATCGCCCGGCTCGATCGACGTGTGAAGGGCGTCATCCTGCACGTCGATTCGCCCGGCGGCAGTGCACTCGCGTCCGATCGCATGCACCACGAAATCGTGCAGCTCGCGCGCGAGAAGCCCGTCGTGGCGTGCATGGCGAACGTCGCGGCGAGCGGCGGCTATTACGTCGCGGCGCCCGCGCACAAGATCGTGTGCGAGGCCGTGACCATCACCGGATCGATCGGCGTCGTCGGCGCGCGGCTCACGCTCGAGCCGCTGATGGCGAAGCTCGGCATCACGACGGAGGTCGTGCAGCGAGGCGCCCGCGCGGGGCTGCTCTCCCCGAGCGCACCGCTCAACGAGGACGAGCGCACCGCGCTGATGCGTGAGCTCGAGGCGACGTACCGCACGTTCGTCCGTGTCGTCGCGCAAGGGCGGAAGATGAGGGTCGACGAGGTCGAGCCGCTCGCCCGCGGGCGCGTGTACACCGGCGAGGACGCGAAGGCGGCGGGCCTCGTCGACGTGCTCGGCGGGTTCGACGTCGCGCTCCGCGAGGTCCGCGCGATGCTGCCTGCCGACGTGCGCGAGGCGGCCGAGCCGCACGTCATGCGCGCGCCGCGCCGCGAGCTCCCGATCCTGGCACCGCCGTCGGACGGCGAGGCGGGCCGCCGCGCAGCGTCGGCGCTGCTCTCCGCGATCCTCCCCACGCCGGAGCGCATCATCGTGGAGCTGGCCGCGACGGGCGATCGCGTGCTCACGCTCTGGACGGGCGGCGACGCGGGTCGCTGAAAAGCTTCGCGCGGAGCCTCCTGGCTCTGCACGTGCTACACCCCACGCGATGCTCGTCACCGCAACCGCTTGCCTTCTCGGGTTCGCGAACGGGATGCGGCATGCCCTCGAGCCGGATCATCTCGCGGCGGTGTCGACGCTCGTGGCCGGTCAGCGGAGCGCGAAGGCGTCGGTGCGTTATGCCGCGGCATGGGGCGCGGGTCACGCCGCGATGCTCGTCGTCGCGGGCGGCGCGCTCGCTCTCCTTCGCACGGAGCTGCCCGATGCGGCAAGCGACGCGCTCGAGCTCGTGGTCGCGGTGGTGTTGATCGGCCTCGGCGTCCGCGGGCTCGCGCAGGCGGCGCGCAGCGGTCGCAGCGGCGGAGCGACGTTCACGCACGAGCACGGCGAGGTCGCGCACGAGCATGCGGGCGTTCGCGATCACGTGCATGTCAGCAAGTGGACGCTCGCACGGCTGCCGTTCGTCGTCGGCCTGGTGCACGGCCTGGCGGGCAGCGGCGCGCTCGCGGCGCTGGTCGCGTCGCATGTCGCGTCACCGGCGTTCGCGCTCGCGTTCATCGCGATCTATGCGATCGGCGCAGCGGTCGGCATGGCCACGCTCGCGGGCGTGCTCGGCTGGCCGCTCGCGCGGATCGCGCGTGCACCGCGGTTCGTCCCGGTGCTCGTCGGGGTGAGCGCAGCGGCGTCGCTGATCGTGGGGATTGCGTGGGCCGCGCCGATCGTCGCGCGCATCTGCGCCTAGGATTTCGAGAAGTCCGAGAAAAGCGCGAAAGCGCGGAGATTTCTTGTCTGCCGATCGCTCGAAGCAGACGATCGGCACACAACGAGGTCTTCTGTTAATGTCGACGCGTGCGTGGGCACGACGTCGAGTCGGATGAGCGCAGGACCGGTCTCGTACCGGCCAGCGCGAGTCCTCTCCGGGGTTACCCCGGGGCATGTGTTCGAGCAGGCATTGCAGCGCATGAGGGGCGGTCCGCAGAACGGACGAATCCTCACGCAAGACGAGACCGGTCGGCGCGGCCCCCGCACCCTTCTCGCCGATGAAGGACCCGCTTGCCGCGCCCGTCGCGGGCGCCCTCGCGTCGGCCTTCCTCGCGAGAGGCCCTTGGACGCGGCGAGGCCTCGTCGCGCGGGGTGAGGCCGCCGTTCGCCAGAAGCCCACGTGGATGAAGGTCGTCGTCGAGAGCGTGCTCGGCCGATTCCCGCGTCCGCCGCGCCATCAGTTCCACGCGCTGGCGCGTTTCATCGAATCGCTGGCCGTACTCTCGCTGCGAAAGAACGCAGCTCCGCTCTCGCTCGGTCGCACGCTCGTCGCGGAGCTCGCGATGGGACCGCGGCCCTGGGACGTTCCCAGCATTGCAACCACCGGCGAGCTGGCCGATTGGCTCGAGCTGTCGCCGTCCGAGAGTGAATGGTTTGCCGACGCGCGCGGGCTCGAGCGACTCGATCGCAATGAGCCGCTCCGGCATTACCGCTACCGCTGGGTACCGAAGCGACGCGGCGGCTTCCGCCTGCTCGAGGCACCGAAGTCACGGACCAAAGCCATCCAACGTCGGGTCCTGAGCGAGATCTTGGATCGCGTGCCGCCGCACGCCGCGGCGCACGGCTTCCGGAGAGGACACTCGACGCGCACGCACGCGAGTCATCACATCGGAAAGGCCGTCGTCATTCGCATCGATCTCCAGGACTTCTTTCTGTCCGTTTCGGCCGCGCGCGTGTCCGCCGTCTTCCGCGCCGCTGGATATCCAGACAGCGTCGCGTGGGCACTCGCGCTGCTGTGTACCAACGTCGCTCCGTCCGCTCGCGGCAGCGTCGTCCTCGATCGCCATGCGCCTCTCGCCGAGGTCGCCGCGCTGCGGCGCGCGGAGATGCTCGCACGCACGCGCCACTTACCGCAGGGCGCGCCGACGTCTCCCGCTCTGGCAAATCTGTGCGCATACGGCATGGACGTTCGGCTCAGCGCGCTCTCCTCGGAGCTCGAGCTCACGTATACCCGCTATGCCGATGACCTCGTCTTCTCGGGCGATCGCGAGCTCGCTCGTCGCGCACCTCGCCTCGAAGCACTCGTCGCGGCGATCGTTCGAGACGAAGGCTTCGTCGTGAACCATCGAAAGACGCGCGTGATGCGGGCCGGGGTTCGCCAGCTCGTGACCGGCGTCGTCGTGAACGCACGCATGAACCCGGCACGCGACGCGTACGATCGCCTGAAAGCCACGCTCCACAACTGCGCGACCCGAGGTCCGAGGCCCGAGGACGTCCAAGGACATCCGGATTTCCGAGCCCACCTTGCAGGCCGGATTGCCCACGTCGCCAGCCTGAATCCAACGCGCGGACAGAGACTCGCACGGATGTTCGAGCGCATCGCGTGGGCATGAGCGTGGAACGCGCTCGCGGTGCTGCGATCGGCAGCCAAATCTAGCGCTTTCGCGCTTTTCTCGGACTTCTCGAGTCTCGCGCGAGCTCAGCTCACGCCGAGCAGCTTGTTCATCGACGCTTCGTCCGCCGGCGTGAACGGGTACTGGTCGAACTCGCTGCTCGCGACCCACTTGAACGCGTTGACCGCGAGCGACTGGAGCGACTCGGTCAGCAGCGTGCATTCGTACAGGAACAGATCCACGACGTAGTGCTCGTACGGATGGCTCACGAACGAGATCAGCTTGCCGACGTCGATGCCCACGCCGAGACGATGCAGCAGCTCACGCTTCAACGCCTGCTGATCGGTCTCGCCTGCCTCGACACGCCCACCCGGAAACTCCCACATGAGCGGGAGCACCGCGGAGCCGCGACGCTGCGTGATGAGATACTTGCCGTCTCGCTCGAGGACCGCCGCTACGACGCGAATCGTGCGGTGCGACGGCGCCCCGCTCATCAGACGGCCACGCGGAACAACTGCTGCCCCATCAGGAGCACGTCGCCCGTCTTGACCTCGGTCTCCTCGTGCAGGCGCATGAAGGAACCGTTGGAGCTGCCGAGATCCGTCAGGAGGAGGCGTCCGCCTTCCCAGCTGAGACGGCAATGCAGACCCGAGACGTAGCCGTCCTCGGGGAAGAGCACGTCACCGCGCTCGCGACCGAGATGAACGCCGGTCTCCGGGATCGGGAACGCGTTGCCGGTGACCTCGCGACCGATGACGAGCGCGATGCGACCGACGTAACCCTTCGCAGGCGAGCCGAGACGCTCGACGCCGTCCGGCGACGGGGTCGCGGGCGAGAGCGGCTCGAACTTGATGATCTCCTGCCCGATGCGGAACATGTCATGCGGGCGCAGCTCGACGGGGACGTCGCGAACGAGCTTCTTGTAGACGCCGTTGAGCGACGACTCGTCCTTGACCGTGACCTTCTGGCCCTGCTGCGTGAACGTCGCGTGACGCGGCGAGAGATAGCTGTCGCCCGCGAAGATCGCGCCGGTCTCACGACCGACCGTGACCGTCGTGCCCGGGAGCGCGAACGTGCCGGCCTCGGTGCCGTCGGCACGGAGCGCCGTGAGAACGACCGTGCCCGCGCCTGCTCCGCCGATCGGGGCGGGCGCGACGGGCGCGGCCTTCGGAGCCGCGGGCGCGCCGGTGAGCCGGAAGCCGCACGATCCGCAGAACAGATTCGACGGCATGTTGATGTGCCCGCACTGCGGACACGACACCGTTCCACCCGCGGGAGGAGGCGACGACTGACCCTGGCCTGCGCCCGCCGGACCTGCGCCGACACCGCCTCCGCCCATCACCATTCCACCACCGGCAGGACCTGCGGGCGGCGAGTATGCCTGCGCGGGCGCGCTCATGACGGGACCCGGATCGCGCGTCGCGACGCCCGAGACCGCTGCGGGAGGAGCCGACGCCGCCTTCACGCCGTGCGGAGGCGTCTGCGGAGAGAACGGCTTCGGCGCCGCGGCAGCGTCACGAGGGAGCTCTGCGCCACAACCCAGACAGAACTTGTAGTGGTCTTGGTTGTCCTTGCTGCACTTCGGACACGTGATCAAAGCAGCCTCCCGCGAGCCGAGGGGTCTCCGCGCGAGGGGGAGTATCGGCCGCCCGGTCAACGTGGGTCAAGCACGGGTCGCACCCCGCGTGGGAAAGTCGTCAAATCCCCTAGGATCCGCCCTCCTCGAGCCGCAAAGTCGTGGTCGTGACGGCCTCGTCGAGGTCCTGAGAAGCGCCGTTCACGCCATTTGTGTGGGGATCGAGGAGCAGGCTGCCGGTCGCCTGCCGATCGAGCTCTTCCTTGATGACGGCGGCCGCGCCCAGAGGGTCGAGCTCGCGTAGGTATTTCCCGATCCGCTTCTCGCGGACGCTGGCGAGCGCGGCGAGCGCCTCGTCGCGTGCCTGAGGCGGGAGCGTGCGCGCGCCTCGGAGGACGTCGTGCGCGACGTCGACGTCGTGAATCTCGCCGAGGCGCTTCTGAAAAACGACAGCCGGCTCGAGCATCGCACGCGAGTCGAGGGGGAGAGCCTCCGACAGGAGCTCGATCGAGTAACGCAGCTCCTTGTACGAGATGCGGAGCTCGTGGAGACCGAGCATGTCCTCGGGCGGCACGTCGCGGCCCTTCTCGACGACGCGCCTCGCGCGCTCGACGGTGCGACGCGCGAACCTCGACAGCTCCATGTTGCGCGCGGGGTCGAAGGGGAAGACGAGCAGCGCCTTGAGCATGAGGCGTGCGCGATCGAGCTCGCCGCGTTCGATGCGTGCGACGACGGCGCGTCGTAGCTTTCGTTCGCGTGCGGCGCGCGCGTGGAGCCACAGACCGAACGCCGGATGATCGGAGAGACCGTCGAGGGTCTCCTCGAGCACCTCTTCGTCGCGGAGCTCGCCGGTCGCCTTCATCACGTCGGCGAACGCCTTGCGAACGACGTCGGCGTGCCAGCGACCGAACAGCGGTCGCGCCATCTTCAGCATGGTGCGCAGCCGGCGGATCGCGACGCGCAGATCGTGGATCGCCTCGTCGTCCGCCGACTCGACCACGCGAGGGATGGCGGCGGCGAGCGCGGCATCGAGCTCGCGCAGCTTCTTCAGCACGTACGGTCCGGCGGGCGGCG
>JAQBQJ010000187.1 GCA_028287065.1 Labilithrix sp. | reverse complement strand
TCCTCTTCGCGACGATGACGCCGGACTACGTGTTCCCGGGGTCCGCCGCGGTCCTCGCCGCGAAGCTCGGCCTCGAGAGCACGCCGGCGCTCGACATCCGCCAGCAGTGCGCGGCGATGATCTTCGCCCTCCAGCTCGTCGACGGCCTCATCAAGGGCGGCGCCGCCAAGACGATCCTCTTCGTCGGCGCCGAGGCCCACGCCGGGTTCATGCCCTGGGAAGACTGGGACATCGTCGAAGGCAAACGCGAGGGCGAGCCCACCCCCGAGGCACGCGCCCGCGCGAACGAGCACCGCGCGCTCGCGGTCCTCTTCGGCGACGGCGCCGGCGCGATGATCTTCCGCGCGACCGATCGCGACGCCGGCCTCGTCGCATCGAAGGTCCACACCGACGGCCGCTACGCCGAGACGCTCTACGTCCCCGGCGGCGGCTTCCGGACGCGCCCGTACTGGAAGGCCACGCACTTCGACGAGCAAGCGCACATCCCGCGGATGGACGGCCGCGAGCTCTTCAAGTTCGCCGTCACCAAGCTGCCGCAGACCGCACGCAAGCTGTGCGAGGAGTCGAACACGCCGATCGAGAAGATCGACTGGTTCCTCGCGCATCAAGCGAACGCGCGCATCAACAACTACGTCCGCGAGCAGCTCGGCGTCGCGCCCGAGAAGATGCCGATGAACATCGATCGCTTCGGCAACACGAGCGCAGGCACGCTGCCCATCCTCATCGACGAATGCACGCGCGACGGAAAGCTGCAGAAAGGCGAGCTGAACATGATGCTCGCCCTCGGCGCCGGCATTCACTGGGGCTGCGCTCTCGTTCGCTGGTGAGACGTAGCTGAACGCCCGGCGCGTGCTAAAATCCGAGCCATGAGGCTTCTTCGATCGACCTTGTTCGCCGCGCTGCTGGCGGGAGCTTCCGGCTTCGCGTTGCTCGTCCCCACCGACGCGAGCGCATCCGTCTCGATCGCGGTCGCGTTCGATGCGCTGGTGAAGGACGCGGACTCCGTCGGCGTCGTCACTCCGGTCGAAGCGAAGACGGTCTGGGAGGACGGCCGCATCTACACGTACACGCGCGTGAAGGTCGACCAGGGCGTCGCCGGCGAGCTCGGCACCGGAGCCGAGACCTGGATCCGTACGATGGGCGGCGTGGTCGGGAAGATCGGACAGCTCGTCGACGGCGAGCCCGTGCTCACGACGAACAAGCCTTCGCTCCTCTTCATGCGGAAGTTCAAGACGAGCGGCACGTGGGAGGTCTCGGCGCGCGCGCAGGGCCAGTACCCGATCGTCGTCGACGACAGCGTCAAGGACGTGACGAAGGCCCGCCGCGTGATCCGCTCGAACGCCGTCGGCGTGCTGCTCCCGCCGAAGCCCCTCGCCGAGACGGTCGGCCCGAAGCCCGCCGACGCACCGCAGACCAGCGGTCCCACCGCCGAGGCCGTCCCGAAGGCGCGCCTCGCCGGCGAGGTCCTCCACGATCGTCCGCTCGACGAGGTCACGCGCGAGATCGCCGCCTCGTGGAAGAAGCTCCACACAGGGGCGGGTCCCGTGGCGCCGAGCGACGCGAAGAAGTGAACGTCGTCGCGTCGCCGCGCTCGCGCACGCGCCTCGCAGCCGCGTCGTTCGCACTGGCTGCTGCGAGCGCGCTCATCGCGAGCCCGCGCGCCGCGTCCGCGTTCTGCCGCACGACGACGGTGCCCGTCGTCGCCGACTTCCAACCTTCGACGACGAAGTGCTGGGACCAAGGCGTGCCGCTCTTCTGGCGGAATTCGTGTGTCGGTTACAGCGTGCAGAAGAGCGCGAGCCGCCAGGTCGCCTTCGAGGACGCCGCGAACGGAATCTCGCGCGCCTTCACCAAGTGGACGGGCGCGAGCTGCCCGACCGAAGGCACCGGCCGGTCGCGCGTGAGCATCGACGTGCGCGATCTCGGTCCCGTCGACTGCGGCGAGGTCAACTACAACCAGAACGGCGCGAACCAGAACGTCATCGTCTTTCGCGACGCTACGTGGCCGCACAGCGATTCGAACAACACGCTCGCTCTCACCACCGTCACGTTCAATCCCGAAACCGGTGAGATCTACGACGCGGACATGGAGGTCAACACGCACGATCAGCGCGTCACGCTGACGGATCCCGTGCCTCCCGACGGCTACGACTTCGCGAGCATCGTGACCCACGAAACAGGGCACTTCCTCGGCCTCGCGCACTCGGGCGACAACCGCGCGACCATGTTCGCGAACTACACGCCGGGCGCGACCGCGATGCGGAACCTCACGGCCGACGACGTCGCCGGCGTGTGCTCCGTGTACCGACCCGACGGCGCGCGTGCCGTGCTCAACGGCAAGGTCACGCCCGGGCCGCAGTGCGACCCCACTCCTCGCCGCGGCTACACGGGCGACTGCGCGGAGCCCGCAAAGAAGAGCTGCGGCGGGTCCTCCCAGGTCGCCGCGAGCAACGCAGCTGCGCTCGGCTCGCCCGGCTGGATGGCCCTCGGTCTCGCGCTTGCCGGCGTGCTCGCCCTACGTCGATCGCGTCGCTGAAGTAGGCATGTGGTAGACCGTTCGCTTCGCCATGTCGGCTGACGCGCGCGAAAAACCGCTGTTGATCACGCGCGAGGACGAGCTCTCTCGCGTCGCTGCGAGGCTCGCCAAGCGCCCGCGCGTGGCCTTCGATCTCGAATCGAACGGCATGCACGCGTACCGCGCCACCGCGTGCATCATCCAGCTCGCCTGCGACGACGAGGTCATCATCATCGACGCGCTCGCGACGTCGCTCCTGCCGATCGGCGAGCTGCTCGCCTCGCAGGAGACGGAGAAGATCGTCCACGACGTCGCGTTCGACGCGCGCATCCTCGCCGAGGCGGGCGTCACGCTCGCGAACGCACGCGACACGTCGCTCGCGGCGCGCATGTTGAGCCGGCCGGCGACCGGGCTCGCGTCGCTCCTCGAGAGCGAGCTCGGCGTTCACATCGACAAGAAGATGCAGCAGCACGACTGGGGCGAGCGACCGCTCACGAGCGCGATGCTCACGTACCTCGCAGGCGACGTCGCGAACCTGTCCGCGCTCGCCGATCGCCTCTTCGACGAGGTGCGCGCACGCGGCATCGCCGACGAGGTGGAAGAAGAGACGCGCTATCGCCTCGCGCAGGCCATCGGCGGTGCCGGAGTCGAGGAGCCGCGTCCGGCGTACGTGCGTCTCAAGGGGATCGATCGCGTGCCCGCGGTGGAGCTGCCGATCCTGCGGCACCTCGCGAACATCCGCGAGCAGCTCGCGCGCGAGCTGAACGTGCCGCCTTACAAGGTGCTCGGGCCCGACGTGCTCTTCGAGATCGCGAAGAAGAAACCGGAGACGCTCGACGAGCTCGCGAAGATCCGCGGGGCGATGGGCGGCCGGCGCGCGCGTTCGATCGCGAACGAGCTGCTCGACGCCGTGGCGGCGGGCATCGAGGACGGCGCGATCCCGGACGAAGAGCGCGTTTGGTTCGAGAAGCCGAAGGTCCCCGGCGGCGTGCTGCGTGCGCGCCGCGCGCGTGAGCAGCGGCTCACGAAGTGGCGCAAAGAAGAGGCGAAGAAGCGCGGCGTCGACGAGCAGGTCGTCCTTCCGGGTCACTGTCTCCAGGACCTCGCGGACATCGAGGAGCCCTCGCTCGAAGCGGTGGCCGCGGTGCCTGGGCTCGGCGCGTTTCGCGTGTCGCGTGACGGAGCGGCGCTCGTCGACACGTTGAGCGGTCCCGTCGCGACCGCGCTGGAGCCCGCATGAACGGCGGAGATCTCCTCGTCGTCGCGGGTGAGGCATCGGGCGATCGCGCAGCCGCCGCGGTGATCGCGCATCTGCCGGAGGGCGTGCGCGTCTTCGGCATGGGCGGCGGAGCTCTCGCGGCCGAAGGCGTCGAGCTCGTTGCCGACCTCCGCGAGACGACGGCGCTCGGGGTCGCGGAGGTCGCGCGCCGAGCGTTCGGCGTCGCGCGCGCCTATGCGGTCGTGCGTGCGTCGGTCGCGCTGCGCAAGCCGGTCGCGGCGCTGCTTGTAAATTACACCGAGTTCAACGCGCGCCTTGCCGAGGCGCTCTGGGCCAACGGAACGCGCGTGCTCTGGTACGGCGCTCCGCAGGTCTGGGCATGGAGGAGCGGGAGGGCCGTGCCGCTGCGGCGTCATCTCGACCGCATGGCGGTCATGCTTCCGTTCGAGGAGTCGCTGTGGCGTGGCTTCGGCGTCGACGCGCATTACGTGGGCAACCCGGCGCGCGAAGAGCTGCGAGTCGATCGCGTCGCGGCGCGCGAGCTGCTCGGGATGACGCCGCGCGCGTGGGGTGTCGCCATCCTCCCCGGCAGCCGCCCGCACGAGGTCCGACGTCTGCTCGTTCCCATGCTCGGCGGCTACGAGAGGGTGCGCCGCGAGCACGCGAGCGTCGATGCACGCGTGCTGCTCGCGCCGAGCCTCGATCCGACGACGCGCGCATGGGCCCGCGCGACCGCCGATGCTGCGCACGTCGAGGTCGTGGACGTCGATGCTCGTGCCGGAATGGGCTATGCGCTGCCGGCATTCGACGCCGCGCTGTGCGCGTCGGGAACGGCGTCGCTCGAGTGTGCGCTCGCGCGTGCGGTGCCGATCGTCTGCTATCGCGTGGGATGGCCGACCGAGCTCGCGGCGCGGGCGTTCGTGTCGACGCCGTATGTCGCGCTGCCGAACATCCTCCTCGGACGCGCGGCGTTCCCGGAGCTGCTCCAGCGCCGAGCGACCGCGGCGCGCATGTGTGAGGCGCTCGCGAAGGTGCTCGAGGAGCGCGAGTCGTTCCTCGGAGCGTGCACGGAGGTCGAGGCCGCTCTCGGAGACAAGACGCACGCGTCGCAGATGGTGGCGCGCATGCTCGAGCCCTGGCTCGCGACGCGGGCGGCATGAGCGCGCGCAAGGGAAAGCGGCATGCGGAGGCGGAGGCGCGCGCGAAGGCGAAGGCGGCGAAGGCGCGCGCGCGCGCGGAGAGCGAGAGCGAGAGCGACGAAAGCGAGCAAGACCACGACCACGACCACGACCACGACCACGACCACGACCAC
>JAQBQJ010000170.1 GCA_028287065.1 Labilithrix sp. | reverse complement strand
CTTGCGCGTTGCGGTCGAACACCGTCGGGAGGTTCGTGCCCTCCTCCCCCACGTTCGACGTGAGCAGCGGGCCCTTCGGCTCGCGCTCCAGCGTCTGCAGGCTGCTCACCGCCCAGTCCTTCGTGCCCTGCGGGACCGTCGTCTTGCAGAAGTTGCACGTCGTCCCGCGCATGTTCGACAGCGGGCCGCCGCAGTTCGGGCAATTCAGCGTGCGCGCCTTGCCCGGATCGCGCGAGCGCGCGCCCGGCGCTCGCGACAGACGCAGGCGGTCCTTCACGTAGTAGCGCTGCTCTCCTTGCGGGCGGTAGCGCTCGACGTAGTTCGACTCGACCAGTACGTCGATCTGCACGCCGCCCTGCGCGTCGACGTCGACGCGCTCGTACGTGAGCGAGCCGATGATGATGCCCGTCACCTCCGCCACGCGGCCGTCGTTGTGCAGCGCCGCGCGCGCATGATCCGCCACGTACGCCGCCAGCGCCTCGCCGCCCGCTGCGCCGCGCGCGCGATGCATCTCGCCGTAGAGGAAGTAGAGGAAGTCCTCGAACACCACGATCGAGAAGCCCGGATCGGTGCGGCGCAGCGCTTCGAGCTTGCCGCGCAGCGGCTCGACGACGACCGGCTGCGGCGGCGGCGCATACGGGGTCCAGTTCATCGTGCCCGCGCCCGACGACCACTCGCTCCCCTCCATCGCCGCGCCGGCGCGCTTCTTCACGAGGTAGACGATGATGATCAGGATCAAGATCGGGATGCCGATCGCCGGATATTCGATGACCAGCGCGACGAACGCGCCGCCGTCGCCGCCGCCACCTCCGCCGCCGCTCGAGCTCGAGCCCGAGAACGAGCCGCCGCCGCTGCTGCGCCCGCCACCGCCACCCGAGCTCTTGCTGCCACCCGAGAACGAGCCGCCACCGCCCGGCCGCGAGCCGGCATGGGCGAGCGACGCGTACAGGAGAACCGACGCCGCAGCGCTCGATATCGCGATCACTCGGCCGATATCGTGATTGCCAATCAGCTTTACCAAATAGCGCTTCATGCGACTTCGTCCGCCAGCTCGTTCACGTCATCTGCCGCGCGCGCCATCGTCTGCGCGAATTTCGGCCCCAACGTCTCGAGCGTCGCCGCGAAGGACCCGATATCGAGCTTCACCAGAGCCGCTTCGAGCGTCGCCCGCGCGTCGTCGAGCGCCTTCTTCGCCTCCGGCGTGACGCCCACGTCCGCGACGATCGCGACGATGCCCTCGAAGATCGACACGTGCACGAGCACCCCGGTACGCCCCGTGGTCTTCGATATGCCGAGGTCGACGAACGACGCCTTCGCCGCCTGCTCGACCGTCGCTCGCCGCTTCGCCTCCGGGAGCGCCAGCCGCTGCAGCGGCGGCAACAAGCGCGACAGCCCGAACCCCACCGCGAACGCCAGGAACGTGTCGAGCGGCATGAGCGTCACGTTGAAGTCCATCGGGAAGAACAACAGGAAGAGCAGCGCCGCGAACGCGAACAGGCTGCCGTAGAGCAGGTGCGCCTCGAGGTACGACCGCACCTGCTTCTTCACCGTGATCACGAGCTCGGCCGACGTGTGCGACTCGAACGCCTGCACGGCGGCCATCGCACGCGCCTTCGCGCGCGCGTCGAGGAACGGCACGTGGGCAGGGAGATCGGCGGCGGCGGCGGTCACGGTCGGGACACGATACCAAACCCCGCGCGGCGACGATCGAGCTTCACCGAAAGTTGCTGGGCGGCGGACGCGTCGACAGGAACACCGCGGCCGCCGGGATGACGCCCGAGTCGACGCCTCGCTCGAGCTCCGCGCCGAGCAGATCGTGGCCGTTCATCGGCTTCTCGACGAACGACGTCGCGCCGAACAGCTCGAGCACGTATCCGCGCACCACCGGGTCACGGCTCGCGCCCTCGAATGCGCGGACGAGCGCGGCGACGATCTCCGTGTCGACGACACTCGCATGAACGGCGATGACGTCGGGCGGGATCGAGCCGAGCACCTCGACGACACGAAGCTGGCCCGCGCTGTCCTCGGGCAAGGGGCCACACACGAGCTGCCCGTCGGCGCGACGGCCGTAGGTCGCGCCCACGTCCACGGTGCCGTCGACGACCGCGCGCGCGACCGCCGCGTGCGATCCGAAGAAGCTCTCCGACGCGAACGGGCTGCCGGAAGCGCCGAAGCGTGCGGCGAGCCGCATGCGCGGGACCACGTATCCGGCGGCGCTGAGCGGATCGACCCAGCCGATCCGCCGTCCGCGCGCGTCGTCGGCGGTGTGCACGGGCCCGTCGGGCCGCGCGACGAGCACGGAGACGTACGCATCGTCGCCGCGATCGGCGCATACCAAGGCCCGCACCAGCGCCTCGCCGCGAAGCGTCGCGAACGGGATCGGCGGCAGCCATGCGACGTCGAGGTCGCCGGCGCGCACCAGCTTCACGAGCTCGTCGTACGACCGGGCATGACGCCGCACGAGCTCGATGCCCGCGCGCTCGCTCACCCAGCGCAGGAACGCGTTCACGCGCGGCTCGACGTTCAAGAAGCTCGCCGGCGGCACGAGCCCGAACGTCAGGCGCTGGCGGACCCCCGGCATGGGTGCAGTATTCAAGCGATCACGTGCAGTGCGCAAGGCGCACGGTCGAGGCAGCAAGTGCCGGCCCGGTGCGCTATCCTATCTCCCATGAGTGAGGCTGCCGAGCGTCGTCGCCGACGGCAACTGGCCTGGAGCTCGAAGACGTTTCGACAGCCCCGCGCAGCCGAAGCGATGGAGCTCGACGCGCTGGACGAGTGGATGGCGATGGATCCTCTCGAGAGGCTCGCGCTCACCTGGCAGCTCAGCCTCGACCAGTATGGAGGCATCGATGACAGCGCGGTGGAGCCCCGACTTCCTCGATCTGCTTACCGCGTTGAACGTCGCTGACGCGAGTCTCTGGATCGAGGCGTCACCCGTCAACGCGGCGCGTGTGATGAACGCGCTTCGGGAGTTCGGCCCACCACTTGGCGATGTGACGGAGGCCGACTTCGCCGCCGGCGGGAACGGCTTCCGCATGGGCGCGCCGCCGTTTCGGATCGAGCTTCTGACCGAGATCAGCGGCGTGTCCTTCGCCGACGCATGGACGCGCAAGGAGACCTACGATCTCGACGGCACGCGGTGTTACGTCATCTCGAAGCAGGACCTCCTCACGAACAAGCGCGCCGCCGGCCGGCCGCAGGACATCGCGGACGTCGACGTCCTCGAACGGCAGGCGCGCAAGAAGTAGTCCGCGCACCAGCCAGGGGAGATCTACGCGCCGCCGCGCGTATCCATTGCCCATGAAACATGCGACCGTCGTCGGGGCCGTAGTCGTGATCCTCGGGCTCGTGACCGGCGTCCGGAGCGAGGACGTCGTGCGTGACGGCGATCACACCGTCCGCGTGCTGCGCGTTCCGGGCGACGAGCTCGACGGCGTCGCCGAGACTCGGCTCACGCTTTCGCCTCGCGAGGCCCTCGCCTCGTGCGCGTCCTGGGACGTGAAGGAGAACTGCTGCCCCGCCGGATGCGCCGCCAAGAAGGGCACGCAGTGGTCCAAGGCCGACGACATCCTCCGCGGGTGCATGCGCGGCCTCGGCTGCGGCGAGAGCGACGTGAAGAGCGCGACCGTGTTCATGAAGTGCGATTGCAAGTAACCGGGGTACAGTCGCCGGCACGATGACGTCGCCGACCGCGCCGGCCACGCCGGGCACACTGGCCTTCGCCGACGAGCTCCTCGCCTTCGCACCGACCGTCGATCCGCGCGTCGGCGAGGTATTCGTCGTCGTCGCCGATGCGCTTCGGTCGAAGAAACGCACGTGGACGCTCGCGGCGCTCGCGGCGATCGCCGGCGCGCGCGAGACCTCGCCGAAGCTTCGAGGACGCATCGCGTGGGAGCCGGTGTTCGGATCGGTCGACAACGAGGACATCCCTCGGCTCGCCCCGGCGCACGAGCGCGCGGGGACTGCGCTCCTACGGCGCGCGGCCGACGTGCCTCTCGCGCGCTCAGTCGCGCTCGCCCTCACGCGCGGCGGCGAAGAGGTGACAACGCTCCTCCGCGTGGCCTGTGGCTTGAAGACCAGGGGAGGCGCGTACGACTCCGCGCTCTACACGGCAGTCGTCGGTCCGGCCGTCAC
>JAQBQJ010000169.1 GCA_028287065.1 Labilithrix sp. | reverse complement strand
GCCGGCATCGGGTGCGAGCAGCCGGAACGCGTAAATGAAATGGCCGAGCGCCTCCGAACGCCTGCGGGCGGGGACTTCGGTGGCCTCGAATTTCTGGTGAAGCTCGTTCGACGACGTTCAACGTCATCGCCGAGATCGAGACCCGTGCGCGAGACCGCAACGCAGGAGCAGATCCATCTGCGCCGACGCCCGCTCGTTCACGACCTCTTCGAGCTTGAGGTACGCCTTCCAGCCGTCGTCATCGACGGCGCGCCGGAGCCGCTTCTGCGCCTTGAGGATCTGCTTCGTGAGATTGCGGAGCCCGTCGTTGCCGTTGAGCACGGCGTCGATCACGAGATCGATGGCCTCGTCGGGCGTCACGAGGTCGGCGGGGAAGTCTTCGTCAGGTCGGCGCCTCACGACGTGGCCTCGCCGTTGGCCGCGACGACGAGACGCCTCTGCACGGTGCTCGGCCCGACGCCGAGGCTCTTGGCGATCTTTCGTACCGACCATCCCTGCTCGCGAAGTTCGAGAAGATGATCTCGGTCGAGACGAGCGGGAGGACGGCCGAGACGAGCGCCACGACGGCGAGCGTTGACGAGCCCGGCCTTCGTCCGTTCGACCAGACGCGTCCTCTCTTGCTCTGCAACCCAAGAGAAGATCGCGATGAGCAACGTCCGCACCGGCGAGCCGGTGTCGAGCCACGTCTCGCGGACGCTGACGACCTGCACGCCGATGCGGTCGAGTTCGAGCACGTCGGTGAGGTTGCCGACCATCGAGCGCCCGAACCGGTCGATGGCCCACACGATGAGCACGTCGAAGCCGCCACGACGCGCCGCCTTCATCATGCGCTCGTACTCGGGCCTCTTCTTCACGGCGCTCGCCTGCTCCTCGAACGTCGCAACGACCTCGTATCCACGAGCGCGGGCGATCTGCTCGACCTCGGGCCGCTGGTTCTCGGTCTTGCTCTTGTCGGTCGAGTGGCGGAAGTAGATCGCGGTGCGAAGGGCCATGCCGGTACTACAATCCGGGACGGTTTCGAATCAACACGAGCGTGCCGAAATCGGCATCGTCCGTGGCATTGCGGCCCTCGGCATTTCAAGCGGCCTCCGAGCGCGATCTTCGTGGCACGAAAACGAGCGTAATCGGCACTACCGTGAACCGCGCCCGCGCCGCCCGCGATCCCGTTCGGGTGGGAGCCCGTCGTCACGCTGCAAACGCGTCCACGCCCCGGCTACGCTCTTCCTGGTGGCACGACGACGAGACCGGCGCCGACGTGAAGCTCGGCGAGCCCGTGAGCGCGAGGATGTTCGCGCTCCCGATCCCGAGCCGTTCGATCGCCCCCATGTCCTCGCCCGCTGGAAGGCGAAGCTCGCGACGATGACGGCGAGGCGCTTCACCACGCCCCCGTTCGCCGAGCCTGTCTTCGGCCCGCGAAGCTCGCGACGATGACGGCGAGGGCCTTCAGCGGGGCCGGTGTTCTCCGAGTCACTTTCGCACTGCCGCCCGCGCTCTCGCGAGCCACTCCTCGGCTTCCCGCACCCACTCCGGTCGGTTCTTGGCGGCGTCCATCGCGCGCCGTTGCGTGAGGACTCGCTGGAAATACGGAATCGCCTCGAAAAAGCGAGCCGACTCAAACAGAGCGATGCCGACCATCTGTTGCTGCGACTCGATGAACACGTCGGTGGGCTCGCTCAGTGCCAAGCAGGCACGCGCGGCGGTCACGGCCTCATCGAGTCGGCCTAGTCCAATTGCGTGCTTGCAGAGCTGCCGCAACAAGTTGCGACGAGAAGCGCCGGTACAACCAAACGCCGCGTAGATGCTCGCCGCCGCGCAGAGGTGGCGAAAAGCGGCGACGTTCTCACCAGCAGTCGTCAGCTTTCGAGCTTCTTCCTGGAACGCATGCGCAAGTGGGGGGAGGCCATGAGATGATTCGCTTCTCAGGATTACGTCGTGGGCGGGCTTTGTGTATGGCTCACCCCATTCGGACGGGTCCGCCGCGAAGACGACACTCAACGCACCGAGCAGCTCGGTTCGCGTCGGGGAACGCTCATGATCTCGATCCTGCTCATCCGCCCAACGAAGTCCGTTGAGCGCCGCATCGTCAGCGTCGAGGACCCGCTTCGCGCGGCGCAAGGCTTCGACCTCTCGAACGACGGAGCCGACGCGTTCGGCGTTCATGGATGGAGCCATTCGCTGACGCAGTCCTGGACGCAGCGCTCCTTGGCAAAGTCCCGAGGTACGTCCCGTGGGCCGTGGCCACATGCGCCCGCGTCTTGCAGATCGTTGATGCGCTGCTCGCATGTGTCTTCGCAGCACGGCATCGGAGATTGTTCGCCGGCGCACTCAGGAAACTTTGGTCCACCAGATCCAGGAGATGGTGACGGCGCTGGACCCGCCCCTGGTGCGGGTGCCCCAGGTGCCGGGCTACTAGGCGCCGGGCCCCCAGGCTTTGGCCCTGCCGGTTCCGGCCCCGAGACCTTGGGGTGCGTGTAGTCGTAAATGTCGTGCGCGATGGCGGCCCCCGCCCAGGCTGCCGCCGCTCCGCCTAGGATGAACAGTCCGACTGCCGGGCCTCCGACTGCTGTTCCGGCAGCGACGGCTGGTCCTACGGCATACCGGCCATGTGGATCCCGAAAGCGGACCGGGTTCTGCCCCGGCCAGCCCCAGAGAGTCCCTCCTACCCGGAGGTAACGGAACTCATCCACGCTCAGGAACACCCCCAACTCAGGGCTCCACTGCCGCGCCCGCACGTCGTACGTCCCGCCCGCGACCGGACTGAACCACCGCCCCTTCCACCTCAGCGGCTGCGTGATGCTCGTCGTGTCTTCGAGCGTCTGTCCGAAGGCCGAGTAGCGGTATCCACCGAGACTCGCGCCTCCGCTCGCGCGTAGGCCGCGCACGTTCCCTGCGAGATCGACTTCGTAGTAGGTATTCGTTCCACCCCGGTTGATGCGCAGCGGATGATCAATGCCGTCGAAGAGGTATCCCTCCTTGACGGCGCCAGTCGGCCCAAGCGTCGCGACGCGATCGAGGCCCTCGAAGACATAGACCTCCGCGGCGCCGCCTTGCGTCTTGGACGTGCGCCGCAGATTGCTGTCGATGCCGTAGAGCTCGGCCGCCGCAGGGATGGGATCCTGCGCTTGTCGCAAGAATCCCTGCCC
>JAQBQJ010000162.1 GCA_028287065.1 Labilithrix sp. | reverse complement strand
CAGACGCTTCGCTTCTCGAAGGACGCGGAGGACGCATCGCTCGAGGTCGGGAAGCGCTTCGCCCGCATCGCCGCCTCCGCGAAGCCGGTGGTCGCGTGCGTGCACGGCGCCGCGCTCGGCGGCGGCTTCGAGCTCGCGCTCGCGTGCACCGCGGCCGTCGCCACCGACGATCCGAAGACGGCGCTCGGCCTCCCCGAGGTGAAGCTCGGTCTCATGCCCGCGGCGAACGGTCTCCTCCGCGTCGCGCAGCGCGCCGGCCTGCGCGTGGCGATCGATCTCGGTCTCACCGGACGCAGCCTGAAGCCGAAGAACGCGCTCGCCCTCGGCCTCGTCGACGAGGTCGTGTCGCCGGCCGCCGCGCTCGAAGCAGCATGTCGCTTCGCGCTGAAGCTCGTGACACGGCCGCTCCTCCGCAAGCACCTGCCGCAGCGCCGCGCGTGGATGCGCCATCGCGGCCGCCCGATCGACCGACTCCGCGGCGCCGAGCGCATCTTGATCGAGAAGAACCCGATCGGGCGCGCGTTCCTCTTCCGCCGCGCGCGTGCCGCCTCGGCGAGGGAGACGCACGGCCACTACCCTGCGACGAATCGCATGCTCGACGTGCTCGAGCGCTTCGGCAAGAAGGGCTTCCGCTCCGCGGCGGACCTCGAGGCGCGCCTCTTCGGCGAGCTCGTCGTCAGCGAGACGTCGCATCGCCTCGTCGAGCTGTTCTTCGCCAGCGCGGCCGCGAAGAAGGACACCGGCGTCGAGCACGAGGAGAGGGATCGCGCGCAGCCGTACGCCGTCGAGCGCGTCGCGATCGTCGGCGCGGGCCTCATGGGCGCAGGCATCTCGTACGTCAGCGTGCGAGCGGGTATCCCCGTCCGCATGAAGGACACCGACGCCGTCGCGCTCGGACGTGCCCTCACCTACGTCCGCGATCTGCTCGACGAGCGCGTGCGTCGCGGCTCGATCACCGAGGTCGAGCGCGATCAGACGTTCGCACGGCTCTCGGGGAGCGGCGACTACGCCGGCCTCGAATCGGCGGACCTCGTCATCGAAGCGGTCTTCGAGGACCTCCCCCTCAAGCACGCCGTCCTTCGCGACCTCGAGAAGCTCGTGAAGGACTCGTGCGTGATCGCGTCGAACACGATGTCGCTCCCGATCGCGCGGATCGCCGAAGCCTCGTCGCGCCCGGATCGCATCCTGGGCATGCACTACGCCGCGCCGGTGCACCGCGTTCCGTTCCTCGAGGTCGTGCGCACGAAGCACACGGATCCGCGCGCGATCGCCACCGCGGTCGCGGTCGGCAAACGTCAGGGCAAGACGGTCATCGTCGTCCACGACGGTCCGGGCTTCTACACGACGCGCATCCTCACGCCGTACCTCAACGAGGCGACGCAGCTCCTCACCGAGGGCGTGTCGATCGACGTCGTCGATCGCGCGCTCGTCGACTGGGGCTTCCCGACCGGACCGTTGCACGTGCTCGACGACGTGGGTATCGACATCGCCACGCACGTCTCCACCTCGATGCACGCGGCCTTCGGCGATCGCCTGCGCGTGCCCGAAGCGCTCGCGGCGCTGCGGATGGATGATCGCAAGGGTCGCAAGAACGGCCGCGGGTTCTACATGTACGGCTCGCGCGGGCGCAGCCCGAAGCTCGAGACGCGCGTCGACGACACCGTGTATCGCGCGATCCGCATCCGGCCGCATGCGAAGCCGATGCCCGAGGAGATCAGCCTGCGCTGCACGATCGCTCTCGTGAACGAGGCGCTCCGCTGCCTCGACGAGGGGATCCTCCGCAGCGCGCGCGACGGCGACGTGGGCGCGGTCTTCGGCGTCGGTTTCCCGCCGTTCCGGGGCGGGCCATTCCGCTACGTCGACGTCCTGGGTGCCCCGGAGGTGCTCCGCCGCACACGGTCGCTCGAGCACCGTCTCGGCCCTCGCTTCGAGCCCGCGCCGCTCCTCGTGGAGATGGCGCGCAAGGGTAAGCGGTTCTACGGGTGAGCCGCGTAGACGCTAGCTGAGCCATTTTCCAGGTACTTCGTAAGCCGGAGCGTGCGCCGAGGACAGCCGCACCGGCACGTCGCATGCACTCTGCATGGGGCAAAGGAGTTACGAACCATGCTGGAAATCGCCCTGCTGTTCTCGACGATCGCTTCGTGGGCCCCGACGCTCGGCTACCTCGACGCCGGCACGACGCACGCCACCATCGCGCAGGTCTTCTTCGGTGTCTGGGCGGCGGGCGGCCTCCTCGCGCTCGTGCTGCACAAGCCGATCGAGCGCAACGCGCTGGCGCATCACACGCAGCCCGCGTGAGTGTGCTCCGCGTCGCAGATGCGTCAGTCGCCTACGAGCAGCACGCGCGTGAGCGCGTCCTGGAAGTCGGCGGCTGACGCGAAGCGCTGCGTCGGGTCCTCGGCGAGCGCGGTCGCGACGACGTCGTCGAGGCCGGCCGACACCGGCCTCCGCGAGCTGATGCGCGCGCCGTCCTCCGGGAGCTCACCGACGAGCGCCGCGTGGAGCATCATGCCGATCGCGTAGATGTCGGACCAGGGTCCGGTCACCTCGCCGCGATGCTGCTCGGGCGCCATGTAGCGATGAGCGCCGACGGGATACGGCGGCTCCTCCTGCGCGTCGGGATGCCCTTCGCGAAAGAACTTCGCGGTGGCGAAGTCGATGAGCTTCACGACCGGCGGGCGGTTTTCGCGGTGCTCGAGGCAGATGTTCCTCGGGCGCAGGTCGCGATGCACGATGCCGAGATCGTGGATGGCGCGTGCCGCCGAGAGGATCTGCCAGAAGATCTCGAGGACCTCGCGCTCGTTCATGGGCCCGACGCGCTCCATCGTCTCGGCGAGCGTCTCGCCGGCAATGGGATCGAGCACGAGGTATGCGCGCTCGTCGTCGCTCCCCACGTCGTGTGCGACGACGACGTTCGGATGCCTGACCTGCTGCAGCACGCCGGCCTCGCGCGCGAGCACCTCGGCGGTCTCGTTCGAGAGCTGGTGCGGCACCTTGAGGACGAGCGACCGGACGGCGTCGCGCATGGTCTCCTGCGCGACGAAGAGATCGTTCCGCCGCCCGCGATGAAGCAGACCGACGACGCAGTACCTTCCGTTCACGACCGCCCCTACGAGCGGATGATCGTCACGCGTGCGGGCGAGCTGTATCGAGTCCACGGAGGGAGCTTATCCCGGCCCGAGCTCAGTCGACGTCGCGAAGTCGGTCCGACCAGCGGAGGTAGAACGACAGATAAGGATCGGGAATTTCGAGGATCTGGTCGCGTTCGTCCCACGTGAGCACACGCGCAGTGGGGAGCTGCTCCTCCGCGAGCCGCGCCATGTGCGCGCACGCGCCCGTCACGCTCGAGCCGCCCGGCGCCTCGCCGTCGCAGAGCGCGCGCACGCGGCGGAGCACTTCGTCGTAGTCGAAGGCGAGGACGAGCGGCTCCTCGGCGATCGCCTTGAGCACCGCGCGGTACACGTCGCCCGAGCTGCCGCCTTTGAAGCGGTACATCTTGCGATCGCCGGAGCGCGCGCGCGGGCCGGCCTCGAGCGCGTCGACCAGCGTGCGAAAATCCGCGATGGTCGACGTGAGGCGACACGCCTTCACGTGGTCCTCTTCCTTCAACTTCTCGCTGATGCGCTTCGGCATCCGATCGATCGTGCCCAGCACGAAGCACGCGTACAGGCAGAGCGCCTGCATCAGCTGCGGTGATCCCGACGCCTGGTGCGCGAGCCGCTCCGTCGACGCCGCTTCCAGATCCACGTTGAGCGCATCGAAGCCGCTGTGCGCGATGCGCGCGAGATCACGAGGGCGCCAGTAGCCGACGTCGATCACCGTCACGCGGCCCTGGAGCTCCGGATTCGCGCGAATCACGTCGTCGGCGCGGTGCGGAACGGCGGCGGTCACGATCTTCACCTCGCGTCGCGCGGCCTCCTTGAGCTGCTTCGCGACCTCGATGCGGACCTCGCGCGGCATGTAGTGGAAGTCGTCGACGAGCACGACGACGTCGGATCCGGCGAGCTCCTCGATGACCTGCTCGAGCCCGCGGCGCCGCTTGCGCTCGCTTCCCGTGCTGCGCCTCGTGAACGCGGTGTTCAGATCGCCGGATGCCTCGCCGCTCGCGACGATGACGTCGGTCTCGGCCTTCGCTCCGACGCGCGCGCCCGTCTGGAGCTGCCACGACTTCATCTCCATGCTCTCGGACGGCGCGTCGATCCAGTCGAGCACGCGCGTCCAGACCTCGTCCGGCGCGCGGATGCCGGCGCCCACGACCGGGACGAGCTTGTCCTTGCCGACGACCTTCTCGACGAGCACGGTCTTGCCGGACTTCGACGGTCCGGACAGGCTCACGATCTGTCCCTTCGTCTTCAGCGCGAAGCGGAGCTTGTCCTCGAGGTCCTCGTCGCCGCGTGCGACGTAGGTGTGCTCCGGGAACGAGCTCGGCACGAAGACGTCGTGCGCGGTGAGTGCCTTCGTCTTCGCCGCCTTGGTCATCGCGCCGCCATGTCGGATCGCATCGTAGCTGCCGTGCATCGGATCCGCCCCGCGATTCTGCTAAGAGGCTGGTCGTCATGATCCCGCGCTACACACCGTCCGATCTCGCGTCCCTCTGGTCGTCCGACCGCCGTTACCAGGTGTGGCTCGACGTCGAGCTCGCCGCCTGCGACGCGATGGAAGAGGCAGGGATCGTCCCGAAGGGCACCGCGAATCGCATCCGCGCGAAGGGCCTCGTGCTCGACGCTGGACGCATCGAGGAGATCGAGCGCACGACGAAGCACGACGTGATCGCCTTCCTCACGCACGTCGAGGACCTCGCCGGCGATGACGCGCGATGGCTGCATCGCGGCATGACGTCGAGCGACGTGCTCGACACGTCGTTCGCGATCCTGCTGCGCGACGCGACCGACAGCCTCGTGAGTCGCACGACGGCGCTCCTCGAGGTGCTCGCCAAGCGCTCGCGCGAGCACGCCAAGACTCCGATGATCGGCCGCAGCCACGGCATCTTCGCGGAGCCGGTCACGTTCGGCCTCGCGCTCGCGGGGCACCATGCGGAGCTCGCTCGTGGTCGCGAGCGCCTCGTCCGTGCGCGCGAGCAGATCGCCGTCGGCAAGATCGCCGGCGCGGTGGGAACGTACGCTCACCTCTCGCCCGCGATCGAGCAGCGCGCGCTCACCGCGCTCGGATTGCGCCCCGAGACCGTCAGCACGCAGGTCGTCGCGCGCGATCGCCACGCTGAGCTGTTCTGCGCGATGGCCCTCGTTGCCGCCGGCATCGAGCGGTTCGCGACGAACGTGCGCCACTGGCAGCGCTCCGAGGTCGGCGAGGCCGAAGAGGCCTTCACCGTCGGCCAGAAGGGCTCGAGCGCGATGCCCCACAAGCGCAACCCGATCCTCAGCGAGAACCTGTGCGGCCTCGCGCGCGTCGTTCGCGCAGCGTGCATCCCCGCGCTCGAGAACGTCGCGCTCTGGCACGAGCGAGACATCTCGCATTCGTCCGCCGAGCGCATGATCGCGCCCGACGCCACGTCCACGCTCGCCTTCATGCTCGATCGCGCGCGCGGGCTCGTCGAAGGCCTCGTCGTGTATCCGGATCGCCTGCAGGAGAACCTCGGTCGCGCCGCGGAGCTCTATTTTTCCGAGGCCGTTCTGCTCGCCCTCGTCGAGTCCGGCATGGGCCGGCAGGACGCCTACGTCCTCGTGCAGCGCAACGCGATGCGCGCGTGGCGCGGCGACGGCGCCTTCCGCGACAACCTCGCGGCAGACCCCGACGTGTCGTCGAAGCTCACGGGCGAGACGCTCGCGCAGCTCTTCGATCTGGAGCACGCGCTCCAGCACGTACCCGGGATCGTCGAACGAGCGCTCGGTACGGTCTAGCGCGCGCTAGCGCATCGCGATGACGGCGATGACGATCGCGCTCATCAGGCACATCGTGAGCGCGGTCATGACGGTGAGCGCCCATCGCGCGTCGCTCGAGTAGCGCTTGCTGCTCCACACCGCGGCGAGGCCGACCGGCGGAACGAGGATGAGGAGAGAGCCGAGCGCCACGGGATCTTCCCACCACGCGAGCGGAGGAGCGCCCTTCGCCGCGTCGGCAGCGCGCTTCTGCGCCTCTTTGTGTGCATGATGCACGTGAAGGGCGTGCGCCTGCTGTGCCGCGAGATGCGGATCGATCACGCCACCCGGGACGTACGCGGGGAACTGGCGCGCGTCCTTCCGGGGATCGCGGCGATGCGCCTCGGGCTCCGGCTCGGGACGCGACACGCGCGCCGCCGGGGGATGCGGGAGCGCGGCCTGCGAGACCTGGGGCGCGAGCCGGCGGATCTCGTCCGGCACCGGCATGAACATGCACTTGCGCAGGGACGACTTGCTGCGCACCTCCCACTTGTTCTGCTCGCGCCACACCTCGCGCGGAGACTCACGGAGCCACCCGTTCCCGATCAGCGTCCCGATCCCTCGCGGCGAGCGCATCTGACGGGGGGTGTGTCGCATCCGGTCTCCTCAAGATGATACGCCTCAGCCGTTCGGCAAGGCCTGGGCGCTTCCGTCATCCGTTCAGAGGACGTGACGGACCCGTCGACGCACTGCAGCACGACCGATGAGCCAGAACACGGGTGGGAGATGTCGGAGCTTCAAATGGCTCGTCTCGGACCCGTAGATCGCGCGGACCGGGACCTCGTGGATGCGTAAATCGCGGGCCGCGAGCTGTCCGAGGAGGTCGTTCGGGTACCCGAAGCCGGTCCAGAGCCCGGCGAGATCGACCTTCGTCGCGGCGCCACGCGAGAGCGCGGTGAAGCCGCACTGGCTGTCCGAGATCCGCTGGCGGATCGCGGCCGACGTCAGCTTCGTGAAGACCTGCCCGCCGATCCAGCGCGGAAGGCCCATCGATCGGCGCACCCTCGGGTCGGTGAAGCGGTCGCCTTTCACGTAATCGGCGACGCCGCGGACGATCGGGAGCGCCACGTCCTCGAGCTCGTCGGGGTCCATCTGCCCGTCGCCCGCCATGACGCAGAGCGCGTCCGTCGGGCTCTCCGTGAGCGAGAGCCCTCGCGTGTACCCCGTGATGAGCGCGGCGCCCACGCCGCGGCGCTGCGCGTGGCGTTCGATCACGAGGCGAGGGTCGCCGATCGACAGCGCGCGCTCGCTCGTGCGATCGGGGCTGCCGTCGTCGACGAGGACGATCGCATCCACGAACGGGGGCATCGTGGCGACCACGCCGGCCACGTGCGCCTCCTCCCGGAACGCCGGTACGACCACGACCACGCGCGAGCCTTCGAGCACTACTCAGCCGATCCTTCGGACAAAGACGCCGCCATGACACCTGCTCGTCACATGGCTAGAGTATCGCCGGTCCATGGCGCGAATCTTGGTGATCGAGGACGAGCCCGACATCCAGCAAATCCTCGACTACAACCTTCGTGAGAAGGGACACAAGGTCTTCATCGCCGGCAAGGGCGAGGAAGGGCTGCGGCTCGCGCGCGAGAAGCGTCCGGACCTGGTCCTGCTCGATCTGATGCTCCCCGACATCCCAGGCACCGAGGTCTGCAAGACGCTCAAGAGCGATCCCGCGACGCGCAATGCCCAGGTCGTGATGCTGACGGCGAAGGGCGAGGAGATCGATCGCGTGGTCGGCTTCGAGCTCGGTGCCGACGACTATGTCGTGAAGCCCTTCAGCGTCCGCGAGCTCTTGCTCCGCGTGCAAGCCATCCTACGGCGGTCGCAAGGCGAGGCGGAGAGCGCGCCCGGATTCCAGTTCGGCACGTTGCGCGTCGATCGCGAAGCGCATCGCGTGTGGGCCAACGAGAGCGAGCTCGAGCTGACCGCGCTCGAGTTCAAGCTGCTCGTCACGCTCTACGACCGCAAGAACCGCGTCCAGACGCGCTCCGCGCTCCTCAGCGACGTCTGGGGAATCGACGCGGACATCACGACGCGCACCGTCGACACGCACGTGAAGCGCCTCCGCGAGAAGCTCGGCGTCGCCGGCACGTACATCGAGACCGTGCGAGGCGTCGGCTACCGCTTCGCCGACAACCCGGAAGAGGCGACCGGGTGAGAGGCAGGATCCGCGTCCGACTCCTCGTCGCGACCTGGATCCTCGTCTCGTCCTGCGTCTACGCGTCGCTGGCTGTGCTCGGTCGGCTCGGCGGCGGAGCGTCTCCGCTCGTCGTCGCGCTCGCCGGCGGCGCGCTCGTCGGCTTCATCGTGAGCGAGCTCTCGGTGCGCTGGTTCGACGAGGCCGTGCGGCCTCTCACCGATGCGGCGCGTCGCATGCACGAGGGTGACCTGACCGTGCGTGCGCGTGTCGAACGCGAGCAGGACGTCGGTCAGCTCGGCGCCGCGTTCGATCAGCTCGCGGGCAGCCTCTCGCAGACGGTCGGCGAGCTGCGCGCCGAGCGCGATCTCGTGAGCCGCATCCTCGACGGCATGCAGGAAGGCGTGCTGCTCCTCGACAAGGACGGCAAGGTCGCGCTGATGAACCCGGCGCTGCGCGAGATGCTGCTCCTGCGCGCGGATCTCGTCGGGCAGCCGCTGCTCGAGGTCGTGAGGCATGCGGAGCTGAAGGAGCTGCTCGATCGCGCGCGCACCACGCGCACGACGTGCTCGGGCGAGGTCGAGCTCGGCGGGCTCAAGCCGCGACGCCTGCTCGTGCGCGGCACCGCGTTCACGCAGAACATGGGCGGTCTGCTCGCGGTCTTCTTCGACGTCACGGACATCCGGCGGCTCGAGTCGCTTCGTCGCGACTTCGTCGCCAACGTCTCGCACGAGCTGCGCACGCCGGTCACCGCGATCCTCTCCGCCGCCGAGACGATGGAGATGGCGCTCGCGCGCGATCCCGAGGGCGCCAAGCGCTTCCTCGGGATCATCGACCGGAACGCGGCGCGTCTCCAGCGCCTCATCGAGGACCTGCTCGATCTCTCGCGCATCGAGTCGCGCGAGCTGCGCCTGCGGCCGGAGCGCTTTTCGTTCGAGCCGTTCGCCACACACCTCCTCGGCATGTTCCGCGAGCGCTCCGAGAAGCGAAAGATCGCGCTTCGTCTCGAGTCCGTGAAGGGCCTGCACGTCGAGGCCGATCGACGCGCGCTCGAGCAGGTGCTCACGAACCTCGTCGACAACGCAGTGAAGTACTGCCCCGAGGGCTGCTCCGTCGTGTTGCGCGCGGAGCGCAACGAGTCGCCCACGTCCGGCGTGAGGCTGCGCGTCGAGGACGACGGAACCGGCATCGAGGAGAAGCATCTGCCTCGCCTGTTCGAGCGCTTCTACCGCGTCGACGCGGGGCGCTCGCGCGAGATGGGCGGCACGGGCCTCGGCCTCTCGATCGTGAAGCACCTCGTCGAGGCGATGGGCGGAACGATCGACGTCCTGAGCGCCGTCGGCAAGGGCACCACGTTCGACGTGCAGATCCCCGATGCGAGCACGCGCGGCCGAGAGAAGTCCTCGAGCGACGACCTGACGCGTGAAAAAGAGGACGCCGCGTGATCCGGCTCGCCGTCATTTGCTTCCTCGCGTGCGTGCTCGCGCTCGCGTCTCCGTTCGGGTGCTCGCGCGCGAACCCGGGGCCCACCGAGTCGTCGCCACGGATGCTCGTCGGTGCGGGCGCGACGCTGCCCTTCCCGCTCTACTCGAAGTGGTCTGCCGAGTACGCGCGCGTCGATCCCACCGTGCGCGTGAACTACCAGTCGATCGGCTCGGGTGCGGGCATCCGGCAGGTCTCGGACGGCGTCGTCGACTTCGGCGCGACCGACGAGCCGATGAGCGACGAGCAGCTCGATCGAGCGCCCGTCAAGCTCGTGCACGTACCGACCACGGTCGGTGCCGTCGTCTTCGCGTTCAACGTCCCCGGCCTGCGTGACCTCGCGCTGACCGCGGAGGTCGCCGCCGACATCTTCCTCGGGAACGTCCAGCGCTGGGACGACGCACGGCTCCGCGCGCTCAACCCGAACGCCGCGCTGCCCGACGAGCCGATCACCGTCGTGCATCGCGCCGACGGCAGCGGAACGAGCGCGGCGCTGACGACGTATCTCGCGACGCACAACGACAAGTGGAGCGCGACCGCCGGCTCGGGCACCGCGCCGCGCTTCCCCGTCGGCGTCGGCGCGAAGGGAAACGAGGGCGTCACGGCATTCGTGAAGGCGACGCCGCTGTCGGTCGGCTACGTCGAGCTCGTGTACGCGCGACAGGCCGGGCTTCCGATGGCACGCGTGAAGAACCGCGCCGGCGTGCTCGTGGCGCCGACGCTCGATGCGATCGATCGCGCCGCGAAGAGCGTCTCGTCGACGGTCGCGACCTCGACCGAGCGCGTCATGCTCCTCGACTCCGCGGACGAGGGCGCGTACCCGATCGCCGCGCTCTCCTACGTCGTGCTCCCTCGCGACGCGCGCGACGCCGGACGTGCCGAGGCGCTCGCTCGCTTCCTGTGGTGGGCCGTCCACGACGGACAGCGCTTCGCGCGCGATCTCGACTACGTGCCGCTGCCGCCGGCTCTCGTGGCGCGCGCCGAGCGTGCGCTGCGCGAGCTGCGTGTGGACGGCCGCCCGCTCCTGCCGCAGGCGGCTGAGCGATGGTGAACGACCCGGCGGCGATCTCTCCGAGCGTGCGACCCATCGACGAGGCCCCGCGCGCGAGCGTCGATCGCTCGCTCGTCGCGCTCGGTGGTGCGGCGGCATGCATCGTGGGCCTCGTGCTGCTCGCGCTGGCCGTATCCGTGCTCGGGATGGCGCTGCCGAGCATCCGCGAGCTCGGGTTCGGCTTCGTCGTCGGGCGGCACTGGGATCCGGCGCACGGCGATCTGGGCGCGCTTCCGTTCCTGTACGGGACGATCGTGACGTCCGTCGTCGCGCTGCTGGTCGCCGTTCCCGTCGCGCTCGGGGTCGCGATCTTCCTCACCGACCTCGGTCCTCCGCCGCTCCGGCGTCCCGTCGCCGCGCTCGTCGAGCTGCTCGCGGCCGTGCCCGGCGTCGTCTACGGGTTGTGGGCGGCGATCGTGCTCGCGCCGCTGTTGCGCACGACGCTCGAGCCTGCGCTCGAGGCGCATCTTGGATTCCTGCCGATGTTCCGCGGTCCGAAGGTCGGCGTCGGATTGCTCTGCGCGTCGCTCGTGCTCGCGGTGATGATCCTTCCGACTGTCGCTTCGATGTCGCGCGAGGTCTTGCGCGCGGTCCCGACCGAGCTGCGCGAAGGCGGCCTCGCGCTCGGCGCAACGCGGTGGGACGTGGTCCGACGTATCGTGCTCCCGCATGCGAAATCGGGCATTTTCGGCGCTGTTCTGCTCGGTTTCGGGCGCGCCGTCGGCGAGACGATGGCCGTCGCGATGGTCGTCGGGAGCCGCCCCGAGATCACCGGATCGCTGCTCTCGCCCGGCTACACGATGACGAGCGTGATCGCGAACGAGTTCGCCGAAGCGACGAGCGTCTTGCATGTCGCCGCGCTCGCGGAGATCGGGGTCTTGCTGTTCGTCCTCACCTTCGCGTTCAACGTCGCCGCGCGCATCCTCGTCGCGAAGGTACGCGGCTCCGAGTCCGCGACCGCCCGCGACGTGCCCGCGCGCGAGGACCACGAGGCCGCATGACCACCGAGCTCGACGTCGCGTACCCGGCGCGCAAGCTCGCGGCTCGTCTGGCGACGGCGGCGTGCTGCGCGGCGGTCGCAATCGCCCTCGTCCCGCTGCTCGCGGTCCTGTTCTACGTCGCGAAGCGCGGGCTGGGCGCGCTCTCCGTGTCGTTCTTCACCGAGCTGCCGAGGCCCGTCGGCGAGCGCGGCGGGGGCATGGCGAACGCGATCGGCGGCACGATCGAGCTCGTGCTCCTGGCGAGCGCGATGGGCATCCCGATCGGCATCGCGGCCGGGCTGTTCCTCGCCGAGTACCGCACGACGCGGCTCGCGCGTGTCGTGCGGTTCAGTGCCGACGTCCTCGCAGGCGTCCCGTCGATCATCGTGGGCGTCGTCGTTTACGCCACGGTCGTCGTGCGGATGCAGCACTTCTCGACGCTCGCCGGCGCGGGGGCGCTCGCGATCCTCATGCTGCCGCTCGTCGCACGCACGACGGACGAGCTCGCGCGCACGGTCCCGGACTCGCTGCGCGAAGCGGCTTTGGCGCTCGGCGCCTCGCGCTGGCGCATCGCCATCCACGTCGTGCTCCGCACCGCAGCCCCCGGGATACGTGCAGGTTGCATGCTTGCCGTGGCGCGCGTGTGCGGAGAGACGGCGCCGCTCCTGTTCACCGCGTTCAACAACCGCTTCTGGAACGAGAGCTTCGCGGACCCCACGTCGTCCCTGCAGGTCCAGATCTTCACGTACGCGATGTCGCCGTACGACGACTGGCACGCCCAGGCGTGGGCGGCGGCGCTCGTCCTGGTCGCGATGGTCGTGGTCCTCAACCTCGCGGCGCGCCGTGTGCTACGAGGACCCAAACCCGCATGACCGCGCGCGAGAGCTCCCCCGAGAAGATGCGCGCCGAGGGCCTCTCGGCGTGGTTCGGCGGCAAGCGCGCGCTGAAGGACATCACGCTACCGCTCGTCGAGCGAAAGGTCACCGCCGTCATCGGTCCGTCCGGTTGCGGGAAGTCGACGTTCATCCGGTGCCTGAACCGCATGCACGAGGTCGTCCCCGGCGCCCGCACCGGCGGCAAGGTCCTCCTCGACGGTCGCAGCATCTACACGCGCGACGTCGATCCGGTGCGGGTGCGCCGGCGCGTCGGCATGGTCTTCCAGAAGCCGAATCCCTTCCCCGCGATGAGCGTCCGCGACAACGTCCTCGCCGGGCTGCGCCTGAGCGGGATCGTCCCTCCCGATCCCAACCGGCTCGCCGAGGACGCCTTGCGACAGGCCGCGCTCTGGGACGACGTGAAAGACGCGCTCGATCGGCCCGGCGGCGCGCTCTCGGGCGGGCAGCAGCAGCGCCTCTGCATCGCGCGCTGCCTCGCGCTCGAGCCCGAGGTGGTCTTGATGGACGAGCCGTGCTCGTCGCTCGATCCGGCCGCGACGGCGAAGATCGAGGAGCTGATCCACGAGCTCCGCGAGCGCTACACCATCGTCATCGTCACGCACAGCATGCAGCAGGCCGCTCGCGTGTCGGATTTCACAGCGTTCTTCAACGTCGGCGAGCTGGTGGAGTACGATCTCGCGGACGTCATCTTCACCAAGCCCTCGGATCCCCGGACCGAGGACTACATCACCGGCCGCTTCGGCTGACGCACCTCACCACCACCATGCCGCCCCGCCTCCACACCGATCAAGCCTACGAAGGCGAGCTCCGCCGGATCCGCGAGATGCTCCTGATGATGGGCGCGAAGGTCGAGGAGATGCTCGGCCAGGCGATGAAGGCGCTCGTCGACCGCGACACCGAGCTCGCGGAGACGACGCTCTACATCGATCGGCAGATCAACCGCCTCGAGCTCGAGGTCGACGACCTCTGCCTTCGCGTGCTCGCACGCCGCCAGCCGGTCGCGAGCGACCTGCGGTTCATCACGATGGCGCTGAAGGTCGTGACCGACCTCGAGCGCATGGGCGACCTCGGCGTGAACATCTGCGAGCGCGTGATGGAGCTCAACGAAGAGCCGCCGCTCAAGCCGTACGTCGAGGTGGTGCACATGGCCGAGGCGGCGCAGGAGATGCTGCGCGAGGCGCTCGATGCGTTCGTCGCCGGCGACGCCGATCGCGCGGCGGCGATCGTCGAGCGCGACTCGAAGGTCGACGCGTACTACGCGGCGATCTTCCGCGAGCTCCTCACGTACATGATGGAGAACCCGCGCAACATCTTCCGCGCGACACGCGAGCAGTCGATCGCGAAGTACATCGAGCGGATCGCCGACCACGCGACGAACCTCGCCGAGATGGTGGTGTTCATGGTGCGTGGCAAGGACATCCGCCACGTCGGCAAGCTCGAACGACGTGCGTCGGTGCGGCCGGCGCCGGCCGCGCCGGCGACGGCGCCGCTCGAGCCGGACAGCGACGCGTCGCTGCGAGACCTCGCAGGCGCCGCGACGCGCCGCACGACTTAGCGGGCCGTTCCGTCCGCCCGTCGAGAAGTCCGAGAAAATCGCGAAAGCGCGAAGGCACGAGATCCGAGATTGAAAGAGAAGCGCGGAGGCGCGGAACGAGAGCTGGAGGGTTTCCCCTCTATTTCTTGTTTTACCCTCGTCGCTGTTCGCGAAACTCTACGCACGCTCCCACGCGCGAAGCGCGCTAGCGGCGTGGGGCGGTCAGATCGCGGAGGGACGCATCACTGTCGTAGGCCGCGTTCGGCTCGGGGCGCGTCGACGTGCGGCGATCGAGCTAGCCGAAGTGCCGGATGTCCTTGCCGTGAACAATGAACACCACCAAC
>JAQBQJ010000157.1 GCA_028287065.1 Labilithrix sp. | reverse complement strand
GTGACGGCGACGGGCGGAAGCGGTGGCAGCGGCGGGTCGGCAAGCGACGGCAGCAATGGCGACGGCGCAATCGGCGAGAGCGCGACCGGCGGAGATATCCGGATCGGCACGATCAGCGGCGACGGGACGGGCAACGTGCTCGGCTCGATCAGCTTCGCAGATGCCGACCTGTTCGTCGATGCCTCTGGCGGTGGCGGCGGGAGCGGCGGATTTGGCTCGTCCAACAGCGGGAGCGGCGCGGCGGGCGCCGCCGGCAGCGCCGGCTCCGCGCTGCTGATGGCCGAAGGGGGCAGGATTACCGGAGGCAGCGTTCAGATCAGCGCCATCGGCTACGGCGGCGTGGGCGGATTCGGTTATGATCCGGATCTCGATGCCGATATTCTGAGCGCATTCGGCGTCGGCTCAGGCGGAATTGCCGGCGCCCGGCTTGGGCCGCGGGTCGGCAGCACCACCGGTTCGACGACAACGCTTGACGATTTCTCCGCCGAAGCCAGCGGCGTGAGCAGTAGCGAAGGCGCCTGCTGCGGCCCAACGCGTTTTGGCGACGTCTTCATCGAGGTCACGGGAAGTGACGCCGTTCTCCGTCATTTGGACCTGACCTCGCTCGGCGATGCCCCGCTGATGATTCCGCAGGGCGAATCTGAACGTGCGGCGCGCGCTGCGATCCTGGTCGACGACGGGACGCTCCAGAACGGCGTTGGAGACGACCTTTCGATCAATCGCATCGATAGTTCGGGCAGCATCATTATCGACGGCAAGAATCAGGCGCTGATCGATCTCCAAGGCGGGCTGATGCTGGATGCCAGCGGCCAGTATGGCGGGCCGGTCGGGGGGATCAGCTTCACCGCGGCGGGCGCGAGCCACTTCAGGTTCGGCGGCGAACTCGATGCGAACGCCGAAGGCGACATCCTCGTCCGCGACAGCAGCCCGAACAATTTGACGATCGAGATCAAAGGGAGCGGCGGCGATGGCGGCAATACGAGCAGCCTGACGAGCGGTGGATCGATCGAGATCGAAGGCAATGTGCTGCTCAGCGGCGCCGGAGCGGAGGATAGGCTGAGCCTTGCAGCGGCCGATCGCATCCAAATCCTGACGCCGAACGGCAGTGTCCGCGTGCGCGCTTCAGGCGGCTTGCCGGGCGGCACGCTCGTCTTCGACGCAGAGCAGGTATGGGTCGGGAGCCAGACGATTCTTGACCAGCTCGAGGCGGATGACGTTTCCGGTCTGGGCACGGGACCGGCGGTTTCCGCGCCGCGCGGTTTCGTCGAAGGCAAGACGGTCGAATTCTACATCGGCGACAGCCTGTTCGTGCAGAACAGCGGCACCGCGAACAATCTCGGCGGCATCACGACCGGCACGGGTGCCGACGATCTGGTGATCGTCGGCACCGGCACCGGCAGCGACACCGCCCGGATCGGGCCGCCGCGCGTGATCGCGTTCGGCCGCGGCATCGACGCCGATCGAACGGTGACCAACAATGATTATTTCAAGCTGCAGTTCGGCGAGGCCGGTGCAGGCGCGGGCGCCTATACCGACGATAGCGAGTTCAACAATTGCGTGATCAAGAGCGGGGCATGCCCAACCCCACCGCCACCGCCCCCGCCACCGCCACCGCCGCCGCCACCGCCGCCGCCACCGCCGCCGCCACCGCCACCGCCGCCACCGCCACCGCCGACGGGCGCGGCTTCCGCGTTGACCCACTTCGTGATGATCGTCTTCTGCGCAGCCGTGAGCGCCGGACCTTCGTGCGCGCCCTTGTTCACGAAGCCGCTGTTCGGCTTGTCGAAGCCGGCGATCTTGAACATCGGGTACGTGAGGTCGGCGGTCGTGTCGAAGAACTGCGGCCCGGGGCCGATCTTCGCGTGGCAGCCGCTGCACGTGCCGTTCACCGCCGGATAGACCTCGTTCACGAAGATGCCCTTCGCGACCGTGTTGGTCGTGCCCGCGTCACCGCCGGTGCCGGGGCCGGTGCCGCCGCCGCCGCATGCTTCCATGCAGCTCTGGAGCGCGGTGCAGTCGGGGTTCCCCTTGAAGCACGCGATGGTCGCCTGGCAGCAGTCCTGCGCGCTCATGCACGTGTTGCAGGCGGCGTTCTCGAAATCGAGGCCCTCCTTGCCGAGGCATGAGTTGCTCGTCGTGGTCGTCGTCTTCGGGCCGGTACCGGTACCCGTTCCGGTTCCGTCGCCGGTTCCATCGCCGGTTCCGTCGTCAGGCTGCGCGAGCGGTTGCACCGGGGCGGTGCACGCCACGACGGCGACGACGATCAACGAAGCGGGCACGAGCAAGAGTCCAGCAAACCGCATCCGTCACCTCTGCCGGGACCCGAAGCACGGGGCGTGCCTCCGCGGGACCCGGAAAAAGCCTGGTCGCCATACGGTTGCGGAAAAAGGCCCACATCGGAGCCTGGATCGCGACGACGACCCGGTGGGATCCAGCGATGGCCTAGAGCAGCAAAGCGAGACCGAGGATCGGGAGGCACACCAGGAACAGAATCAAACAGAACCCCATGATGTCGCGCGCCCTCAGACCCATGAGGCCAAGCAGCGGCAGGCTCCAGAACGGCTGGTACATGTTGCCGAGCATGTTCCCGTACGCGACGGCCATCGTGATCTTGCCGTAGGGCACGCCGAGCTGCTTCGCCGCCTGCAACATCACCGGTCCTTCGACGGCCCACTCGCCCGCGCCGGAGGGCACGAAGCTCTTCGTGAGGATCGACGCGAGGAACGTGAAGAACGGCAGCGTCCGCTGCGAGGCCGACGCGACGAAGACGTGCGCGATGCTCGTCGACAGACCCGTGAGCTTCATGACCTCGAGGATGCCGCCGTAGAACGGGAACTGCAGCACGATGCCGGAGACCCCGCGCACGCTCTGCGCGACGGCGCGTGCGTATGCGACCGGGCTCTCGTGCAGGATCATGCCGAGCATCAGGAACGTGCAGTTCACGACGTTGTGATTCAGGTCGAAGCCGTGCTCGCGCAGGTAGCGCCACAAGAACGAGAGGCCGATCGCGCCGGTGAGGAACGTGAGCACGCGCGTGCGATCGAGCCACTCCGCGGGCGTGCTCGGGCGAGCGACTCCGTCGCCGCTCGTGCCGTCGGGCGGCGCGGGGATCGCGTCGAGATCCGGCGGAACGATGCCTTCCTTCGGATGCATCGCGACGACGAGCGGCGGGACGATCACGAAGAGCACCGCGCACGCGATCAAGTTGTAGGGCGCGAAGATGGTCTCGCTGAGCGGGACCTTCGCGCCCTTCATCTCCAGCACCTCGCTCACGAAGTTCTTCTCCGTATTCATGAGCAGCGGAGCGCTCGCGGTGAGGCCCGCATGCCAGAGCAGCATCGACGTGTAGGCGCCGGTGCCGAGCAGCGCGTAGTGGATCTTCACGCCGCGCGTCGCGAGCGAGCGACCGACCTCGCGCGCGAGGAGAGCGCTCGACACGAGCCCGAAGCCCCAGTGGATCCACCCGGTGACGAGCGCGAAGACCGTCACGAGCAAGAGGGCCTGCGTGGCGGTGCGCGGGAGCGCAGTCAGCCTCGCGAGCAACCGTCGCGCCGGTGGGCTCGCGGCGATCGCCTCGCCCGTCACGACGATGAGGATGATCTGCAGCCCGAACTTGAGGATCTCGGCGTTGCCGAAGCCGTCGGTCCACGCCTTCACAAGCGCGGAGCTCTTGCCGAGGAGCGTGCCGCCTTGCTCGCCGGGAACGGGGCCCATCGTCACGAGACCGAGCCCGAGTGCGACGAGCGTCAGCAGCAGCACCAGCACGAACGGGTCCGGCATGAAGCGACGGACGAATCGCTCCGCCGCGGCCCCGGCCCGGGCAAACACGCCTGCGACTGCGCTGCTCTCCACGGCGCGGACCATAGTATAGGAACGATCATGCGTAGGCGGTTCGTTGCCGGCGCCTTCGTGCTCGCGAGCGCGCTGCTCGCGCCCGCGCCGCCCGCATCGGCGGCCGCACCGCGCCCGCTGAGCCGCCCGAGGAAGGACGACCGCACCGCGGAGATGCCGAAATTTCCGGCCTCCGTCGACGAGCTCTCCGCTCCCAGGCTGCCGCCTCCGTTCGTGCTTCCGGAGCTCTCGCATCCGTACTTCGACGTGTCGGTCGGATGGCTCGTGGGCGTCGCTGCGCCCGCGCGCGCGGAGCGCACGTCTCCCGCGATGGGGATCGCGCGTGCGACCGCCGAGGGCGACGTGATCTTCCCGCGGCGGCTCTACTTCGGCGTGACGGTCCCGTTCGCGGGAGCGCTCGCGCCCGACGCGTCGAGTGGAGCGAAGACGCTGCTAGGGAACGTCGAGGCGCACGTGCGCGTCGTGTTCCCGCTTCCGACGTGGCTCGCGTTCGGCGGCGTGCTCGGCATCGTCGCGCCGACGGCGCGTCATGCGCACGGGACGGGAGCCGAGGCGGCGTCGACGATCGCGGCTTCGCTCGAGCCGACGGACGCGGTCTTCTTCGCGCCGGATGCGTTCGCGATACGACCCGCCATGGATGTGCGCGTGCTGCGAGGTGCGTTCGTCATCCAGGCAAGGCAGGGGATCGACATCGTCCTCGACACCGCGACAGGACGTGCCGTCACCGTCGGGCGCTTCCTCGGGCACCTCGGCTTGCGCGTGAAGCGCGACGTCGAGCTGTCGATCGAGGGGACGCAGGCCTACCTCTTCGACGAGCGCGTGCAGGATCGACGCCGTGCCGCGGTGACGCTCGGTCCCGGCGCGATGCTGTCGCTCGGCACCATCGACGTCGGGGCGGCCGTGGTGACCAGCGTGTTCGAGCCGCTTTCGGGCGAGATCGACCGGTTCGTCGCCGCGCGGGTGTCGCTCGTCGCCCACATCCCGTGAGCTCGAGCTCACGCCCGGACGTGGAAAGGTGCCGCATGTCCTCGATCGCTGCGGCGTGCTATTCATGTATACTGCATGCAGTTGCGATCTGTGGTCGCCGTACTGGCCGTCGTCGCGTTGCTGTTCGGTGGTCACGCGCAGGCTCGCGCCGATGATGGGCCGGCGCCGGTCATGTTCCCCCCGCCCGTGCTCGATCCGCCGAAGAGGGGCGTGTACTGGCACGACGAGTGGCCTCGATTCACCGTGCTCGAGGCGATGCTCTCGGCGGCGGTGACGTTCCGCAACAACGACCTCGGCGCGCATCTCGACGGACCGAACTCGGCGACGATCGTGGGCGAGGTGCCCGTCCTCGATCACGGCGCTCGCGATCTCTTCATGGCCGGCTCCGCGAACAGGCGCAAGGCGGCGGCGCGGCTCAGCGACATCGGCTTCCGGACGATGGCGCTCGCTCCGTACGTGTTCGACATCGGCATCGGCGCGCTCGCCGTCCATCAGAACGCCGACGTGGCCGCGCAGCTCGCGCTCATCGACTTCGAGGTCCTGACGTTCGCCGGCATGACGCAGCTCCTCGGGTCGCGCGTCATCGGCCGCGCGCGTCCGTACGTGCATGACTGCCCGCCGGGCGGCTGCACCGGCGGACCGTATCGGAGCTTTCTCAGCGGCCACTCGATGGCGAGCTTCACCGCTGCGGGCCTGATGTGCGTGCACCACGAGATGCTGCCGCTGTTCGGCGGAGGCGCGCCGGATACGTGGGCGTGCATCTGGGCGATCGGCGTCGCGTCGACGGTGAGCACCTTGCGGCTCGTCGCGGACGAGCACTGGGCGAGCGACGTCCTGCTCGGCGCGGGCGTGGGCTGGCTGTACGGCTACTACCTCCCGAAGCTGCTCCACTTCCATACGAAGAAGGTCGCGTCGTCGATGACGAGCCGCGGCGCGACCCCGGTCACGTGGATGCCCACGTTCATGGGCACGACGGAGAGCGGCATGGCGGGCGTGATGGGGACGTTCTGAGGAGACGAGAAGAGACGAGATTTGCCGCGAGAGCCGCAAAGAACGCGAGAGCGAGACGCCAACAGAGCGTCGCGCGTCCCTCGCGGAATGTAGCCTCGCGTTTTCGAGGGGAATCCCAAAGCGGATTCCCCTCGATGGGGGTTTCGGCCGCGCGCTCCCGTCCTTAGTTCCATTTCCGGAACTAAGGACGGGTGGGCGCCATTTCCGGAACTAAGGACGGGTGGGCGCCGGGTCTCGCTCGGTCAGTTCGCATGTGGCTGCGCTTCGGCGCCCGACTTGCGGCCTTCGCGGGCGCGCACGGTCGAGCGCTCGCACGCGGCGCGGACGAAGCGCGAGAAGAGCGGGTGCGGCGTGAGCGGCTTGCTCTTGAACTCGGGGTGGAACTGGCAGCCGACGAAGTACGGATGGTCCTTCAGCTCGACCATCTCCACGAGCTTCCGGTCCGGCGACGTGCCGCTGAGGATCAAGCCTGCCGTCTCGAGCGGCTCGCGATAGTCGTTCGCGAACTCGTAGCGATGACGATGGCGCTCGCTGATCTCCGTCGTGCCGTAGGCCTCGGCCGCGACCGTGCCGGGAACGAGCGAGCACGGGAAGCCGCCGAGACGCATCGTGGCGCCCTTGCTGCGGACCGAGCGCTGCTCCGGCATGAGGTCGATGACGGCGTGCTGCGTGTCGCGATCGAACTCGGCGGAGTTCGCGTGCTCGAGATGCGCGATGCTCCGCGCGAACTCGACGACCGCGAGCTGCATGCCGAGGCAGATCCCGAAGAACGGGATCTTGTTCGTGCGCGCGTAGCCGATCGCCTGGATCTTTCCCTCGGTGCCGCGGTCGCCGAAGCCGCCCGGAACGAGCAGCGCATCGACGTTGCCGAGGAACTTCTCCGCGCCCTCGCGCTCGACCTCTTCGGAGTCGATGTACTCGAGCTCGACGCGCACGTCGTTGGCGATGCCGCCGTGCACGAGCGCCTCGTTGAGCGACTTGTACGCGTCCTTGAGGTGGACGTACTTGCCGACCACGCCGATCTTCACGGCGCCCTTCGACGGCTTGGTGAAGCGCTCGACGATGCGCTGCCACGCCGTGAGGTCCGGCGAACGGCTCCAGATGTTGAGGCGCTCGGCGACGAGGTCGTCGAGACCCTCGGAGTGCAGGTGGAGCGGGAGCTCGTAGATGCACTTCACGTCGATGGCGCTGATGACGGCCTCGACCGGCACGTTCGAGAAGAGCGAGATCTTGTCCTTCGTGGACTTGTTGAGCATCTGCTTCGTGCGGCAGAGCAGGATGTCGGGCTGGATGCCGATCTCGCGCATCTCCTTGACGGCGTGCTGCGTGGGCTTCGTCTTCAGCTCGCCCGCGGTCTCGATGTACGGCACGAGCGTGACGTGCATGCTGAGCGCGTTGTTCGGGCCCGCTTCGATCTTGAGCTGCCGGATGGCCTCGAGGAACGGCAGCGATTCGATGTCGCCGACCGTGCCGCCGATCTCGATGATGGCGACGTCGACACCTTCCGTGGCGTCGCGAACGCGCGCTTTGATCTCGTCCGTGATGTGCGGAATGACCTGGACGGTCGCGCCGAGGTACTCGCCACGACGCTCCTTCGAGATGACCGCCTCGTAGATGCGTCCCGTCGTGAAGTTGTTCGAGCGCGTCATGCGCGCGTTGGTGAAGCGCTCGTAGTGACCGAGGTCGAGGTCCGTCTCGGCACCGTCATCGGTCACGAAGACCTCGCCGTGCTGGTACGGGCTCATCGTTCCCGGATCGACGTTGATGTAGGGGTCGAGCTTCACGATCGTGACGCGCAGACCTCGCGCCTCGAGCAGCGCCCCTAGCGACGCGCTCGCCAGACCCTTTCCGATCGACGACACGACACCGCCGGTCACGAAGACGTACTTGGTCGGCTTACGGCTCATCGCACAGGCGATTAGCATACGACGCCACGCGACCCAAGGCTCGGCGGCGCAGTTCCTTTACGCGCACCCCGAGCCTTTCATTTCTGCATGATCCCGGCTCATCCCGGCGTTCGACGGACTCTTGACGTCGGCTGGTGACACCGTAATCCACGATGCGGCATGGGGAGAACGCCGGAGACGCGCGCGAGCGCCGTGGTCGCGCTGCGGGACGCCTTCTTCGACGCGCACGTGCTCGCACACCCCGAAGACGGCTCGACGCTCGGGCTGCGAGAGCACACCGGACGGCTCTCCGATCCGTCACGCGGCGCGGCGGAGATCGAGCTCGCACAGCTGCGCGCGACGCTGCACGAAGCCGAGGTGATCGACGCGACCGACGCGACCGACGCGACCGAGACGAGCGGGCTCGACGCCGACCTCCGCCTCGACCTCGACGCGGTGCTTCGCGCCGCGCGGCATCACTCGCGCTGGCTGGAGCGCGACGAGGATGCTTCGAACCTCGAGCTCGCGCTTCTGCCCAATGGCGCGGTCCAGCACGCGCTGCTCCACGTGGAAGACGAAGAGCACGCCGAGGCCGTCGCACGGCGCACCGAAGCCGTGCCGGAGTTCCTCGCGAGGCACCTCGAGAATTTGCGTCGCGGCGCACGGGAGCGGCGCGGACCGGATCGCGTGGTGAGCGAGGCGTTCGTCGAGCGCGTGCTGCCCGGCGCATGCTCGTCGATGCAGGCCGTCGCATCGGGCGTCGTCGCACGCGCTCTGCACCACGGCGTCACACTGCCCTCCGCGATGGTCGAGCGGCTCGCACGCGCAGGGAGCGCCGCGTCGGAGGCGTATCGGACGTTCACGCACGCGATCGCGGAGGAGATCGTCCCCGCCGCACGACACGGGGTCTGCCTCGGAGCGGAAGAGACCGCGTTTCGCCTCCGCGACACGATGGGGCTCGACTCCTCGATCGACGCGCTCTGCACGTTGGCGGAGCGCTCGCTCGAACGCGCGCATCGCGACCTCGTCGAGCACTGTCGCGCGGCCGGGCACTCGGACGTGAAGACCGCCGAGGACGCACGCGAGGTCGTCCTCGGCGTGCTCGCGCCGAAGCCGGCCTCCGTGGAAGAAGCGGTTGCGCTGTACGAGCGGCACCTCGACGGCGCGACGCGGTTCGTCGAGGAGCGCGGGCTCGTACCGGTTCCGGAAGGGCTCGCTCTCGAGCTCGAGCCTCTACCGGCGGGGATCGCCGACGGCATCGTGCTCACCAACTGGCCTGCGCCGTTGCTCGATGCACGCGGGAAAGGACACGCACTCTATGCGGCGATCGCGAGCGAGCACGCGATCGTCCAGTGCAAGAACCTCGCAGTGCACGAGGGGATACCCGGGCATTACTTGCAGAGTGCATGCTGGCAGCGCGGGACGCCGTCGGCGGTGAGGTTCCTGGGGGTCACGGACGACGTAGCGATGTCGCGGAGCTACTTCGGGACGATGCTGTCCGTCGAAGGCTGGGCCGTGCACATGGAACAGCTGCTCTGCGAAGAAGGGTTCTATGACGACGGCGCGGAGAGGATCTTCTTCGCGTTCTGCGATGCGATACGGGCCATGCGCGTGCTCTTGGACCTCGGGCTGCATGCGCGGGGGCTGGCTGAAGAAGACGCCGTGAAGATGGTGATGAAGGCGACGATGATGAGCGAAGGCTGGGCACGGTCGCAGGTGTTGCGGTCGAAGCGCATACCGATGCAGAGCCTCACGTATCTCGTCGGGTGCGAGGAGATACGGGCGCTCCGTCGAGGAGCTGGACGCGATGTGGATGCGTTGAGCTTCCATCGAGCGCTGCTCGAAATGGGGCCTGTGCCGCCGTCGAAGTTGCGGAACGCTTTCGCCTGATTCGGTTCGGGGGGGCTCACTGAGCGGGAGCCGCGGGCTTCAGGCTACGGAGATGCGCGAGGATGTCGGCGATTTCGGTGTCCGAGAGAGACAGAGGGAGCATCTTGCCTCGGCCCTTGCGGATCGTCTTGGCGACGTCGGCGAAGCGATGGAGGAACGGACGATCGACCAGGAGAACGCCGAGCGCGCCCGGCGCGCCTCGCGCGTCCTGCCCGTGACAGCCGGAGCACTTGTCGATGAAGAGGGACTTGCCGCGCACCGGATCGCCCGGCGGGACGGGATCAGGAAGAGGCGCGAGCTCCGCGAGCGCTTCCGAGGCCGGGATCGTCTCTGCGATGTAAGGGCCGGCGTCCGGACCCGATGTCGAGGAGAGGTACGCCACCAGAGGAGCGACCTCGGACGGGTCCAGGTTCGCGCCCCAGCCCACCATCTTCGTCACGACCTTCTGCCACTGCGCTTGCGTCAGACGCTGCTGCGCCAGCATCTGCTCGGAATGGCACGACAGACACGCGGTCGCGACCAACGATTTTCCGTCGGTCGTCGCGAGTGGAGTGGCGGCTTCGGCAGCCGAGGCATCCGTCGAGGGAGGAGGGGAGGTGCTCTCCGTCTTCGGACACGCTGTCAGGAGGAGGGCAGAGAAGACGGAAGAGAAGAGGAGGCGGCTCACTGGGACACCTCGAATTCGGTCGAGTGCCAGCCGTTCCAGAAGTAGCCCGACGGGTTCCACGGAGGGGATTCCGGTTGGACGTTGCCCTTCGCGTCTCTCGCGCGAGCCAGCGCTTCGATGTGCGCCGGGGTCTTTTGATCGAAGCGGAAGCGGAAGACTTGCGCTCGGCCCACGCCCGGTTCGCCTTCGAGCTTCGCAGGGGTGAAGGTCTTGCCGCCGTCGAGCGAGACCTCGACGGACGCGAGAGGAGCCACGCCCGAGAACGCGAGGCCGACGATCTCTTGGGGGCCGAGAGGGCGCTTGGAGCTCGAAGGACGCGCGATGATCGACTTCACCGGGAACGTCGACGCCGGTTTCATCTTTTCGGGTGGGACCGGCGCGCCTGGCTCCACCGGATCGATCGGCATCCGGTACGCCGTCTTCATGTAGAAGCCGTCGGCTTCGTCTTTTTGGGCATGCACGGACGTGAGCCACTTGACCCAGTGGTCGCCCGCCCAGCCCGGCACCACCAGACGGAGCGGCGCGCCATGGGCAAGCGTCAGGTCTTCGCCGTTCATCCGGTAGGCGAGGAGGGTGGAGGGATCGAGCGCGCGTTCGATCGGGATGCTCCGGATGAACGCTGGGACCGTGGGTTTTGGCGGGGCGTCCGCCCCCGACATGCGGATGTGGAGCGCGTCCTTCGACAGGCCCGCCTTCGCGAGGACGTCTTTGAGGCGCACGCCCGTGAACGTGGCTTGGCCCATCGCGCCATGGGCCCACTGCACGCCCGGGACCGACGGCCTGTGGAACGAGCGGCCGTTGCCTGCACACTGCAACACGGCGGTGACGGTGACCTCCGGGAACGAAGAGCGGAGCTCGTCGACCGAGAGGGTGAGGGGCATCGTCAGCAGGCCGTCGAAGGTCGTCTTGCGGGTCCGGTCGAGGGACGGAGGGCCGAAGTGGCTGCGCACGAAGAAGACCGACGTGGGCGTGATCAGACGGTCGAAGTAGTCGAGCGGGGTAGAGAGATTTTGAGGGGAACCGCCCTGGCGGATCAGGACCTCATCCGCTGCCGCCAGCTTCGAGCGGAGGAGCGCGGCTACGCTCGCGGCTTGGAGAATTGCGCGTCGGCCGATCATGCGATCGGCATGAAGCGGGCAAGTCGGCGCCGGGTCAAGGTCGACGGCGTGGTATGGACGCGGCCTTGCGTCCGCAGTGGCTTCCGTCCCGTCCCGACGCGTCCGGACTCGCTCTCGCGTTCGGAATCGGGATCGTGTCGGTCGGCCTCGCGCGCGCACTGCCGTCTTCGCCGTTCGTCTCGGACGTGATGATCGCGCTCTTGCTCGGAGCGATCGTCGTGAACACGCCGATCGGGAGAACGTTCGGGCTCGGAAGCGTCGGGAAAGAGCGCGAGCCCGACCGCTACGCTGCCGGGCTGCGGTTCGTGGGCAAGTGGGTGCTCCGGCTCGCGATCATCTTCATGGGCATGAAGGTGCAGACCAGCTTCTTCGGGCGGAGCGAGCTCACGATGATCTTCGGGGTCGCGGCGTGCTCGCTGCCGAGCGCGTTCTTCGTCGCGCACGTGACGGGCGCGCTGCTCGGCGTGCGGAGGCCGCTCGTCGATCTGCTCGCGGGCGGAACGATGATCTGCGGCGCATCGGCCGTGAACGCGATCGCGCCGGTCGTGGGGGCACACCGCGACGAGCAAGGTGTCGCGATCGCGGTCATGTTCCTCTTCAGCGTCGTCGCGATGATCTCGTTCCGTGCGATGGCGCTCCTCCTCGGGATCGATCCCGAGCACGCCGGGTTGTGGAGCGGCCTCGCCGTGAACGATCTGTCGAGCGCGATCGCCGTCGGAACACAGATGGGCGGCGACGGCGGGATCGGCGGCGTCATGGCCGCTGCGTCGAAGTCCGCACGCATCCTGCTCCTCGCGCCCGTGCTCGTCGCGTTCGCGCTCGCGCGACGTCAGGGCCCCGTCGACAAGAAGGTCGCCGCCAGGGAAGGGCTCGGTGCGCGCATCGTCGAGGCGCTCCCCGGATTCTTGCTCGGATACGTCGGGCTCGCGATCGTCCGCGCGCTCGGCGATCGGGTCTTCGGCGACAGCGCCGCGTGGCATCGCGTGCTCGCCGGAGACAGGCTCGCGGTCGATCTGCTCATGGCCGCCGTGTCGGCAGGCATCGGCCTCCATCTCTCGCTACGCACGATCCTCGGGTCGAGCGCGCGGGCCGTCGCCGTCGGCGGAACGGCATCGGTGTGGACCGCGCTCCTCACGCTCGCCATGATCGCGACCGCGTCGCGAGGTGCCACGTCCGTCGCGGCGGGCATCGGCATCACCGGCGTCGTCGTGACGTTCTTCGTGCACCGCGCCGTCACGCGCGACGAGGCGAGGCTCGCGATCATTCGACGTCACTTCGAGCGCGGCGAGCTCGTGACGCTCGCGGAGGCGAAGTCGCTGCTCGATGCGTTCGAGCGCGAGGGGCCGCTCGAAGACGCGTTCCTGCGGCGGCTTCTCGAGCAGCTCAGCCCGTCGATCGGCGAGCTGATCCCCGCACGCACGAGCCCGCTCCCGCACGGCGAAGGTTGCCGATGGGTGACGTACTGGGAAGGGAAGTCGGGATGGGCGCTCGTCGCGATCGTGCGCGAGCCCGGCTCGATGACGCCCATCCATGCGCATCCGCATCGCCTGCTCGGCAAGGCGATCGAGGGCACGCTCGAGGAAATGCGCTTCCGCGAGATCGCCGGCGGCTCCGTGGAGCTCGTTTCGCGCGAGGTCCTCGGTCACGAGGAGCTGGTCGAGACGGACGGCTTGAACACGCTGCACGTCGTGCGCGCGTACGGGGCCTCGCCGGCGATCGACCTGCAGATGCGCGGGCCCGAGAGCGGCAAGCCGGGCCGCCGTCTCCAGCTGCGCACGCCGACCGAGCTCACCACGCTCGCGATCGGCGCGCACCTCGCCGTCCTGGAAGAGATCGACGATCGACCCGGGCACGGCGGGGAAGGCGCTTCGGTCGGTAGGGTCGCATGACGTATCGCTCGGCTGCGAACACGGAGCCTGCGCTCGAGCGGCCGCCGCAGCTGCTCGGATTCGCCATGTACGTGCTCGGCACCGGGTGCGTCTCGATGGGGATCGCGCAGCTCGGGCAATTCGTGGCGGCGCACAGCGCGTTTCCTTCGTTGCCGGCAGCGGCGGTCGTCGGCGAGATGATGGCCCTGGCCGGGCTCGCGATCGCGTGGCGGACGACGACGAGCGGATTTCGGCGCGTGCTCCTCGCGGGCGCGGCGCTCTGGCTCACGTTGCTGATCATCGACTACCAATCCGGGCAGCTGCATCGCTACCTGACGATGAACGCGTCCGCCGCGCGGCTCGCTCCATTCGCGGCTCCGCTCGCCGGTCGCGCGATCGTGCTCGGGCTCGTCGCCATCTTCGTGCATCGCAGCGGACGGCGCTTCGCCGCCATGACGTGGCCGACGACGGTCGGCGCGGTCCTCGTGGCGGCGGACGCGTGGGCGCGCACGTGGCCGATCATCGTCAACCTCGGCGTCTTGCGCCGCTCCGCGCTGGTCGGTTTCGCGCCGCCCTCGATGATGCTCGGCGTGATCGGGTTCCTCGCCATGGGCGGAGGGCTCTTTGCGGCGGGACGCAGCGTGCTGCGCGGGATCACCGTCGAGGAGTATCTTCGCGCGCAGCCGAAGCGCGGCGACGAGCTGACCAAGGAAGAGATCGCGCGCCGCGACGAGGGGATCCCCGGAACACGCCGGGGCCTGCCGCTCTTCGCGGAAGCGACGGTGAGCGTCGCAGTGCTCGCGTTCGGCCTCGCAGCGGCGGTCGCAAGCGCGTCGTCGTCGAGGTTCTACTCGCGCGACGTCAGCGAGTCAGCGACCGCCGGCGGTGAGATCGTCACGCTCGTGCTCCTCGTCGTCGCGCTCCGCCGCATGAGACCGTTCACGGCGCGCGCGCTCCTCTTCGCGTCGGCGGCGCTCGCGGGTGTCGTCGTGCAGGTCGGTCTCGTGGTCGCGACGGCGACGACGGGCGGGCATCGAGGCGTCTACGACGTCGTCACGTTCGTGGCGGTCGCGCCGCCGCTCTTCGCGGCCGCTTGTCTCCACGCGTCGTCGACCGCCGTCGTGAGCCGCGGTACGAGCCTGGACGCGCTCTCGAACCTGCGCCGGCACCTGCGTGTCGCCTCGTACGAGCTCGCCGGCGCGGCCGCGGCGACCTTTCTGGCCGCGCACACGGCCGACCCCGGAGCGCGCTCGTTCCTCGAGATCGCCGCCGTCGTCGTCGCCGCCTTCGCGGTCTACACGACGATCCGCGCTGCACGCGAGGCGCGCCGCATCGAGGTCGATCTCGCGGCTTGATATGATACGTTCGCCGGCGTGGGAGAACGCGCCCTGCTGGGGGGCCGCTACGAGCTCGGTCCGGCGATTGGCTCCGGTGGGTTCGCGACCGTCTTCCGCGCGCGCGATCGTCAGGCGAACACCGACGTCGCCGTGAAGCTCGTTCCGCCCGGCTTCGACGCCGGGCAGCTCAGCGCGCGCCTCCGCAGCGAGGCGACCGTCCTCGAACGCCTGAAGAAGCTCAGCTCGCGGCACCTCGCGCGCGTCTTCGAGCTCGGGTCGGACGAGCAAGGCGTGTGGCTCGTCACCGAGCTGATCGACGGCGTGCCGCTCTCCGTCGAGGCCCTCGGTCGCGCGCTCCTGCCCCACGAGGTGCTGCGCGTCGCGCGCGGGTTGCTCGAAGGGCTGTCCGTCGCGCACGGAGCGGGCGTCGTTCATGCCGACGTGAAGCCGTCGAACATCCTCGTCCCGCGCACCGAGAAGGCGCTCGACGGACCGAAGCTCATCGACTTCGGGCTCGCGCGCATCACGTCGCGCGCCGATCTCGCGCGCGAGCTCGGCGATAGCGCACCGCACAGCGGCGTCGTCGTCGGCTCCGCGCGATGGATGGCGCCCGAGGTCCTCTCCGGCCACACGGCGGACATGCGCTCCGACGTGTACGCCGCGGGGCTCGTGCTCTTCGAGCTGCTCGGCGAGGGGGATCTGTTCCCGTCCGAGGATCGCCGCGAGCAGCTCCGCGCGCGCGTCGTGAGCGATCCCGTCCTCGAGCCGCGCGTTCCCCCGCCGCTCTCGGTCGTCCTCGCGCGGATGCTCGCGCGCGATCCCGGCAAGCGCTACCGCGACGCGACCGAGGCGCTCGGCGCGGTGATCGATCTCGATACTGCACCCGTGTCGACGGTCTCCGAAGACGCTCCGCCGGCGAGCATGCGCGCGAGCCGGCCTTCGTTCGGTGTCGGCGCCGGCACCTCCACGGCGCCGCCGCTCGCGTCGCGCGCGCTCGGAACCGCAGCACCGCCTTCGATGCGCGCGCCGCGTGTCGCGAGCATTCCTTCGGGCAGCATTCCTTCGGCGCCGCCGCTCGCGCCGCTCTCGCATTCGCGGCCGTACGTCGGCCACGGCCCGCCGAGCTCGGTGCCGGTCGCGCCGCGCGGGTCGACGACGCGGCCGCCTCCTCCCGCATCACGCCTGCGCTCGCTGCCCGAGAACGGCGCGGATGGTCTGCGCGACACGCTCCGTCATCTCGATCTCCCGATGCTCGATGCGCTCGCACGTCGTGAGCGCGGCAACGCCACCGGCCGCGTCGCGCGCGGCGTGGCGCTGGCGCTGCGTCTCGAGCTCGATGCCGCGGCGTTGATCCTCGAGCCGCTCGCGATGTCGAGCGACATCGCGCGTGCCGTCGGTGCGACGGTGCTCGCGCCGCGCGCACGTCGCGTCACGCGCGCACGCGTCGACTCGGATCGCGACGACAAGTGGATCGACACCGTGCCGGCCGAGCTCGGCGCGCTGCTCGCGTGCTTCGCTGCCGCGCTGTCGTCGCGCGACGATGCGCAGCGCGACGCGTCACGATGCACGCGTTGCCTCGAGCGGCTCGATCGCGAAGTCGAAGGCGCCGATGTCGAGACCCGCGGGCGGATCGAGTCCGCGCGCGTGACGTTGCGCATCGCCGTGGCCGCCGCGCGGGTCCGCAGCGGGGAGCTCACCTCGGGAGCCGCGCTCGATCTCGTGGCGCCGCTCGAGACCGGCGACGGACGCACGCGCAGCGCGCTCGATCGCGTCGTACGTCCCTTGCTCGCCGCCGCGATCGGCGTGCGCGTCGACGAGGGCCGTGCGCGCGACGACCTCGAGCGCGCGGTGCGCGCTTCGAACGAGAGCGGTGCGACCCTGCTCGAGGCATGCGCGTCGGCGGCGTGGGGGAGGCTCCTCGTCGATGCTCCGCTCCGCGTCGAGCAGGGCCTCGCGGTCCTCGAACGCGCGACGACGCTCCTGGCGCACGGTGACGCGCCGAGCCTCGAGCACGAAGCCGAGCATCATCGTGCCGCCGCGCTGATCGTCCAGGGGCGATGGAAGGAGGCGGTGCCGCGTCTCCGGGCTGCACGCGAGGCCGCGCATGCCGAGCGTGCCATCGAGGCGGAGGTGCTCTCCGCGAGCCTCGAGGTCGTCGCGCATCTCGCGCTGGGCGATCACGATCCCGCGCGCGAGGCCGCCGATGCGCTCGGCGCAGCGCGCATCGGGACTGCGCGCGGTCGCGCCGCGGCGCTCGCGTGGATCGCCAAGTGCCTCGAGGCGCTCGCGTCCGGCGAACGCGAGGCCGCCGAGGACGCGCTCGCCGAGGCGAGCGCGCGCTCGCGCGAGGCCGGCGCCGACAGCGCCGACGCGTACGTGCTCGTCGAGGTCCTGAACATGCTGTTCGACGCGGCGAAGGGCGCGCTCCCCGACGTCGTGTCTCCTGCGGCCGAGCTCGAGCGCTTTGCGGCCGAGCGCGGCTTCACGTCGTTCTACTGGTTCGACGTGCTGCGCAGCGTGCTCGACCGCATCGACGATGCCGGCGTCCGCGCCTCGATGCAGGACGTCCTCGCGCGCATTGCGGTGCTGCTGGGGCCTGCGAGCCGCATCGCACGCGAACGCCGGACGAGCGCGCCGCCCGGCTTCGGGCCGTGACGGCGTCGGCGAGGCCCGAGTACGGCGTTCTCGCGCACGAGTTCGTGACGCTGGCCGGCGACTTCGGTCATCGCATCGAGCCCGAGCTGTGCCTCGACATCGCGCGCCTCGCAGCGGCCATGGAATGCATCGACCGCCACGTCGACGACGTCGCGTGCGATGCGTCGCGCACCGCCCTGTGGACGTCGATCTTTGCGCTGCTCGCGCGCGGCGAGGTCGACCTCGGGCTGCCTCTCGCGACCCACGCCTCGCGCGACGAGCTGCACGGCGCCGTGCAGCGCGTGCGCGATCTCGCCGTCCGCCGGGGCGTCCTCCCACGAATGCTGCGCATCGTGAAGAAGGAGATCGCGACGAGCGAAGCACTGCGTCACACGCGCGACGCCCGCGTGTACGTCCGGGCGGTCGTCCGGGAAGGGCGGCTGACGGCCGCTCTGGCGCTCGTCGTCGCAGGTCGGGCGTGCGGCCCGGCGTTCCGGCGCTTCTTCTTCCGCCTCGGTGGTCCGGCCAACGTGGTCGACAAGCTGAACGATGCGTCCGCCGACCATTCCCGGGGCGAGATCCGCGTGGATCCGGGCCTGGGGCTCCGCGCACGTCTTGCGGTAGCGATCGCGCTCGCCTTGCCGGCCCTCTTCGCGGCGCACCCTCGCAAGGCCCGCATCGTCGACCTCGGCGTCCGGTATCTCCGGCGACGGTGAATCGAGGCGCACGCGCGCTGGAGACCGCCCGCCACCCGTGCTATTTCGCGGCCATGTCGGGCGATCACAGCGGGATCTTGGGCTACGACAGCTTCCACTTCGTCGTCGAGAACCTCGATCGGAGTCGCAAGTTCTATCTCGAGAACTTCGACTTCAAAGAGGTGGCTCGCGCGGGTGACGAGCTCGTCGAACGAAGCGGGCAGCAGTCGGTCGTGTTCGGTGCGGGCGACGTCCGCGTCTGCGTGTCGACGCCGCTCCGGCAGCAGTCGAAGGCCTCGCGCTACCTCCAGCGGCACCCCGCGGGAGTGATGAGCCTCAGCTTCCGCGTGAAGGACCTCGACGCGACGATGTCGTTCCTCGAGAAGCGCGGCGGCACGTTCCTCGCCGATCCGCTCGAGGTGAAGGAAGGCAGCGCGCGCTATCGCTCCGTCGAGATCGCTACGCCGCTCGGCGACGTCGCGTTCCGCTTCGTCGAGCGCACGGGGTTCGAGAAGTTCGCGCCGGGCTTCATCGACTCGGGCGTCGGCAATGCCGGTCAGCCCAAGAACATCTACGGCATCAAGAACATCGACCACGTCACGGCGAACGGCCTCACGATGCAGCCGATCGTCGCCTGGTACCGCGACGTCCTCGGCTTCGAGCCCTTCTGGGACATCAGCTTCCACACGAAGGACGTCACGACGGACAAGAGCGGTCGCGCGAACCTCCAGCAGGCGGCGCAGAACCGCGGCTCGGGTCTTCGCTCGATCGTCATGTGGGATCCCATCAGCCACGTGAAGTTCGCGACCAACGAGCCCCTCCGTCCGAACTACCGCGATTCGCAGATCACGAAGTTCGTCGACGACAACGGCGCCGCCGGTATCCAGCACATCGCGATGGCCGTCGACAACATCGTGTGGAGCATCGAGGAGCTGAAGCGCCGCGGCGTCGAGTTCATGGACACGCCGAAGGCCTATTTTCAAGCGCTCCCGGAGCGTCTCGCGAAGCTCGGCATCACGAACGTGACGCAGGAGATCGCCGAGCTCGAGCGCCTCCAGATCCTCGTCGACGGCGCCGAGGACAAGTACATGCTGCAGATCTTCCTCCGCGAAGCGAAGGCGCTGCACGACGACATGCGCGCGGGTCCGTTCTTCTACGAGGTCATCCAGCGCTGCGGCGACGAGGGCTTCGGCTATGGCAACTTCCGCGCGCTGTTCGAGAGCATCGAGCGCTTCCAGCGAACGGGAAGCGGCAAGTCTGCATGATCGACCGCATGAGCTGCGGGCTCATGCCCGCGAAGCCTCACACCGTCCTGCGTGACGCCGAGGGCAACCTCCTCTACGAGGAGATGCTCACGCGCGGTGGCTTCAGCGGCGCGTTCTCGTACCTCTATCATCGTTACCCGACTACCGCGGCCGTCGAGGTCACGGAGTCGAAGCGCGGACACGCGATCGCCGCCGAGGATCCGCGCGGGCGCACGCCGCTGAAGCGCCGGCTGTACGACACGCGCAAGCTCCCGCCCGCCGGCATGCCGTTCGAGTGCCGGATCCCGCTGCTCTTCAACAAGGACCTCACGATCTACTTCGCGTGCCCGGCGCACACGGACGACGTCTACTTCTCGAACGGCGACGGCGACGAGCTCTGGTTCATCGAGGAGGGCTCGGCGCGCATCGAGTCGATGTGCGGATGGCTCCCGGTCACCGCCGGTGACTACGTGTGGATCCCGCGTTCGCTGATTCATCGCTGGCACATCGACGCGGCCTCCGGCGGTCCGCTCCGCATGATGTGCTTCGAAGCCCACGGCGGCGCGATGATCCCGAACGACTTCCGCAACCCGATCGGACAGCTGAAAATGGATGCGCCCTACACGCATCGCGACTTCGTGCGTCCCGAAGGGCCCATCGCGAGCCTCGCGAAAAATGGCGGCGTGCAGGACGGTCCGAAGGAGCTGATCGTCAAGAAGGCCGGGAAGTTCACGCGCCTCCTCCTCGAGCGTCCGCCGATGGACGTGGTCGGCTGGGAAGGGTTCGTCTATCCCTGGGCCTTCGCCATCTCGAAGTACCAGGCGAAGACCGGCCTCGTGCACCTGCCTCCCACCATCCACTCGACGTTCGCGGGCCCCGGGTTCCTCGTGTGCTCGTTCGTTCCGCGCATCACGGACACGCACCCGCAGGCGATCCCGTGTCCGTATCCGCACTCGAGCGTCGATTGCGACGAGGTCATCCTCTACGTGAAGGGAAACTTCACGAGCCGGCGCGGTGTCGGGCCCGGCGCGATCTCGCTGCATCCTGCAGGCATCGCGCATGGTCCGCATCCGGGTGCGTACGAGGGCAGCATCGGCTCCACGCGCACCGACGAGGTCGCCGTGATGGTCGACACGTACCTGCCGCTGTCGCCCACGGTGCAGGCCGTGAACCTCGAGGACACCGGCTATCACGACTCGTGGCGCAGCCCGGCTCCTTCCGGGGCGAAGAGCTGACGTGGTCCGCGCTGCGCTGGTCGGCCTGACGGTGGCAGCGCTCGCGCTCGCTCCGAAGAGCTGCGCAAAGGCGAACAAGCCGCCGCCGGCGCCGGAGCCGCCGGTCGCTCCGCCCGCGCCGGTCACGAGCGCGACGACCCCGCCGGCGTGGGCGCCGCCGGAAACGACGACGGTCGCGGTGGCGACATCGGCGGGGACCTCCGCGGTGCCCGCGGTCAATCCGGACCTCACGAAAGCGCGAACGGCCGCCGACGCGAAGGACTTCAAGAAGGTCCGCTCGCTTCTCGAGAAGAAGGTGCGCGCCGGCAAAGGCAGCCCCGAAGAGGCGCAGCTCGTGTTCCGTGCGTGCACGCAGTTGAAGGACAAGGCGTGCGCCGAGGGGGTTAAGGCCAAGAATCCCGATGTGACGGCAAGCGATTGAGATTTCTCGTGGCGTGTGGCTTGCAGCCCACGCCGTAGATGTCGTTCAAGCCGTACCTGGGCATCTTCATCGCGACAGGCCTCCTCACAACGGGTTGCGGCCACGCCACACGGAGCGCTTCGCCACGTTCGCCCGCCGTCGGTACGGCCGCGCTCACCGCCGCGAAGCTCGGCGTTCGTTATGACAAGGTGCTGGTCGCGGAGTCGAACACGATCGTGATGGTCGCGCGCGACGGATGCGTCGCGACCCTGTCACAGGGCACCGATGACACGGGTGAATCGGAGGAGATGCGCGTGCGCTGTCCGCGTCCGGAGCGGCTGAAGGCCTGGTTCCACGGCGTGGATCAGATCACGGAGAACATCGGCGTCGAGCGCGTGAGCGAGGACTCGTCGGAGGAGATCGCGCTCCCCGCCGCCGAGCTCGTGACGACGAAGGGTGACGTGCTGCAGGTCGAGGCGCGCGCGGATGCGGCGCGCCTCGTCGCCGAGGTGCGCGCGCTCGCCGCGGAGCTCGCATCCGCCGAGATGCCGAGCCCGGGCCCGGCGTCCGCGAACGGCTGGCAGATGCTCCACGTCGTCGGCCCCGCGCATGTGTTCCTGGGCGGCGCGCCGACTTCGGGCATGCTCGACGCGCGCATGTCGACGAACGGGCAGTATCTGTGCGAGTTCGTGGCAACGACGAAGGGCGGTCCGATCCGCGCGACGAAGAGCGGCTGGATGTCACCCTCGCTCGCGGCGCGCGCGATCGACGAGGTGCTCGCGCCGCTCGCCGACGTCGGCGCGACGGAGCGCAAGTCGACGACGTACGCGCTCGGCATCACGAACGGCGCGGAACGGCGCGCCAACGCGGCGTCGACGGGCGCAGTCTTCGTGCGCTTCGCGGTCGTGCAGGATGTGCTGGGGGACGCGTGCCTGCCGGAGCTGGATCCGCCGACGGCGCAAATCGGGTTGTGAAAGAAGAGAAGACCGAGAAGTCTGAGAAAAACGCGAAGCGCGAAGAGGTTCGATTAAATGAGTCTTCGCGCTTTCGCGCTTTTCTCGGACTTCGCGGATCTCGCTCTCATCGGACGTTTGCCAGCGAGAGCCAACGCCCCTCCGCGCTCGGCACGAAGCTGCGCGCGCGGTCGCTCACCACCGCGACCTGGTCTTCGTGCCACAGCGGGATGAACAGCGCTTCGTCGCGGATGCGTTTTTCGAGGGCGGCGTAGATCGACTTGCGCG
>JAQBQJ010000149.1 GCA_028287065.1 Labilithrix sp. | reverse complement strand
TGGGAGCGAACCGATGCTGAGCTGCGGCTCGGTCGGTCTCGTCGATGACGACCTCGACGGCTCGAAGCGACTCTTCGCCGAGCATCCGTCGGACCCTCGCCTTCAAGAGCACCTCGATGTTCTCCGTGTGCTCGATCCGCTTTGCCAGGTAGCTCGACATGTTCTCGTAGAGGCTGCGAGGACCGTCGTCTCGACCTGCGGCGTTGGGAGGCAGAAGGCTTGCATCGCAGGAGCGTCCCACGAAGGAGTGCAAGATCATGAAAGCCTACGAGCTCGTTCCCAGGGAGGGGCTGAAGATCGTCGAGCGTCCGTCGCCCGAGGTCGGCCCATACGACGTCCGTGTCCGTGTCCGCGCGGTGTCGCTCAACTACCGCGACATCTCGATGCTCAAGGGGACCTACCCGGTGCCTCCCACGAAGCCGATCATTCCCACGTCCGACGGAGCCGGCGAGGTCGTCGCAGTCGGATCGAAGGTGAGGCTGCTCGCTGTCGGCGATCGCGTCGCGGCGAACTTCTTCCCGTACTGGCTCGACGGACAGCTCACCGAGGAGCGCATGCCTGCGCTCGGCGGCGAGCTCGACGGCATGCTCGCCGAGGAGGTCGCGCTCTCCGAGACCGCGTGGGTGAAGCTCCCCCCATCGCTCTCGTTCGAGCAGGCGGCGACGCTCCCGTGTGCAGGTGTGACGGCGTGGAACTCGCTCTTCGAGGCGGCGAACCTCGGGCCGGGCGACACCATCCTCACGCAGGGAACGGGCGGCGTCGCCACGTTCTCGCTGCAGCTTGCACGAGCGACCGGTGCGAACGCCGTCGTGACGTCGGGCTCGGCGGAGAAGCGCGCCCGCCTCGAGAAGATGGGCGCGATGGCCACGATCGACTACCGCGCCATGCCGAGGTGGGGAGCGGCCGTGCGCGAGGCGACCCGCGGGCGCGGCGTCGACGTCGACGTCGAGACCGCCGGGGCCACGCTCAACGAGTCCATGATCGCGCTCCGCCACGGCGGGACGCTGAGCCTGGTGGGCTTCCTCGCCGGGACGGCCGCGCCCGTGGACACGGCTCGCATCCTGTACAAGAACATCCGCGTCCACGGCGTCTACGTCGGATCGGTCCGGATGTTCGAGGACTTCCTGCGCGCGACCGAGGCCAACGAGATCGAGCCCATCATCGACAAGGTCTTCCCGTTCGCGGAGGCCAAGGCTGCGTACGACTACCTCGCGAGGGCCGAGCACTTCGGCAAGGTCGTCATTCGTGTGGACTGACGACCTGCAGCTCGCGGGCGCGCGCGCGAACGGAGCCGCGTGCTCGCCGGTGCCGGTACACGACTCGCATGCAAAACCGGAAGGTCATTGGTCAGAGACGGGGACGTCCTGGATTTGAATAACAACGGTCCGGACCGTGAGGGCGCCTGTCAGAGGCTGACGAGCAGGAAACGGCACAGATCACAGGAGAGAGTCCCATGGTGACAGCGGAGATCTCTGGGCCGACCGAGCCGACGACGCAACAACAACGCGGCGTGCTCAGGTCCATCAACCCATACAACGGGCAGCTGCTGAAGACGTTCACCGAGATGTCTGTCGATGAGATCGACGGCGCGATCGCGAGGGCTCACGAGCGGTTCCCGTCTTGGCGCCGCCGGGCGTTCCCCGAACGTGGCGCCCTGCTCCGCCAGGCGGCTCGGCTATGCCGTGAGCGCCGGGAAGAGCTGGCGAGGGCGATGTCGCTCGACATGGGCAAGCGCATCGTCGAGGGCCGCCATGAGGTCGATCTGTGCGCGCAAATCTTCGACTACTACGCGGAGAATGGTGAGCAGTTTCTTCGGCCGAAGACGATCCCCTCGCCGGCCGGAGACGGCACGCTGCTGAGCCAACCGCTCGGCGTGATCCTCGGCATCGAACCGTGGAATTACCCCTTCTACCAGGTCATCCGCTTCGCGGCGCCGACCCTGATGGCTGGCAACGTCGTGCTCCTCAAGCACTCGTCGACCGTCCAGCAATGTGCCGAGGCCGCCGCTACGCTGTTCCGCGATGCCGGCTTCCCCGAGGGGGCGTTCACGAACCTCGTCATTTCTCCTCGCCTCGTGAACAGGGTCATCGATGATGATCGGGTACAAGGCGTGTCGTTCACGGGCAGCGACGACGCCGGAGCCCGGGTGGGGGAGAGAGCCGGAAAGAACGTCAAGAAGACGATCCTCGAGCTGGGGGGCAGCGACCCGTTCGTGGTGCTCGAAGACGCCGACCTGGATCTGACCGCCGAGCGGGCGGTCCGGGGGCGCATGACCAACATGGGTCAGTCGTGCGTCGCCTCGAAGCGCTTCATACCGGTCGAGTCGGTCAGCGAGACCTTCATCGAGAAGTTCAAAGCGAAGATGGCCTCGCTGAAGATGGGCGATCCGCTCGATGACTCGACGGAAGTCGCGCCGCTATCCACTGCGAGAGCAGCGGCCCTCCTCGAGGATCAGGTGAAGCGCTCCGTCGCTGCGGGAGCGAAGGTCATTCTGGGCGGGAAACGCCCCGACCCGAACGGAGCGTTCTTCGAGCCGACGATCCTGACGGACGTGAAGCCGGGAATGCCCGCCTACGACGAGGAGCTCTTCGGCCCGGTCGCGGCGGTGATCACCGTCCGTGACGAAGCCAGAGCGATCGAGGTCGCCAACGACACCAAGTACGGGCTCGGCGGCTCGGTCTACACACGCGACCTCGCGCGCGGGCGACGCGTCGCGGAGGAGATCGAGGCCGGCATGGTCTTCATCAACCACCCGGCGTGGATCTATGACGACATGCCGTTCGGCGGGATCAAAAAGTCCGGCTACGGTCGGGAGTGCGGTGAGCTGGGCATCCACGAGTTCGTGAACAAGAAGCTCGTCCGGGCCCTCGGGTAGTGCGTCGAGCTCGGATCGCGGAAGCCCGCGCGGCTCGGAGGGAGCCAGCCAAAGACGAGCGCGAAGGTCCACTACCGCGACGCTCGCTCCCGCCTCCCTGCGTCGATCATGTCGTGCAGCTCGTGCGCGGCCTTCTCGATGTCCGCGTACTTGTACTGCCCCGCACGACTCTCCGCCGAGAGCAAACCGCAGCGGTGAACCATGGCGACGTCGCCGTAGGGAAACTTGTACTTCGCCTTCACCTCAGTGTGCTCGGCTCGATCAATGCCGAGATACCATTTGCCGTAGTCCTCCCAGCCCTGCTCGAGGAGATAGTCGTTCTCGCGCTCCGCCGAAGGCTGGTGCTCGCTCCACGCGTCGCGCTCGTCCACGACATACCGACCTTCGCGGATGAGTCTCTTGGCCTGCTCGAGAGCTTGGAGATTCAGCGTGATGGCCATGCTCCTTTCGTAGGCGCTCGTTTCGAGCAAACAACATGGCAATCGACCCCACCGCCATTCCATCCATCCCATCGGCGAGACTCTGCTTGTCAGGGGGGCGCGTCACTTGCACACACGTCCACAGCGCTGACGGCTCTCTCTCGAGGGTAGCGGTCCGCGTAGAGCCACCAAGGAAGGGGTCCAACATGATCGTCCCGCTCGTAGACAGCGTCACCGGTACTCCTGTGTACATCAACCCGGCGTATGTGCTCTCGCTGCGCCCCGACCCCGCCGACGTCGACCACGTGACCCTCGTCAAACTGGAGGATGGAGAGTCGCTCCGCGTGCACGGCGACCACACTGAGGTGGCGAAGAAGCTCAATCCCTCCTAGCCATGCTGAGCAGCATCACGTAAAGCGAGGGTCGTTCGCCTCAAGCTCCTCGAGAACTTGCCGGGCCTTCCGATGTACTTCCCGGAGATCGTGGTCCGAGAAGTCGACGCGACGGAGCCGTCCAGGTCGCGGATCACCTGATATGGAGGGAGCGACGATTCGCAGAGAAGGGAGGCGATGCCCTCGAGGATGTTGGTCTTTCGCTCGACTACAAGAGCGAGCCCGACAACGCGTTCGTCATCAGCAACTACGTCCGACGGGGAACCGCCGTCCAGAACACGCTGAACGCTCCGAACATCGTCGCGTGGTAGAAAGCGCGGCGTCGCAAGACCGACGTGCGGAGGAAGATTCCCCCATCGATTGCAACAGCGCGCCATACGTGGCGCCGGCGGCAGGTCTTCGCGACGGAATCGTCACGGCAAGCGCGATGGCCAGCGATGCCATGAGCCCGCCCGCCAAGAAGTAGATCGCACGCCACGATGCACGGCCGGCCACGAAACTCGCCAACGGTCGCGCGAGCATGATTCCGAACATGACACCGCTGACGAGGCGGCCACGAGCCCTCCCTCGCATCTGCTCGCCCGTGACCTGACTGGCGTAGGGCATGATCACCTGCACCGCCGACGCCGTTAGGCCAACCAAGAATGCGAGCGAGAGGAACGTGACGGGGCGAGAGTGAGAGGCTGCCCCGAGCAAGAGCAGGCATGTCGACTCGAGTGCAACGAGCAGGACAACGAGCCTTCGATTTTCGAGCAGATCGCCAAGCGGCACGACCATCAGAAGTCCAACGCCGTATCCCGTTAGCGGCAGCGTGACGATCAGCCCCCTGCTCGCCATCGGCATTCCGAGCATGGCCTCGCCTCGGTTCTTGCCCGCCCGGTGGGATCGTCTGTTTCGCCGACGCTCGCAAGAACTCAACCAAGATCACGCGAGCCACAGAGCCCGTGGACCGCAGCGCTTGGATCCCCGCACAGAGGCGACGGCGCGAGATTCGCTGGACCATGTCTGCTGGCGGCCTCGTTCGCCGGGAGGTGTCAACGGGCCAACACGCGAGTCAAAAGACGATCTCGCGCGTCGAACCATGCCGACCACCAGCTACGCGTCCGCGTGTGCGCCGCGCACTCTCGCGGATGACGCGCACGCTGGCACGGCCTCTGCGTGACGGAGCACTCGCTTGTTCCAGGCGCCGCTGGGGCGCTTCGCGACGGCGTCTCAGAACGACAGAACGATCGATAGGAGAACAAGCATGCCGTCCGCACAGGAAGAGAAGAACATCAAGCTCGTCATCGATGCGTTGAACGCGCTGTTCAACAAACGGGAATACGAATTCGCGTGGAAATTTTGGTCGCCCGACTACGTGCAGCGAAGCCTCTTCGTTCCACCGGGAAAGACCGGTCTCTTCACCTTGATT
>JAQBQJ010000078.1 GCA_028287065.1 Labilithrix sp. | reverse complement strand
CCGCAAATGGTGCCGCGTCGGAACGAGCGACTGCGGCGCGGCGGCCACGTGCACGGGGTTCGGCACCAAGGTCATCGTTGGGGGCGTCGAGCACGGCGTTTGTCAATGACCCGCTTTGTCCTGACCGCTTTACATGGCTCGCTTATCGCGCGATGACTTGGTGATGTCGTCGGTGAAGCCTCCGTCTCCGAACCAGCAGCGTCGTTCCGAGCCACCGGTCACGAACGCGCAGCTCCGCGACGTCGGCCTGTTCGGTGCGCTCTCGGACGAATTCCTCGAGCACCTCGTGTCCACGCTCGAAGTCCGCAGCCTGCTGCCCGGCGACACCGTGTTCCGCGAGGGGGATCCGGCGCGCGAGATGTACGTCGTCCTCGACGGCGAGATCGAAGTGCTGAAGAAGAGCCGGCGCGGCCGCGAGACGCGCGTGGCCATCCTCGGCCCGAACGACTGCTTCGGCGAGATGTCGATCATCGACATGCAGCCGCGCTCGGCGACGGTCCGCACGCTCGGACCCGCGCGCCTGCTCAAGATCTCCACCGAGGAGATGGACGCGCTCTATCGCCACGACCTGAAGTCCTACACGCTGATCGTGCTGAACATCGCGCGCGACCTCTCGCGCCGTCTCCGCGTGACCGACGGCCTGCTCGCGGACTTCACCGCGACGGTCATCGAGGAATACGTGCAGACGCCGTCGAGCACGAAGCGCTGAGCTAGAGCGCTCTCGACGCGCTTTCAGCGCGCCTCTCAGCCGCCGTCGGCACCGGCTTCCGCGTCCGAGCCGCCGTCGCCGGCCTCGTCGCCGCCGTCCGCGCCGCCTTCGCCGTCCGCCGCGCCCACGCCGGCATCGGCGAGGTTCGGGGGCGGCATGGGGTTCTCACCGAGGCTCCCGGCGTCGGGCGACTTACCGGCGTCCGAGAACGTCGCCTCGTTGTCGCCGCCACCCGGCGGCAACGGCTGCGGATTCAGCGTGCAAGCAGCGAACGCGCCCACGGCGGCGAGCGTCGCGAGCGCCGCGACATGACGGAGGCGCATTACTCCGTCCCGCCGTCGGATGCGTCGCCGCCCTCCGGACCCGCGTCGGGCGCGCCGGGCGAGGGGGGCGTTCCGCTCGTGCCGCCGCTGCTACCGCCAGCCGAATTGTCGGGATCGGAGGCCTTCTCGTCGTCGCCGGCGCCGCTGGGCGAACGCGTCGGCTCGCCGCCCTGGGGAGGCAGCGGCTGCGGGTTGAGCTCCGTCTCGGTAGAGCACGCCTGCAGACCCTGGAGCGCGATGGCGCCCAGGGTGACGAGCAGGATTTTCCGCAGAGAGCTCATGGCAACGAACCTACGGAAGCATCGCTGATGCCATCCCCTGAATCCAGGCGATTTTCGAGACCGAGGCACACCCGATCGCGACAGATCGCGCGATTTCAGGGCCATTGCTGGCCCAGCTTGGCACATCGACCCAGGACGCGCACAATCGCGGTCGACATGCCGGACGACGAGCATCGGGGCGGGGGCACGCCGGCGGCGAGCGTTCGCAACGTCGTGAAGCGGATCTGGGACGGCCGCGAGCGACGCACGGTCCTCGACGACGTCTCGTTCGATCTCGCTCGCCGCGAGCTGGTCGTCGTTCGCGGCCCGAGCGGAAGCGGCAAGACGACGCTGCTCGCGATCGTCGGCGCGATGCTCTCGCCGTCGAGCGGCGAGGTGCACCTCGACGGTGAGCCGACGTCGCGCCTCCGCGAAGCGCATCGCGCCGAGGTGCGGCGCCGGAAGGTCGGCTTCGTGTTCCAGGACCTGCAGCTCGTCGACGGCCTCACGTCGCGCGAGAACGTCCTCCTGCCGCGCGTGCCGGACGGCGTCCGCCCGCAGGACGAAACGCGCGCCACCGCCCTCCTGGAGCGCTTCGGGCTGGGTTCGGTGGCGGGCGTCGACGCGAAGAGCCTCTCCGGCGGCGAACGGCAGCGCGTGGCGCTCGCCCGTGCGCTCATCAACGACCCGCCGCTGCTCGTGCTCGACGAGCCCACGGCCCATCTCGACGACGCGCGCGCGACCTCGATCGCCAACGAGCTCGCCACCGTGCTCGACGACGATCGCGCGGTGCTCGTCGCGACGCACGATCCTCGCCTCGCGCAGAGCGCGGGCGTGTCGCGGATCCTGGATCTCGTCGCCGGCAGGCTCGACAAGACCCACCACGCCTGGAGCGCGCTAGAGTCGTAGGGCCGCATGAACCTGCTCGAGCCCTGGGTGCTGCTTCGTCTCGTCGCCGGGCTCGTCGCGTGCCTGCTCTTCGCGCGCGGCGCGATGACGGCCCAGAAGGTCCTCCGCCATTTCGATCTGCAGCGCGCCACCGAGGGGCAGCTCGCGCTCGAGAAGCAGATCGAGCTCGGAGCGACGTTCGTGCGGATCGCGGCGGTCGTCCAGGTCCTCGCGCTGGTCCTGTCGGCGCTCGGCGCGGATCGCATGAGCCGGGGCGTCCGCGGGGCGATGTGCGCCTACGGCGTCTTCGGCGCGAACGAGTGGGGCTTCCGCTCGCTCGCCGTCACGGGCGGCGTGGCGCTGTGCGCAGGCGTGCTCGCGCAGGTGTATGCGTTCGACGCCCGCGTGCGCGCGCTCGACCTCGCGCGTCCGCTCGCCGTGATGACGCTCGCGATGTTCCCGCTGTCGCTGATGGACCTCGCCTTCGCGACCGAGTTCCTGGGCAAGCTCGACCTCACGGTCGTCGCATCGTGCTGCTCGGTGCAGCTCGATCCCATCGCGGCGAGCGGCGAAGGTTTCGCGAGCGGGCCGCGCGTGCTCGCGACGGTGCTCGCCGCGATCGGCACGGCGCTTTCGATCGCGGTGGCATTGCTCGCCGCGCGCTCGCCGACGAAGGCGCGCATCACGCTGGCCGGCGTCGTCACGCTCGTGTCGTTGCCCGCCGCGATCGCGGCGTCGGTCCTCGAGGTGGCGCCGCACGCGTTCGAGGTGCCGCATCATGTCTGTCCGTTCTGCCTGCTGCGCAGCGACGTGCTCGCGATCGGCTATCCGCTCTACGGCGCGCTCTTCCTCGCCACGACGTGGAGCGTCGGCGCCGGCGTGAGCGCCGTGCTCGCTCGCGGCGGCGCGGCACGCGAGGCTCTCGCGCCGTTCGCGCGGGTAGTCCTCCGCCGCGGCGCGCTCGCCTGGGCGCTCGCGCTGCTCATCGCGATCGCGCCGATCGCTCGCTTCGCGCTCGTGAGCGGCGGCGCCTCGCTCTTCCACTGACCCGAGGATCGAATCGATGAAGCGTCGCGAATTCCTGGTCGGCCTGGCGTGCTCCGCGGTCGCGCTCGCGCTCGCGACGACGACGGCGTGCACGAAGAAGGAAGCGCGCTGCAAGCACTGCGGCATGCGCATCGATCCGACGAGCGCGTGGCGCACCGATCTCGTCGCCGACGACGGAACGGTCACCGCGTTCGACACTCCCCGATGCGCGCTGACGTCCTGGCGGTCGGGAAAGACGGCCGCAAGAGCGATCCGCGTGCAGGAGTACTACGACCGTGAGACGCGCGACGGAAACGACGTGCGCTTCGTGCTCGGGGGCGACGTCGTCGGACCGATGGGACCGGACCTCGTCCCCGTCGATCCTCCGCGGAGCTCGAAATTCATCCAGGATCACGCGGCAGACCGCGCGTTGCGCCTCGACGAGGTCACGGCCCAGGTGCTCTCGGCGATCGGCGCGAAGTAGCCGCCATCGTGACCGCGTCGCCGCGACGCTCCTACAGAACGACCGGGCTCGAGCGCGCCGAAGCTTGAACATTACACGTGCCGGGTTAGGGTGATCGAACCTCCCCATGAACGACGCCATCGCGCCTGCGCCCCCTGCTCCTCCCGCGCCAGTTGCGGCGCTTCCTCCGCGCATCCGGCGCACGCTCGAGCTCGTCTATGGCGTGGAAGGCGTGACCGCCGCGCGTGTCTGGCACTGGCCGGGGCGCATCTCCGTGGGCGTTCGTCCTGCGATGCTGTCGGCGCAATCCGAGCTGCTCCGGCGCGTCGAGCACGCGGTCGCCGGCCTGCGCGAGCCCGACGAGACGTGGGACTTCGGTCTGCTCGACTGACCTCACGCCCGGCCTCTTTCCTGAAGCAGGAGAGGGGAGCGAGAAAGACAAAATGCGAAACGCGCGCTCGGCGTGTGCCGGCGCGCGTCGTCGCGTTTGTCGCTTTCGACGCGAAGATCAGTTGCTGACGAAGATCGACTCGATCTCGGTCTTCACGTTCTCTTCGGTCTGCGCGCGAGCGATCGCGATTTCCT
>JAQBQJ010000049.1 GCA_028287065.1 Labilithrix sp. | reverse complement strand
GGACGCGGAGACGACGCGTCCGCGGCATGTCCGGGAGGTCTTCGAGCACGCGCCGTGTCTCGGCCAGGACCTCGACGAGCAGTGAATCCATGCGCCCATCGTGACGCATCGACGCGACGTTTCGGGGTGGGCACTGCGGCGAGCGCGTGAACTCTTCAGTCCGTGCGGCCACTCACGTCACCGAACCGAGACATCGGGCTGGAACGTCGAGCCCAGCGGTGCGCGCATGTTCGAGCTCTAGCACCTGCCACGATGACCGTCGTGCAGCGAGCGCGTGACGGTTCGCGAACGCGGCGAGAGCGCGCTTGGCGCTGCGCGAGGCCCGTGGAAACGTCTTCGACATGGCGCTCCGCAGGTACGAGTCCGCGGCCGCAGCTTTCGCGTTCCTCTCTCTCACGGCAGCGCTCTCGTCGATCGCGTGCGGGCGGAGCACGCCCGCCCCGAGCACGAAGCCAGCAACGGCGACCGTGTCTCAGGCGCCGCGACGCGCGCCGTTCGCCGTGGCGATCGTCGTCGATCAGCTCTCTGCGTGGGTCGCTGCTTCGCGCTGGCCCGAGCTGCCGAAGGACGGCGGCTTCGCGCGTCTCGTTCGCGAGGGGACGTGGGTGAAGAACATGAGGTACCCGTACGGCGTCACCGACACGGCGCCGGGGCATGCCGCGCTGCATACCGGGAAGGTGCCTGCGGAGTCTGGAATCGTGGCGAACGAGCTCCCCGACGGCAACGGCGGAAAGGTCACGATCCTCCGCGACGACAGCGTGCGCGCCGTGACCGCGACGGGCGTTCGTCCGACGCCGGGCTCGTCGGCAGCACGTCTTCGCGCCGATACGGTCGCCGATCGGCTCCGCGCGGCACATCCGGATGCGCTCGTGGTCAGCGTCTCGGTGAAGGACCGTGGCGCGATCCTTCCGGCCGGAAAGCACCCGACGCACGTCATGTGGTTCGATGCGGCGCTCGACTCGTTCGTCACGTCGACGGCGTTCGCGCAGAGCTATCCGCGATGGGCGACGTCGATCGGCGACACGCGTGCGGTCGCCGCGGCACGGCAGAAGCCGTGGGAGCTCGGCGATCGCGCATGGGTGGCGGAGCACGCGGCGGGTCCCGACGATCAGCCCGGCGAGGGCGATCTCGACGGTCTCGGCATCACGTTCCCGCATGTCGCCCGCACGGGTGCATCGTTCCGCGCGCTGCCTGCGAGCGACGAGATGATCCTCGCGCTCGGTCTCGCCGCGGTCGAGGCCGAGTACGACCCGTCGAAGCCGACTCTCCTCTTGTTGAGCATGTCGGCGTCCGACGTCATCGGGCACGTCTTCGGCCCGGACTCGTGGGAGGCCTGGGATCAGGTGCGAAAGCTCGATGCGAAGCTCGCAGGCCTGCTCGACACGCTCGACCGGAAGTACGGCCCGGTGTCGGTGCTGGTGGCCGCGGATCACGGCAACCTTTCGATGCCCGAGATCCCGCCGGCGCGTGCGGGCGTGAGCTGTCCGTCGGCGCAGAACGCGTCGCCTCCTCCTGATCCGTACGGCCGCCCGTGTGCGGCCGGCACGCGGCTCGAGCCCGACGCGCTCCAGAAGGAGCTCGTCGCGTCCGCGAAGGCCGCGCTCGGTGAAGGCCACTGGATCTCGGGCATCGCCGATCCTTACGTCTTCGTGACGCCCGGCGCGCGGGCTCTGCCCACCGAACGGCGGGCGGTCCTCGACAAGGCGATCCGGGCGACGTTCGCGAAGCACCAGGACGGGATCGAGCAGCTCATCGATACGCGCGAGCTCGCGCAGCGCTGCCCGGACGTGCTCGCGACGGCGAAGGGGATCCCCGCACGTGCGCGGGCCGGCGAGCCGATCCTCACGCTGGTGTGCCGCGCGTGGGCGCCCGTCGTGGGCGCGGGCGACTACTACATGGTGCCGCGCGTGGGCTCCGTCTTCGACGGCGAGATCGTGATCGGCAAGGGCGCGAGCCACGGCTCGCCTCACCTCTACGATCGAACGGTGTCGATGTTGGTGCGCGCTCCCGGCGCCGTCGCGGCCGGCGCCACGATCGACGATCCCGTGGATTTCTCGGCCTTCGCTGCGCTCGAAGCGGCCTTCGTCGGCCTCGACACGCGCGCGCCGCGAGACATTCTCGAGGCTCACATCGCGCGCTGATTTCTTCTCCACGGGTTGTGCACAGCGTTGTTCACAGGCTGCGACACGGTTCGTCGCAGCGAGTGAATTCCGGCACCGAGCCAGCGTAGCGAACGCCCGGCGGAGTGTGTATGTGGACACTCGGATGAGCGCCACGATCCTGGTCAGCCCGTGTGCCGAGACGCGCCTCGCCGGCGCGGCGGCCTGGCTGCAGGCGCGGGACGCCGGTACGGAGGGCCACGTCACGATCCTCGGCGCCTCGATCGAGGCTGCGGCCGAGGTCGCACGGCGCGCGCTCGAGACCTCCGGACGAAACGCCTCGTTCGGCTGGCAACGGACCACGCTCGGCGTGCTCGCCGTCGGCATCGCACGGCGCGAGCTCGCCGCGCGCGGCCTCGTGCCGGTGGGAGGTCTCGCCCTCGAAGCCGTCTGCGCGCGCGTCGTCCACGATCACCACCGCGGCAGCGCGAAGAGCAAGCTCGGCCGGTTCGCCCCCATCGGCGACCTCCCGGGCCTGCCGCGCGCGCTCGCGCGCACCGTCGCGGAGCTCCGGCTCGCGAGCGGAGGGAACGACGACGCGCACACGTTGCTCGCCGACGCCGACCTCGCGCGCCTCGTGAAGGCATTCGAGAAGGAGCTCGATGCGGCGGGCCTCGCCGATCGCGCCCGCACGCTCGCGCTCGCGACCGAGCTCGTCACGAAGATGAGCGCCGGCGACATCGCGCGCGAGCGCCTCGGCTCCGTGCTCCTCGTCGACGTGCCGCTTCGCACGCGCGCGGAGCGGGATTTCGTGGCCGCCA
>JAQBQJ010000030.1 GCA_028287065.1 Labilithrix sp. | reverse complement strand
GCCAGGATGCGGCGACGACATGAATGGGCGCCAATGCCGGCGGTCTCGGGAAGGAAGACGAGGAGGTCGCCGTTCTCGGTGCCGCAGAGCGCGTCGGTGTTGCGGACGATGTCGGCGATCTCGAGCGTCGCTTCTTCGCGGCGCTGCGGTCGATCGGGTCCGGGAAGCGTGATGGCGAGGACGCTTGCGCGGCGGTCGTGGCGGGACGCGAGCGTGAGCATGCGATCCGCGACCGTGCGGAAGTGACGCGGCGGGAACACGCGGACGCTCTCGTCGACTTGATCGTGCCGGTCGACGAGCGAGAGCATCGCCGCGGCGAGATCGGCGACGCTCGCGATGTCGGCCTCCGCCGAGCTCGGCGCGTGCTCGAGGACGAGGATCCCGAGCTCCCCGGCTCCGGTCACGAGCGGAACGACGCGCGCATGGCGTGCCTGCACGAGCCGCGACAGATCGGCGGGCTGCGACGTGGCCGGAAGATCGAGCGCGGTGCCGACGGCCGCGAGCCGCACGCGTTCGCTCTCGGAGTCGCCGAACGTCGCATAGAGCGCGACGCCGCGCGCACCGCTGATCTGCGAGACGCCGTCGACGATCGCGCGCACCGCATCGGACTGCGCCGCGCCTCGCGCGAACCGCACGAGCCGATCGTAGGTCTCGAGCTTCTTCCGCTCGCGCGTGAGCTTCTCCTCGAGGAGGTTCACCTGCTTGCCGCGCCGCGCCTCGGCCTTCACGTCGGCGAGCACGCGTGCGAGGGCATCGCCGGTGGGCGGACACACGATCACGCCAGCGGCGCCGAGCGAGAGCGCCTCGGCGCCGCGCTCGAGCTCGCGCGGCGCGACGAGCGCGTGCACGACGACCCCCGGGCACAAGCTCGGGAGATGATGGCAGAGCGCGAGCGCGGCACCGCCGTCCGCGGCGAGCTCGATGAACGCGACGTCCACGGGGGCTTGCGATGCGCTCGCGACCGCCGCGTCGATCGAGGCGACGTGCTCGGAGACGTCGCCCTCCTCCTGGACGACGTGAGCGATCGCCTGCGCGAGGTCCGCGTCCTCGGCGATGGTGAGGACGCGGAGCGGCCCTTCTCTCGAGCTCATCGTGCGCGGCCCTCCGTCGCGAGCCCGGACGACACGGTGCCCGAGAAGACATGACGCGCGGGGCCGCGCATGATCGCGCGACCGTCCTGTTCGATGGTGATGAAGAGCGAGCCGCCGGGGAGGTCGACCTTCACCTCCTCGTTCCGCGGGAGGAGGCCCTTGGCGACGCCGACCGCGACCGTCGCGCAGGCGCCGGTCCCGCATGCCTGCGTGACGCCCACGCCGCGTTCCCACACGACGAGCTCGACGCTGCGTGCGGCGAACGTCGCGAACTCGACGTTGGTGCCGGCGCGAAACCGGGGATGCGTGGCGATGCGCGGGCCGATAGCGTCGATGAGCTGACGCGGCGCCGGCCGGGTCGTGATCGCATGAGGATTGCCGGCGTCGGCGAGGGAGAGCTCCCATACGTCACCGTCGAGATCGAGGCGGAGCTCTTCGCCGACGGAGATCACGCCCATGTCGACGGTCACGAACGCGCTCGCGCCGCGATCGTCGAGGACGCTCTTCCGCAGGCCCGCGCCGGTGTCGAACGTGATCTCGCCGGAGCCGAGCTTCCGCGATCGCGCGAGGTGGAGGACCGCGCAGCGAAGCCCGTTGCCGCACATCTCCGGGACGGAGCCGTCCGCGTTGATGACCTTCATGCGCGCTTGCGCTCCGGACGAGGTCGCAGGCAAGAGGACGAGCACGCCGTCGCCGCCGACGCCGAGGCGTCGATCGCACAACTCGCTCGCGAGCTCGGATGAAACCGCGTCCTCGCGTTCGGCTTCGACGAGGACGAAGTCGTTGCCGAGGCCTTCGTATTTGTGGAAGGCAAGGCCGCTCATTCGCGCCCCGAGGGTACCACGGCCGCGCGCAGGCGCGCTTCGACCTCGGCGACCGGGAGCCCCCGAACGGCGAGGAGCTTTTCGCGCGACGTGTCACCCCGGACGAGCTCGACGTCCCGCTTCGGCACCGCGAGCACCGTCGATACGTAGCGAATCAGCTCCTCGTTGGCCGCGCCGTCGACGGGCGGTGCCGCGAGGGCGATCTCGAGGGCATCGCCGCGCTCGCCGACGATCTTGCTCTTCTTCGCCCGTGGCTTCGCGTGCACCTCGAAGCGTACGGCGCCGTCTTTCTCCACGAGCCTCATGGACCTGTTGTGGCAACATAACCTGCCGCATGTCGCGTCTTCGTTCGATGACAGCAGGCGAGAACGACGAGCTCGCGCGGAGTGCGGCCGCTGAACGCAGCCGTACCTGGGAGGCCCTCGCATGAGGCCCATTGTCCTGAGCGGCTTCATGGCGACCGGCAAGAGCACGGTCGGCCCGCTCGTCGCCGCGCGGCTCGGCATCCCGTTCGTCGACACCGACGCGCTGCTCGCGGAGGCCGCAGGGATGCCGGTCGGCGAGCTCTTCGCCAAAGAAGGAGAAGGACGCTTCCGCGAGCGCGAAACGAGCCTCGTCCTGCCGATGCTCGACGACCCGTCGCCGCGCGTGATCGGCTTCGGCGGAGGCACGGTCACGATCCAGAGCGTCCGTCACAAGGCGCTCGAGCGCGCCACGGTGGTGACGCTCACCGCGTCGGCGGAGACCATCGTCGCACGCGTTCCGTCGCTTCCGGGCCGGCCGAACCTGCTCACTGCATCGCCGCTCCAGCGCGCGCAAGACCTCCTCGCGCTGCGCCGCGACGTCTACGGCGAGTGCCACGTGAGGGTGTCGACCGAGGGAAGGACGCCCGACGAGATCGCCGAGCGCGTGCTCGCCGCAGCGAGCCTCGATACGCTCGCGATGCCGCTCGGCATGCGCACCTACGACGTGGAGCTCGCCGACGGCGACCCGTCGCGTCTCACGGCGGCAGTCGAGGAGCTCGCGCCCTCTTCCCTCCTGGTCGTCACCGACACGAACGTGCAGGCCGCGCGTGGCGCATGGCTCGAGGCTGCGCTGCGCGGGCTGAAGACGCCGTCGCCTCCGCGCGTGATCGCCATCGCGCCCGGCGAGCAGAGCAAGACGCTCGCGACCGTCTCGCGGATCTGGGACGAGGCGCTCGCGGGCGGCGTCGATCGCGACGCGGTGGTGCTCGCATTCGGCGGCGGCGTCGTGGGCGATCTCGCGGGATTCGCGGCCTCCACGCTGCTGCGCGGCGTTCGATGCGTGCAGATTGCAACTAGTTTGCTCGCCATGGTCGACTCCTCCGTCGGCGGCAAGACGGCCTTCGATCACGCCGCCGGCAAGAACCTGATCGGCGCGTTCTTCCAGCCGAGCCGCGTGCTCGTCGATTTCGAGCACCTCACCACCCTGCCCGCTCGGCAGCGCGCCGCCGGTCTCGCCGAGGTCGTCAAGATCGCGCTGGTCCGCGACACTGCGCTGCTCGCGCTCCTCGAGCGTGACGCCGACGCGATCCGCGCTGGCGATCGCGCCGCCATCCGTCCCGTCGTTCGCGCGGCCATCGAGGCGAAGATCCGCGTCGTCCGCGACGACGAGCGCGAGACCGGCGCGCGCGCGCTCCTCAACCTCGGGCACACGGTCGGGCACGCACTCGAGGCGCATGCCGGTTACGCGACCCTCCTTCATGGAGAGGCGGTCGCCGTGGGAACCGTGATCGAGCTCGCGGCGACGGAGCGCCTCGGCCTCACGCCGGCGGGGACCTCGTCGCGCGCGAAGGCGATCTTCGAGCGCCTCGATCTCCCGACCGAAGCGACGACCGCGCAGCTGAGCGCCGCGTGGCCGTTCGTCCTGTCGGACAAGAAGAGAGCTTCGACGACACTGAAGTTGCCGGTCGTCACAGGAGCGGGCGCCGGTGCCGTGGAGCGACTGGAAATCGAGGCTCTTCGGCGCGCCGTGATCGGCTGAGGGTCCCTCCCGTCCTCGCGCCATCGTCGTCAGAATTTGGCGGTCTCGCGGATCACCCGATACGCTTCCCTCACGGCCGTCAGTAGAGGAGTGAGGTCTTCTCTTTCCCTGCTGCGTGCGCTTTCACTTGCGGAGGATGGGTCCATGAAGCGGATCTGGGGTCACGTCGTTTCGGTGTTCGTCGTCGGTCTGGCCGTGAGCGCGGTCGTCCCGGCGTGCGCCACGAACGACCAAACCATTTTCATCAGGGGCGCTCTCGCACCGTCACAGAACCGCGTGAACGGCATCTGTACGTATACGAACGACGCGACGCAGCCGGAGCTGTTCCAGGCTCGACTCGATGTCGGGATCGCGGACAGCTACTTCGCGGTGCTGCTCGTCGGCAACCAGCTGATCCCGCGCACGGACCCGAACAACAACCGCGCGGAGAGCAACCGTGTCCACGTGACCGGCGCCGTCGTGCGCGTGACGGAGGCGGACGGCTCGCTCATCCGCGAGTTCACGTCGCCGTCGACCGGCTTCGCCGATCCCGGCAACAACGGAGCTGCCGAGTACGGCGTCATGGGCATCGTCGGCCTCGATGCGCCCACGCGCGACCTCATCTTGCCGTCGCTGCCGAACCGTAAGGTCTCGAAGACGGTCATCATGAACATCAAGGCGTTCGGACAGACGCTCGGCGGCGAGGACGTCGAGAGCGGTGAGTTCCAGCTCCCGATGCAGGTCTGCAACGGCTGCCTCGTCGACTTCTCGACGGGCAACGACGACACGTCGATGGTCCAGCCGAACTGCTCGAAGCCCGCCACCCAGGCGGCTGCCGCGAACACGGTTCCGTGCTTCACGGGCCAGGACGAGTTCGTGAAGTGCGAGTCCTGCGTGCACACGCGCCCGGCGTGCGACCCGGCCACGCCCTGACGCATCGCCTGTAGTCGCGCCTCGCGCGAGAGACGCCGTCGCCGCGAGGTGACGGCGTCTTTGCTTTTGTGCGACAACGGTCGGCGATGACGCGGGCGCGAGCGGGGCTCCTCTCGGTGATCGGACGCCTGGGCATGGCCGCCGGCGTCGCGCTCTCGATCGCGAGCGCGAGCGCGACCGCCGACGCTCGCCCGCAGATCACCTCGGGCATCACGACCGGCGCCGCGCTGACGGATCTGCGCGCCGAGAACGCGCCGCGCCTCGCGTATCACCTGGGCGGTCGTCTCGACGTCCTCTTCCTCCGCAACGGCCCGCGCGACATGGCGTTCGGTCCGTACGTCGACGTCGTCACGGCGGCATTCGACACGTTCGAGGGTGGCGGCGGCGTGGCGTGGCTCGTCCCGGCGTCTTCGACGGCGTTCGTGTTCTCGGGTGGCGCGTTCGCGCGAACGAGCCGCTTCGGCTGGGAGCCCGGCGTCTCGGGGACGATCTTCTGGGGCTCGCGGAGCTACAACTTCCACTCGTCGTACGCCGTCGGCGCAGGGCTCTTCGTGCAGGGCCGCTACGGCTTCGGCGACGGCAAGCAGGCCGACGCGATCCTGGGCGTGCAGCTCGACCTCGAGTACCTCGCGCTGCCGTTCGTGCTCGCGTACGGAGCGCTCACGCACTGACCGTCGTGTGGAGGCGCGCGACGCCCCGGCGGACTGGCCGACGTTGACGGCTGTGTTACCTTCCGCGGCCCATGGATACGCGCCCGGTGCAGCTCACGATCGGTGGCCAGAGCTACAAGGTAGTGAGCTCGGCGGACGCCGAAGAGCTGCAGCGCCTCGCGGACGCCGTGAGCGCGAAGGTCGCGGAGCTCACGCCCCGAGGCAAGGTCGCGCCGCAGCAGGCCGTGCTCCTCGCCGCCATCGCGCTCGCCCACGAGCTCGAGCAAGAGCGCGCGCGACGGATCGCCGTCGAGCGCAAGACCCGCGACATGCTCCGCCGTGTGCTCGTTCGCATCGACGATGCGCTCGACGAAGCCTGAGCGTCCGGAGCGCAGCCGTTCGCACGCCGTGTCGCTCGCGCACTGAAGTGCTAAGCAACGCCCGCCCTCGATGGCTGAAGGTTTGCGTAGGTCGGGCCAGGGCGGATGTTTCACGTGAAACGGATGGCTTCGGATCTCTTCGCTCACCTCGCGCAGCAGCTCGACGAGCTCGAGAAGCACGGCCTGAGGCGGTATCCGCCCGCGCCCGCGCGCCCGGGTGAGCTCTCCTTCTGCTCGAACGACTACCTCGGGCTCGCGGCCGAGCTCGCGCCGCCGGCACCGTCGGGCTCGGGTGCCTCGCGCCTCATCGCCGGAGAGCGCGACGAGCACGGCCGCCTCGAGCGTGCGTTCGCGCGATGGCTCGGCGTGGAGGACGCGCTCGTGTTCTCGAGCGGCTATGCCGCGAACGTCGGCAGCCTCGCCGCGCTCGCCGCCCCCGGCGACCTCATCGTCAGCGACGCGCTCAACCACGCGTCCCTCATCGACGGTGCGCGCTTGTCGCGCGCGCGGGTCGTCGTGGTCCCGCACGGCGACCTCGATGCGATCGCGCAGGCGCTCGCCGACCGGGCGGAGGTGCGCGCCTGGGTCGTGGTGGAGAGCTACTACAGCATGGACGCCGACGGCCCCGACCTCGGCGCACTGCGGACGCTCTGCACCGGTCACGGTGCCGGGCTCTACGTCGACGAGGCCCACGCCCTCGGCGTGCTCGGACCCGGCGGCCGCGGTCGCTGCGCCGAGTCGGGGATCACGCCGGACGTGCTCGTCGGAACGCTGGGAAAGGCCTTCGGCGGGCAGGGCGCATTCGTCGCAGGCAAGACCGTGCTCCGGGATTGGCTCTGGAACCGGGCGCGCTCGTTCGTGTTCTCGACCGGGCTCGCGCCGGTGTCCGCCGCCGCCGCGGTGCGGTCGCTGCAGCACGTGATCGAGCACCCCGAGCTCGCGCTCCGTGTCCGCGAGCTGTCGGCGCGGCTGCGTGCCGGGCTCGTCGCCGCGGGCGCGCGGACCTCGGTGGGAACGTCCGCGACGCCGCGCCTTCTCGGCGACGGGCATGTCGTCCCCGTCGTGCTCGGCAGCCCGGTGCGAGCTCTTCGCTGGGCGGAGCGCATGCGCAACGCGCAAGTCCACGTGCAGGCGATCCGCCCGCCGACGGTGCCCTCCGGCTCCGCGCGCATCCGACTCACCGTGACGGCGCAGCACGGCCCGGCCGACATCGACCGCGCCATCGAGGCGTTCGCCGCCGCGTATGCCGTCGACCGGCACGACGTGGCGAAGGATCACGGGACGTGAGCGCGTCGCTGCTCGTCGTGACCGGCACGGGCACCGGCATCGGCAAGACGCACGCGACGTCCGCGATCGCCCGCGCCTGGGCCCGCGCGCTCGTCGAGGCCGGCATCCCCGAGCCGAAGGTCGCCGCGCTGAAGCCCGTCGAGAGCGGCGTTCAGGCTCACGAGGCCTCCGACGTCGCGACCCTTGAACACGCGTCCACGTTTCACGTGAAACGTGTCCCGCCGCCGTACATGCTCGCGCGTGCGGTCTCCCCGCATCTTGCCGCCCGCGACGAGGGACGAACCCTCGAGATCGGACCGATCCGGGAGTACGTCCGGGGCGCGGTCGAGCTGGCGCATGCGGTCGCTGTCGAGCTGCCCGGCGGCCTGTTCACGCCGCTCGCCCCGGACCTCTGCAACGCGGACGTCGCGCGCGCCCTCGACCCCGACGCCGTGCTCCTCGTCGCCCCTGACCGCCTCGGCGTCCTCCACGACGTCGCTGCCTCGACCCGCGCCGCCGATGCCCTCGGCCTCGTGCTCACGGGCATCGTCCTCGTCGCGCCCGACCATCCCGATGCGTCCACCGGCACCAACGCAGCCGAGCTCCCCCTCGTGACCGGCGTCCCGGTGGTGGCGACGCTTCCGCGCGCCCCGGCCGAGGAGCTCGCCGAGCGCGAGGACGTGAAGGCGCTCGTCGCGTCGCTCGTCGTCAGGTCGGCGAAGGCACGGACGACGAGCCCGCGCCCTCGTCCTCGCTGATCCGCCCGCGATCGAGCACCACACGGACGTCGCCCGCGGCCTTCGCGAACCCCTCGTCGTGCGTGATGACCACGA
>JAQBQJ010000250.1 GCA_028287065.1 Labilithrix sp. | reverse complement strand
TACGGCGGCGGCGGCCACCAGGCCGCCGGCCCCTGCCAGCCCCACACGGACAAGGCCGAGACCGTCCTCGCCGAGCTCATCGCACGGATCAACGCGGACGGTTGAGCTAAATCACCGAGCGCGATCCTCGTACCTCGGACCGTGCTCGGTGATTTAGTTCCTACCCTTGTGGGGACTTCGTCCCCCTCGCTCGCAGGCTCGCGCCTGAGTGAAAGCTAAAGGACGAGCGCGATTCGAGGGACGAGAATCCTGCTCGTCCTTTAGCGCCGCCTGCGGTTGACGCCCGATCCAGGCGAGGTCCGCGAGACGCACCTCGTGTCGCGGTCCTCCTCGAATACGCGCTGATTTCACGCGAAAGACGCGTCCGTCGCACGGCACGCGTCGTGAAAGCTCTCGTCGTGATGTCGGCGCGCATGCTTGCGACGAGCTGCGCGCTCGCGTTGTCTCTCGTCGCACTCACGTCGGCGGCAGCGCCGCCCTCCAAACCGATCCCACGTCGCGCCGCGCCGAAGAAGCCGCCGCAAAAGATCGCGCTCGTCGCGCCGGCGCCCGTGGCTGCGCCCGCGCCAGCGCCCGCTCCCGCTCCCGCGCTCGCTCCCGCGCTCGCTCCCCCTCCCGCGCCCGCCCCGGACGCCGACCTCCCCGCGTCCCCGTCCTCTCCTTCTCTCCATCACCGCGCGACCGTCACCCTCAACCCGCTCGGCCTCGCGATCGGTCGCTACGGCGCGAACGCCGAGTACCTCTTCGCTCCGCATCACGGTGTGATCGCGAGCGGCTACTTGCAGACGTTCCCTCGCGCGATCCTCCGCACGCTCCTCCCCGACGTCGCGCTCGGCGATGGACCGCAGTCGCGCCTCGGCGGCGAGATCGGGTACCGCCTCTACAGCGGTGCCGACGATCCGACCGGCGTCTTCATCGGTCCGTCGCTCGTCGCGATGCCGCTCGCGGCGCCGCAGCTCACAGGCGACTATCGCGTCGAGGTGACCTCGTTCATGGCGTACGGCGCGGCCCTCGACATCGGCGTGCAAGCCGTCGTCGGCGCGGGCTTCACGATCGGCGGCGGCGTCGGCGTGACCGCGCTCGCGTATTCGCGACCTGCGTCCGCCGCTCCTCCCGCAGGGATCGAGCTGCCGTCGTATCCCGAGCCGCACGTGCTCCCGCGCCTCTTGTTCGCGGCGGGCTGGGCGTTCTGAGCTGTAACGACGGCGGAGAGCGTGGCATCCTTCGGCCCATGAAGCCCCTCTACACAGCCACGGCGTCCGCGCACGGCGGACGCGACGGTCAGGTCAAGTCGTCCGACGGCGTCATCGATATGTCGGTCAAGACCCCGAAGGAGCTCGGCGGACCGGGCGGCGCGGCGACGAACCCGGAGCAGCTCTTCGCGGCCGGCTACGCGGCGTGCTTCGAGAGCGCGCTTCGCCTCGTCGCACGCATGCAGAAGAAGACGCTCTCGGACGCGTCGATCACGGCCAAGGTCACGCTCGGCAAGACGGACGACGAGAAGTACGCGCTCGCCGTCGAGCTGCACGGCAAGATCGACGGTCTCGACAAGGACGAGGCGACGGCGCTCATGCACGCCGCCCATCAGGTGTGCCCCTACTCGAACGCGACCCGCAACAACATCGAAGTGAAGCTCTTCGTCGACTGAATCAGCTTCGAACGAGACGCTCCATGGCGCTGCGCATCGGCGCGGGGATCGCGATCGGCTTCCTGTCGCGATCCACGAACACGTGCACGAAGTGGCCGAGCGCGCAAAGGTCCTCGCTGCCGTGGCGGAAGATGCCGACGCCCCAGCGCACGCTCGACGATCCCAGCTTCTCGATGCGAAGCCCCGCGTCGATGTCGTCGGGGAACGCGACCGTGCCCAGGAAGCGGCACTTCGATTCGACGCAGAGCCCGATCGCGGCGCCCTTGGCGATGTCGAGGCCGGCCTCCGCGATGAGCCATCGGTTGATGACCGTGTCGAAGTACGAGTAGTAGACGACGTTGTTGACGTGTCCATAGACGTCGTTGTCCATCCAGCGCGTCGGGATCTTCGCGATGTGCGGGAAGTCGCGTCGCGTGTCCTCCGGCAGTGCGGGCTTCTCGCTCTTGCTCATCGTCGATCTCCGCTCACGTGCATCGCGCCGCGGAAGAGCGCGGCGAGCTCCGGCTCCGCGACCGCGACAGGCGCATTGTCGAGGAGGCGCTTCTGAACGATCGTACCTCCCACGAGCGCGTCGATGTCATCGTCGTCGTAGCCGATCGCATCGAGCCCGCGAGGGATGCCCGTCGCCTTCATCAGGCGCTCGAGCGCCGAGGCGAGGACCTCGCCCGCGTCGGCCGGTCCTGCTGCGCCGCGAACATCCGCCCCGAGCAGCGCAGCGCCCTCGATGTGGCGCTCGGGGCATGCGGCGGCCGTGAACCGGAACACGCTCGGTGCATTCACGACGACCGACACACCGTGCGGGACCATCGGCGCGCCGTCCGGATACCCCGGCATGTGGAAGTCCTTCACGAGCCCGGCGACCGCGTACGCCATGCCGTGCGGCAAGTGCACGCCCGCATTGCCGAACGCGATGCCGGCGAGCGACGCCGCCCACGTGAGCTTCTCGCGCGCCTCGACGTCGGATGCGTCGCGCACCGCGCGCTCGAGGAACGATCCGCCGAGCCGTAGGGCCTCGAGGCTCCCGAGATCGCTCCACGGATTCGCGCCCTGGCTCATGGGCCGTGCCGACGGCCGCTCCGGACGCGCACGAGCACGGTGAGGACGCGCCGTGTACGACTCGAGCGCGTGACAGAGCACGTCGAAGCCGCTCGCGGCGACGACGCTCGCCGGAAGCGTCGCCGTGCACGCCGGATCGACGAGCGCGAGCGTCGGCCGGAGCCGTCGCGACGCGATGCCGGTCTTCGCCTCGAGCGCGAGGACATCGCACACCGCGATGCCCGTCGTCTCGCTTCCGGTCCCGCACGTCGTGGGGCACGCGACGTGCGGAGGCAGCGGCCCCGGCACCGCGACGCCCGCGCCGACCGGCTTGTTCACGTACGTGAGGAAGTCGGCCGGGTACGTCGCATAGAGGATCGCGGCCTTGCACGTGTCGATGACGGAGCCGCCTCCGACCGAGACGTACGCGTCGAAGCGCCCCTCGCGCGCGAACTCCGCGGCGGCGAGGAACGAAGCGTCGGTCGGCTCGATCGCGACCGCGTCGTATACCGCGACGTCGAGGCCGGCCGCTTCGAGCGACGCCCGCGCGATCGCGACGTGCTCGAGCGCGCCCACGAACCGATCGGTGAAGAGCGCGACGCGCGGCTTCGACGATGCACTCTGCACGCATATCGCACGAACGTGATCGCCGACCTCGGCGAGCGCGCCGCGTCCGAAGACCAGATTCGACGCATCGATCGAGAACGCGAGATCGCCGGCCTCCGTCAACCATCCATGCGCGCAGGCCATGTCGTCTCCTCTTCAGCTCATTGGCAGTACTGCGTGCACACGTCGGCGATGCAACCATCCTTCGCGGCGGACACCTGCTTGCACTTCGCCGACTGCGCGTAACAGCCGTCGATGCAGGCGCAGTCGGTCTGCGTGCAGGCCTTCGTGCACGCGTCGAGCTCGGCGGTGCACGTCGGCTCGGCGCGGCGGGCGTCGTCTTGCCCCTTGCAGAGCGAGGCGAAGTCCTTGAAGGCCTCGCAGTCGCATGCCGGGCTCTGCGCGGCGACCTGGCAGTTGATGCACCGGTCGTTGCCCTTGTTCGTCCAGCTCGCGCGGATCTCGCAGGCGCGCTTGACGTCGTTGACGCCGTTGCGCGGCGGCGGGTCGTCGTTCGACGAGCACGCGGGCGTGAGCGCGAGCGCAAGGAGCGGAACGCCCAAGACAAAAGAGAAGAAGGACGACGGCGGCACGGGAACAACGTTTCCACGGGGGCGCGTCGCTTTCAAGGCGCCGTCGCAGAGCTGTGACGCGTTGCGTGGCCGCGCGTCTCGTCTGAGACCGAAATGCCGACATGCAACGAGGCCCGGTCGAGCAGAGCTCGGCCGGGCCAGGTCGCGCAGCAGCGACCAGCTTACTTGTTCGCCTTCTGGCGCGCTTCGCCCTTCAGCTCGCGGGCTTTGCCCTCGGCCTGCATTTGCTCGTTGTCGATGGCAGCGCCGACGCGGTTCTTGACGGCGCCGGTTACCTCTTCGATCGCACCCTTCGTGCGCTCGCCGGCCTTGGCGGTCTCCTGACGGGCCTCGCCCTTCACCTCCTTGGCCTTCCCCTCGGCTTCCATCTGCTCGTTGCCGATGACCTTGCCGACGGCCTGCTTGATCTTGCCACCGAGCTCCTCGGCGGCGCCTTCTCCGCGGTTCGAAGCGTTGCCCATTGCGTAGTCTCCTGGTGAGAGTGAGGCCGAGCGGGATGCGCGGTCTGTCACCTGGCGTCGCAAGGGGCATGCCGCCCCTTCGCACGCATGAGCCATGCGAGCGCGAGCGTGCTCGCGGCGCATACGCGGGTTCGGCGGGCGACGGGGCTGAAAGAAGCTTTGGAACTTTCGTGCGTGCCGCGCTGTCGGTCAGGCATGCGACGAGTGTTTCCCTTCGTGCTCGCGGTGCTCTCGACGGTGTCCGGGATCGTGGCGGTCGCTGCGCCGGCGAAGGCCGCAGAGTCCGCCGATGCGTGCGTGAACATGCGCACCGCCGAGCTCGCGTCGGGGCTCGCCTTCGACGTGCAGAACACCTGCGAGAAGCGCCTGTCCTGCGCGCTGACGTGGACGCTCACGTGCGAGAACGCGTCCGGGAAGGCGACGAGCAAGAGCAAGCAGGAGGCGCGCTTCCTGATCTCGTCGTCGGACACGCATCACACGACCGGATCCGCCGCATCGTGCAAGGACGGCTGGAAGATCGACGACGTGAGCTGGGACTGCGCGCCCGCAGCCAGGTGACAGTCAGGCGCGCGCCGGTTCAGAGCGGGACGTCGTAGAGCGTACCCACGCAGGGATAGGCGACGCCGTCCTTCGTGTTCTTGCCGTTCACGCAGCCGCTGTTGCCGTCGTCGACGTAGACGTCGATCTTCTTGACGCCCTTGTTCACGTAGTCGAGCGTCGCGCCGTTGTCGCCGCTCGGCTGCGGAATGAATGCGTCGCCGATGCCGAGCAGGTAGATGCCGTCGTCGTCGTAGGCATCGAAGACGAATTTCGCGATGTCCTTCGCCGTCACTCCGGCCGCGAGCGGGATCGCGAGGCGCTTCACGCCGGGCGTCTGCGCGCCGAAGTAGTCGACGGTCATCTGCGGTCCGTTCGAGACGACGTTGGCGGCGGTGACGGCGCGGAGCACGAACCCGCCGCTCACGCCTCCGAAGCCGCACGTCGAGTCGCCGGAGCCGCCGACGTCCGCCGCGTACACGTCGACGAAGAGATAGCGGCTGAGGCCGAAGGTCTGCGCGTCGTCGATCTTCCCTTCACGTTCGAGCTCGCTCGCGACGATGCGATAGAGCCATGGCGCATACGTGTCGACCATCGCCTCGCGACGGCCGCCGTACTGACGGACGCCGACCGCATCGAGATCGACGGGCAGCGGCCGCAGCACGATCGTGAACGGGTCGTCTTTTTCGGCCTCGTTGCCGGGATTGTTGGTGTTCCAACCATCGAGGTCGCCGTCGGCCTGGTTGTCGCCGCTCGTGCCGCACGCCTGACCGTAGCCGCCGCGGCTCTCGTAGAGGCGGTTGTGACCGTCGCCGTAATAGAGGACGGGATGCGCCGCCTCCATGCGCGGCATCGCCGCCCCGGACGCGCCCGGACAGCGTCCGAAGCTGCCGGCGCCGGCGTACGACCAGCCGCCTTCGATGTCGACGGCGCGTCCCCAGCGCGCGATCTCGGATTTGACGCCCTTCGCGCCGCCTCCGCAGATCGCGACGGTGCCGCCGTTCTCGTTGGTGTAGCCGAGCTGGTAATTCTTTCCGCCTTTCGACCAGCCGACGAGGATCGGGACGTCGTCGAAGGCCTTCTGCTTTGGCCATGCGAACACGGGCGCGTGGACGACGCCCTCGGAGGCGGCGCCGAGCGCGGCGGCGGGCGCGAGCGTGATCTTCGAGATGCAGGCGCTCTTCGTGGCTTTCGCTGCGCTGAGCGGAGAGACGCGCACGCTGAGCTCTTCACCGGCAGCGAGCGCGCCCGCGTGGATGCCGTACGTGAAGCGCGTCTGGCCTTGATGGAGCACCACGTGAGAGAGGCGCTTCGTGCCGCGGAGGACCTCGAGGACCAGCGCCTCGTTGCCCTTCTCGGCCCACGAGGTCTTGCTCGCGGACGCGGCCTCGAGCGTGAGCGTGTACTCGCCGGCGTCGACGGCCTTGCCGAGTGACACGGTTGCAGTGTCCGTCGCGGTGACGATGCATGCGGACGCGACGCCGGTGTCGGGGTCGAGCGCGCCGTCGGGGTTCGACGGATCGCCGGCGTCGGGCGCGGAGGCCTCGGCCGTGTCGGGCGGCAGTGGCGGCGTGTCGCCGGAGGACGACGAACCGCACGCGCCGCACGCCAACAACGCTACGAACGCGATGAGCGGCGCGCTCGCGCCGAACGCGACGACGAAGCCATGGTCGCGACGCATCTCACGAGCATATCGCGATTTCAGCGGCGAACGAGGTCGGCGCTCCCGCGCATGGGGCCGTCGAGGATCGTGACGTGCATGCGGCTGTCCTGGATCCGTGCGGTGAGATGCTGCGGAGCGCGGCTGTCGCCGTGCAGCTCGATCGAGAGCGTGCCGTCGTCGCGCCGCGTGGCGGCGGAGATCGTACGTGTGACGGTGTGCGCCGGGGTGACGAGCTCGACGCGACGTCCCGTGATGCGGATGTCGACGACCTTCGCCTCGAGGGCGGCGGCGGCGTCGTCGGGGGCGGAGTCGATGGGCGTGACATGCTCGACGCGCCACGTGCCGTTCGCGAGGAGGACGTTGCGCGCGACGGGATCGCCGGTGGGATCGGCGACGATCGATGCGTTGCTGCGCTCCTGTCGCGCGTGATTCGCGAGCGCGGCGCACGAGCCCGCGACGAGGAGGGCGACCAGCGCGTGAGCCCATTGCGCGCGCAGCACACGGCGGAGGCGCGAGACGCGCTGGCGCACGGCCGGCGCGGGCAGGCCTTCGTCTTCGGCGATCGTCTGCAGTTGCTCGCCGGCGTGCTCGCGAACGAGCCACTCGAGCGTCTGCTGCTCGCGGCCGGACGTTGCGACCGACGATGCGATGCTCGAGAGGAGCGCGCGCGCTTCGATCGGCGCGGGGTCGACGGAGATCTCGGCGTCGTCGGTATCGACGGCGGCGTGCTCCGCGCGACGCGAGCGCCGGTGGAAGTCGGCGACCTTGTGACGCGCAATGCCGGCGACGAAGCGGCGGAGGTCCTCGGGGTCGGACGGGATCGACGGCGCGGCAAGCGCATCGCAGAGGATCGTCTGCGCGACGTCCTCGGCGTCGTCCTTGGGGACGCGCCGTCTCACCATCGCGGCGAGGCTGCGGCGCAACGATGGCGCGGCGAGGGCTTCGCGAGCGAGATCCGGAGCGGCGGTGCTCGTCATGGGAGGTTCATCGTACCGGCGGGCCCCCGTGTGACGGCCCGGGGCCGGGATCATTCTCATTTAAGATATTGCTTATATAAGTCAAAGCCTCGGACATCGTGTTTTCCGGCGAATTTCCCATCTGTCCATGCCGGGCGCCGGGGAGCTCGAGGAACGTCGTGGGGATGCCGGCGTGCCGGAGCGGGGCGACGGCGCTCCTCATGTTCGCTTGCGCGTCGAGGGTGCCGGCCATGAGGACTACCGCGCGGGCGCGGGCGAGATCCTGGGCCGCGGGCACGATCGGGCTCGCGATGAGCACGGCGCTCGAGTAGCGATCGGGCCAGCGTGCGACGAGCCGCTCGGCGCGCTCGGCGCCTTGCGAATACCCGATGACGACGACGTCGCGAGGCTCGCCGAGACCGCTCGCGCGGAACGCCGCTTGGATGCGTCGATCCATCGCGGCGAGATCGCTCGACCACTTGCGCGCGAAGCCGTTGCCTCCGCAGGAGACGTCTCCCTGGAGCGTGACGAGATCGCCGCGCGCGGCGGCGGCGTACTGGAAGGCCTGGACGTAGCCGCCGGGGTGAACGCACATGCCGGGGACGAAGAGCATGGTGAGACGTCGCGCGCCGGACGCGCGTAGGACGAACGCGGGCAGATCGTCGTCGACGGGCACGACCTCGAGGCCGACGGAACGTGGTGGAGGATCGGGTGGCGCAACGGTCGCGGCCGGCGGCGCAGCGGGCGGCTCGGTACGGGCCGCGACGTGACGATGACGGAGGTTGATGACCGCGAGCGCAGCGAGCGTGACCGAAGAGACGAGCGCGAAGACGAAGCGAACGCGGGCCATGCCACGTATGTCGCGCGCGGACGCGATTCGTGACGGCGCGAGCGCCTCGACGCGCGCGCGAGAGTCGAGCACGGCGAGGCTGGTCGGGTCGCAACGGAGCACGAGCGCCGGCGCAGGCGGAGTGGGCGCATCGGACGATCCACCGATCTCCGACACGACGGTCCGCGGCAGCGGCCCCGTCTTTGGATCGATCGCGATCGCAGCCGCGCGATGAAGCGGAGCGAGCGTGATGAGCGAGTCGGCGCAATCCGGCGCAATCCGACCCCGGTTCGTTTTCGAACCCCGGTTCGTTTTCGAACCCTGGTTCGTTTTGG
>JAQBQJ010000551.1 GCA_028287065.1 Labilithrix sp. | reverse complement strand
TCTGTTCGACGAGCACGGCGCCCTTGGCGCGCGCTGCGTCGATGCTCGCCCACTCGTGGCCGGCCACGATGCACCACTCGACGGCGTTGCGCATCGTCTTCACGGCATCGAGCGCCGAACGAAGGCTCGGAAAAGCCCACGAAAGCGGGCCCGGCTCGACGTTCTCCCATCCGTAGACGAAGAGCGTGACCGCCTCGGCAGCCGCGGCCGCGGCCGCGGCTTCGGGCTCGAGATCCGGATTGCTGCGCCGGCACACGAATACGTCGGAATCGCCGTCGTCGTCGGACGGATCGAGCGGACGCGTCTGCGACTCGACCACGTCCGGCGCGCTGACGGGGTAGACCGGGCTGATTTCGCGGACGATCGGCATCTCTTCCGTGACCGCGAAGTCCTCCACCGGAATACTTTCGGCGGATTCGACGAAATCGTTCACGCGCTTCACAGCCGCACCGGCGGTGGCGCCTGACGCCGCAGAAAACGCGGACGACTTGGCGATTCGTGAGCGGCCGAAAATGCGCATGTCAGCATCTCGCTTTTGAACCTTCTGACCCTGGACGACAAGGGTCGATCTTCGAAATCGTACGGCGCGTTGCGTCGTAAGTTCGGTGCTCGGGCAACGTCTCCTACAATCAGCAATCACTCCGGCATTCCCGCATCCCCTTCCGCCCGCATCCCCCGTCCCGCCGTAGAAGCTTCGCCTAGCCCAGCGCTCGTGCGTGCAACATCCATGGATCCTCTTCGTGGCCCCGCCGTCGACGACACGCGCGCGCGTCCCGACGCTTACGATGCGCGATCCGCACAGCGCGATTCGTCGGCGCCCGTACCGGCGCGACAGTCGGCCTCACCGCCACGGCCCGGCGGGCTCGGATCGCCGGGTCGAGGCTGGCCTTTCGTTCCGCTCGCGCCCCTCGTCGTCGTGTTCGTGGGCCTCGCCGTTGCGCTCGGCATCGGGCTCGTAGGGCTCGATCACCTGGCACGCGCGGGCGACGAGCACGCGGGCGCGCGTGCCGAGCTCCTCGCCGCGACCGTCGCTGCGCGTCTTTCTCAGCTCCCGGTCGAGCGACGTCTCGATGCGACGCAGCTCGCGGCGCGCAGGACCGCAGCAGGCATCCTCGTGGTTGCGCCGGACGCGCGCGTCATCCACGACGTGACGCTCGGCGCTCCCGACCGTGCGGCGCTCGAGAAGATCCTCGCCGAAGGGAAGGGCGTCGCACAGCTTCGCCTCGGAAGGGCCCGCTTCGCCGTCCACGCGATCGGCACCGCGAAGGACGCGCCGCGCCTCGTCGTGCTCGTTCCCGAGCCGCCTCCGGCGCAAGGCGCGCCTGCGCTCGTCACCGCGCTCCTCGCGCTCGCGATCATGCTCCTCGGCGTCGCTGCCACCGTCGCTTACGCCGTGTCGCGCGACGTCACGCGCGACGTCGACTTCGTCACGCGCCGCATCGACGGCATGGCCCAGGTGCGCACCGAGCCGACCGGCGAGCTCATCCCCGCGCGCACGATGGACGAGGTCGGCCTGCTCACGACCGCGTTCAACAAGCTCGTCGGCCGCTTCGGGAAGGCGGAGAAGGCGTACCGGCAGGACCTCGCGCGCGCGAGCGCCGCCGATCGCGAGCGCGCCGCGTTCCTCGCGGCGGTGAGCCACGAGCTGCGGAGCCCACTGAACGCCATCCTCGGCTTCGCGGACATCTTGATGGAGGAGGTCGACGGTCCGCTCTCGCCCGCCGCACGCGAGGAGGTCGAGCAGATCCGCGGATCGGGCGCTCACCTGCTCACGCTCATCAACGACATCCTCGAGTTCTCGGCGCTCGAGAGCGGGCAGCTCAAGCTCACGCGCGGGCGCGTCGACCTGACGGGCCTCGCGAACGAGGTCGTGCGTGAGGCGCGCGGCCTCGTCGGCGAGAAGCAGCTCAGCATTCGCGTCGAGGGCGAGCCGTCGCTCGTCGCACGCGTCGACGGCCGGCGCGTCCGTCAGATCCTCGGCAACCTCGTCAACAACGCGATCAAGTTCACGCAGCGCGGAGAGGTGATCGTCCGCGTGTCGCGCGAGGGCGTGCTCGCGTCGCTCAGCGTCACCGATACCGGACCCGGAATCTCGTCGCAGGAGCGCGCGGTGATCTTCGACGAGTACAAGCAGGCGCGCAGCGAGCGCATGAAACGGCGCGGCACGGGCCTCGGTCTCGCGATCGCGCGCCGCCTCGTGACGCTCCATCACGGCAAGATCCAGGTCGAGAGCGAGCTCGGACGCGGCTCCACGTTCAAGGTCTGGCTGCCGGTCGGCAACATCGACGCGGCGCCTTCGATCAAGGCGCCGCCGCGCGAGCCACTGCCGCGCATCGAGCCGCCGCGCGGGTTCGAGCGCCCGCCCTCGCGGCGCCCCGGAGGGCAGCCGCGATGAACCGTCATGCGGCTCGTCTCGTCGCGCGGCTCATCGCGCTGCAGCTCGCGGTGCATGCCGTCAGCTTCCTGCTCACCGCCGCGTTCGCGCCGCGCGTGCTCTTGCTCGAGCCCGCGTCGTCGTCCGCGTCGCTCTCGGTGGTGCTCGTGATCGGCCTGTTGTGCGCCGCATTCTCGACCGCCGCGACGTTCGTCGTGACGCGCCGGCTTCGTCCCGCGCTCCGTTCGCTCGCCGTCGGCTCCGCGGCGATCGACGCGAAGGACGTCCTCTCGCTCTACGGGGTGCCGGCGCGCCTCGCGATCGCCAGCGCCGTGTTCGCGCTCGTGCTCGCCCTCGCGACGCTCGTCCCGCAGCTCCGGCCGCAGGCGCTCGACACGTACACCGATCTCACCCTGGTGCTGCTCATGCTCACGATGGTGAGCACCGCGGCGCTGCCCGCGTACGTCACGATGCGCGCGTCGATGGCGCGCGTCCTCGAGCTCGCGCCTCCGCACGTGGCGCACGAGGCGCTGCGCAGCCTGGGACGCGGCGCGCTCGGTCGCGTGCGGAAGCGCTTCGTCGCCGCCGTCGCTGCGCCCGTCGCGTTCGTCGCGCTCGGCGCGTCGCTGCTCGTGGACGCGCATTCCCGCACGTACGATCGCGATGCGCGCGTCGCGGATGCGACCGACATCGCGCGCGCCGTGTTCGAGCCGATCGAGGGCAGCTCGCCGCGCACGCCCGCCTCGGACGTCGACATGCGTGGTCGCGCCGAGGCGATCGAAGCGGCCGCGTCGCTCGGCTTCCGCATCCACCTCGATGCTGCGTACGACGGCGAGCTGACCGTGCGCCACGGTGAGGAAGGCGAGACGCAGGTGACCGTGCCCACCTATCCGGGCGCCGCGCTCGTGCGCTTCGGGACGTCGCGCCTCTCACCAGTGACCGGGATTTACGGCCTCCTCGCGATCGTCGCCGTCGCGCTCGCCGGGCTTCTCGGCACGCGCATCGGCGTCGCGTTCGAGTCCGACGTCGCCCTCGCGACGCGCGAGATGCGACGCGCCGGCGTCGCCGAGGTCATGCGCGGCACGATCATCCAGCACGAGGCCAGGTTCGCGAACGTGAGCGGGCTGCTCGAGGCCGTCGACTCGCTGGGCGGCGTGTTCCGCCAGTTCGCCGGCGCACAGCAGAAATCGATCGATGCCCGCGAGGCGACCGAGCGCATGCGCGGCCTGCTCCTCGCGTCGATGAGCCACGACCTCAAGGCGCCTCTCAACGCGGTCCTCGGCTTCGCGGAGCTCGTCGGGAGAAACCCGCTGACCGAGCCGCAGAAAGAGAGCCTCGCGATCATCGAGCAGCGCGGTCGCGAGCTGCTCATGCTCATCGACACGATCCTCGACAGTGCGCGCGTCGAGGCCGGCGAGCTCGAGGTCTCGCCCGAGCCCACGCACGTGGGCGACGTCGTCATGTCCTCGGTGCTCGAGGCTCGCGATCTCGCGGTCGGCACCGATGTGCAGATCCAGGGCGAGATCCAGCCCGGAATGCCGACGCTGCTCGTCGACGGCACGCGCATCGTGCAGGCGCTCACCGCGGTCGTGATGACGGCCGCGCGCTTCACCGACAAGGGCGTCGTGCCGGTGCGGGCGACCCTTCCGGACACCGGGGAGCGACTTCGCATCGAGGTCGAGACGAGCGGCGAAGGCCTGCCCGTCGGCGAGCGCGAGAAGATCTTCGATGCGTTCAAGAGCGCCGAGAGCGCACGGCGTCACGGCGGCCTGGGGCTCGGGCTCCAGCTCGCGCGCTCGATCCTCGAGATCCACGCCGGCACGATCGAGGTCGACAACACCGATCGCGGCGGCATGGTCTTCAGGATCTGGCTGCCGGTGCGCAACGACCGCGCGTCGATCCGCCTGCGTGCGAGCAAGCCCGCGATGCCGCCGTCGTGACGGCTACTTCAGCGTGACGGTGCGGTTGAAGACCAGCGACTCGCCGTCGAAGGGCGTCATCTG
>JAQBQJ010000541.1 GCA_028287065.1 Labilithrix sp. | reverse complement strand
TCAGTCCAGCAGGTTCGCGTGGCGCGTCACGACCAACACGCCCAGGCACATCTCGTCGAGCGTCTGCTCGCCCAGATGGATCTCCGTCGGCGTTGCGATGTGCTGCTCCGCGAGCGCCTTGCGGACGTGCTTGTTCCCCATCGTGTTGTCGTACTTGCACGTGAACCGAAGCTTGTCGCCGGCCGCTGCCGTCGGGAGCTTCTCCATCGGCTCGTCGTACGCGTAGCCGCGCTGCCAATTGAAGTCGTATTTCGGCGTTCCCACGAGGCACTCCTTCGCGGGCTGACCCTCGGTCGGATTCTTGCGCTCGATCTCGACCTTCATGTCGACGCCGGCCCAGTGCATGTGCGTGCCGGTCGCGGCGATGCTCAGCGTCGGGAGCGGGAAGCCCTGGATCGTCTCGGGGAGCGTGACCTCCATCGACTCGGTGTGATCCGCGACGTTCGCCGGGATCACGAACGCGGGGCCGGTCGCCGGATCGCCCGGGCCGGGCAGCAGCTTGATCGGACCCTGGTCGTCCTTCGCGTTGCCGAGCAGGAGGACCTGCGCGACGTAGTCGGGCTTGTCTGCGAGGACACGCAGCTCGAACTTCGTCTGATCCGCGACGCTCGCGTTCGTCGGGTGGTAGTGCACCTGCAGGACGAGGCGCGCGCCCTTCGGGATCTTCAGGCCGACGTTGTCTCCGTAGTTCGTCGGCGGAACGCCCGGCGCCCATGCAAGCAGCAGAGACGGGTTCGATACGTCCGGGCCGCCGAAGCACGGATAGCTCTGGTTCGCCCCGGCCTTCGCGGCGCTCTCACCCTTCGGATCGACGTAGACGATCACGTGATGCACGACCTGCGACGCGCCGGGCACGACGTTCGTCCCGCCGATCCACGTGTCGTTCACGAAGCCGGGATCGATCGGGAAGCACTGGATGTCGTCCTTGCCGCCGGCCGCGAGGACCGGATACGGCGCGGCCATCGTCAGCGTGTTCGTCTTCCCCTCGAGCACGACGGGCGGGTAGTGCTTCGGCGCGGGCCGCAGACTCTCGTCGCCGCGCGGCATGCCGTTGTCGATCCATCCGACGAGCTTCGCGAGCTCGTCGTCCGTGAGGCGCAGGTCGTCCTTGATCTTGTGTTGTACTTTGCACGCATCGTCGTCGTAGGCGCCCCACGGGGGCATCTCCTTCGCGACGACCTTCGCGCGCGAGAGCGACGCAGCGCCACGGATGTCCTCGTACGACTCGAGCGGGAACGGCGCGATGCCGCCCTCCGAGTGGCAGCGCTGGCACTTGTCCTGGAGGATCCTCTCGATCGTCCCTGCGAACGTCGGGACCGTCTCGGTGGGGCGAACATCGGGCGCATCGGTGCCGACCTCGACGACGCCGGCAGGCTCGCCCAGCTGCGAACAAGCTGCGAGCGTGACGAGCCCGAGGAAGGGCGCAAGCGCCGCGACTGCCGCGCGAATCGAGGGCATCCACGAACGGTAGCACGGCGCACCACACGGCGGTTTGAGCCTGCCCCGAGACGATGTATGGAGGCGACGCTCCGGCGTCACACCGCATGTATCCCCTTCTGAGGCCGCTACTCTTCGCGCTCGACCCCACCCGCGCTCATCGCGTCGCCATGGCCGCGCTCGCGCCGGTCGAGCACTTCGCGCCGCTGCGCTACCTCCTCGAAGGGGCGCTTCGCCCCGCGGATCCGCGGCTCACCGTGCGTACCATGGGCCTCGAGTTCCCGACGCCGATCGGGCTCGCTGCGGGCCTCGACAAGAATGCCGATCGCGCACGCGCCTTCGCGGCGCTCGGCTTCGGTCACGTCGAGCTCGGCACCGTGACCGCGCAGGCGCAGGGCCCGAATCCGCCGCCGAACCTGTTCCGGCTCCCTGCCGATCGCGCGCTCGTCAATCGCCTCGGCTTCCCGAACGAGGGCGCCGCTCACGTCGCCAAGCGCATCGCCGCGCGTCGTGCGCGCGTGCGCGTGCCCATCGGTCTCTCGATCGGAAAGAGCCGCAGCGTTCCGCTCGAGCCGCTCGAAGGCGTGCTCGACGACTATCGCGCGAGCTTTCGCGCCGTGCGCGACGTCGCGGACTTCGTCGTCGTCAACATCTCCTCGCCGAACACGAAGGACCTGCGCGCGATGCAGGCCGCCGAGGTCGCGCGTCCGCTCTTCGAAGCACTGATGAAGGAGGCGACGCGCACGACCGGCAGCGGCAACGCGAAGAGGCTGCCGCTCCTCGTGAAGATCGCGCCGGACCTCGCGGACGAGGCCATCGACGCGATCGTCGACGAAGCGAAGCGCGCGGGTCTCGCCGGCGTCGTCGCCACCAACACCACGATCGCGCGCACCGGGCTCGCCACGCCGAGCGACGTCGTCGATGCGATCGGCGCCGGCGGCCTCAGCGGCAAGCCGCTCTTCGCACGTGCGCTCGCCGTCGTGAAGCGCGTGCGCGCGCGCCTCGGACCCGATGCCACCGTCATCGGCGTCGGAGGGGTCGACTCGACGGAGACGGCGCTCGCGATGCTGCGGGTCGGCGCAGATCTCGTGCAGGTCTACACGGGCTTCGTGTACGAGGGGCCGCTGCTCCCGCGTGCGATCGCGCGCGGCCTCCTGCGGCACATGGATGCCGAAGGCGTCGGCTCGCTCCACGATCTCGTGCGCGGCACGTCCCACGCGACCAACGGCGCGTCGCCTGCCGCGATTCCCGGCGTCTGATCCGCTCTTCTACGGCACCACGCGCGCGAGGACCATCGCGACGATGTGCTTCTTGCGCTCCTCGAGGAACGCTTCGCCGTGCCAGTCCGCCGGCCAGATCGCCTTCACGAACGGCTCTTCCTGGAAGGGGAACGCCACCATCGCGACGCACGAGAGCACGAGGTGCCGCGCATCGACGTCCTTCTTCACGTCGCCGCGCGCGCGCATCGCGTCGAGCCGCGCGACGATGCCGTCGAAGATCGGACCGACGCTGCCGTGCACGATCTTCGCTGCGCCGGCTCCGTCGCGGCGCGCCTCGTGACGGAGGATCGCGAGGAACGAGCCGTTGGTGGCGAAGAACTTGAGGAGGAGCTCGACGAAGTCCTCGGCAAGCGTCCGCAGCGCGGCGGCCTTCGTCGACTTCGTGCTCGTCTTGGCTGCCTTCGATTTCGCCTTCGTCTTCTTCGGCGGCGCGTCCATGCGCGAGAGGAGCTCCCACACGCCTTCGGTCATCGCCGCGAGGCCGGACCGAACGACCTCGCCGTGCAGCCCTTCCTTGTCACCGAAGTAATGATGGATGAGCGCCTGCTGCACCGACGCCGCGCGCGCGATCGTCCCGAGCCGCGCGCCGTCGAAGCCCTTCGCCGCGAACTCGGCCTCCGCAGCCTCGAGGATGCGCCGCTTGGTCTCGAGCGCATTGCGCTCCTTCCGCGGCGTCGGGGTCGCGGCATTCGCGTGCGTATCGGCGAGCGTGTTCGGCGAGAGAGCCATCGAGCGTCGCTCCGAAGGTAGACGCCTTTCGCCCTTCCGCCCACGACGAACGGCCGAGGCAGGGACCTCTTCGGACACGAGCGACGGCTCGTGCGCGTTCGAGCGCCGGAGCGTCGACGACGTGAGTCCCAGCTTCATGCCATGAAGCGTAGGAGAAAGAGGCGCGAGAAAACAGGCGACCGACGCGAGACGCGATGTCGCGTCTTCATTCACGGCCACGGCCACGGCCACGGCCGCTCACCCGCTCAGGCGCTCGCCTCCCACGACTCGTACTCGATGACCTCGAGCTCCTCGAACCCGCGTCGAACGCGGGGCGTCAGCAGTCCCAAGCGCTTGACGTTCGGGACGATCTTGCTGAAGAGCAGCTTGCGGAACATCTTCATCATCACGCTGTTCGCGGCCGCGGCTTCGCACTCGGCCTGCGGCAGCCCGACCGTCTCCCACACCTCCTGCGCGAGAAAGCGATCGCGGAGCAGGCGCGAGCTCTCGATGATGAACTCCTCGCGATCGCGCAGCTCGCTCGCGTCCATGCCCTCGTAGTGCCCCTTCAGCGACATGACGCCGAACGCGACGTGGCGCGCCTCGTCCTGCATGATCATGTGCGTGATGCGCTTGATCAGCGGCTCCTGCGCGGTCTGGTGGATGAGCCCGAACGCGCCGAGCGCGACGCCCTCGACGAGGATCTGCATCCCGAGGAACTTGAAGTCCCAGCGAGAGTCCGTGAGCACGGTATCGAGGAGCTGCTTCAGGTGCTTGCTCGGCGGGTAGATGAGCTCGACCTTCGAGGTGAGGTACCGGTCGTACGCCTCGACGTGGCGCGCCTCGTCGAACACCTGCGCCGACGCGTACATCTTCGCGTCCGTCGTGGGCGCGGACGCGACGATCTGCGACGTGGCGAGGAGCGCTCCCTGCTCGCCGTGCAGGAAGTTCGAGAGGATGTAGCTCGTCATGTGACGGCGCAGCTTGGGGAGCTCCGTCTTGCGATCGAGCTTGCGCCAAACGTCCGTGCCGAAGAGGGGGTTGAAGGAATCGGCGACGATCTCGCTCTCCGGGTCGACGTTCGTCGACCAGTCGAGATCGGTGCGCGCGTTCCAGATGAGGTCCTTCGACTTCTCGTAGAGCGTGCGGAGCTCGGCGCGCTTCGCCGAATAGTCCCAGTCGTAAGCGACGTTGCTCGTGGTCGTGAGCACCTCGGGCGGAAGCCTTTCGACGTGCTCGACCGAGCGGAGCACGACCTGGCTCTCGGCCGGCGCGGGCACCGACGACGGGACCGGAGAGGGCGGCGCGGCGACATCACGCAGCGTCTGGCGGAGTGACGAGAGCCTTTCGCGAAGGGACATCGGGCGCGGCGCCTCCTACAACTTACTTTTTAGTAAATTCTCAGTTAGGTCAAGTCGGCGTCTCGCCGCAGCCGCTTTTCCCCGGGAAAACCGTGGTCGCGCCGTCTCAGCGACGCGTGATGCGCAGGTTGTGCGCGAGGCTCATGCCGGTTCCGCCTGCGCCGCGGACGCCGATCGAGATGCGAGCGCCGGCATCGAGCTCGGTCGGGCACGGCTGGCCCTCGCCGCCGTCGGGGTACACGACCACGCGCGCGCCCGAGCGCTCGACGCGCACCGACGTCGCGGCGTTCTGCCCGAACGCACATGCGGCGCCGCCCACCTCGAGCTCGCGGCCGTCTTCCTGACGAAGCACGATGTACGGGACCGCGCCCCCGTCGAGCTCGATGGTCACGCGGCTGAAGGTCACGTCGGTGACGAACGCGCTCGCGCCAGGGCCGAGCTCGAGGCCTTTCCCGTCGACGAAGCGGATCGAGCTGCCCGGGGAGCCGGCGATGCGATCGGGCGCCAGCCCCGACGTCCCGTCGACGAGCAGCGGGTTGCGCACGGTGCCGAAGCGCGAACGGGTCGCGAAGCGATAGCCGCGCACGTAGAGCTGGTTCTCGAGCTCGACGAGCGTGTGATCGCTCGCCCGCTCCTCGCGGTTGTCGAGCCACAGCGCGAGGCCCGGATCGCCCGACGCGATCGCGGTCCCGACTGGTCCCTGCGTGGGTGCGTCCGGGATCGGCTGGAACGCGCCGAACCAGGGCTGCCAGCGCATCCATCGCTGGCCCGTCCACAGCGCCGGCGCGCCGTCGGTGCCGGGGAAGAGCCGCACCGCGGTGAGCGTCGCGGGATCGATCGGGAGCGCGGCTTCGACGGTGCCCTCCGCGGAGATCACGTAGACGGTGCTGAACTCGGTCGTGCCGGGCGGCGGCATGACGACCGCGAGCGCGCCGCCCGCCTCGAGCGGCACGAACGCGCGCTCCTGGCCGGGCACGAGATCGATCGGGCGCTTGGTCGGACGCGAGACGTCGGGGGAAAACCACTCGATCGTGGGGACCGGAGCGTTGCTCCGATCGAAGCCGCCGGCGACCATGATCTCGCCCGACGCGAGCCGGAGCACCGTGGGGTTCGAGCGCGGCACCGAGAGCGTCGCGACGCCGCTCGTGCGATAGCGCCGCGTCGTCGGATCGATGATCTGCATCGTCGCGAGCGGGACGCCGAACTGCCCGATGCCTCCCACGAGGAGCGTCTCGCCGGTCGCGAGCACGACGGCGCCGTGCTTCGTGCGTGCGTCACCGATGTCCATGCGGACGCGATCGAAGTCGCCGATGTCGCCGAGCGCGCCGGCCTTGGGCAGGTAGATCTCCGCGGTGCTGAGCGGCGTCTGCGAGTCGGGATCCTCGCCGCCGGCCACGAGCGCGGGCGCGGGATCCTGATCGGGGGTCTCGCGGAAGGCCGTGATGGTCGGACGCGAGCGACGCGTTCCGAGCCCGAAGACGAGGCTGTCGACGACGCCCGTCGTGAGATCGCCGACGAAGGTGCGCGGCACCTGCCCGGCGACGCTTCCGCCGGCGACCATGAGATGACGGCCGAACACGCCGAGCGCCACCTCGGTGCGCGCCTCCACGTTGCGGGTCAGGCGGCATGTCTCGCCGCCCGGCCACACCAGCACGTTGATCGGTCCCGACGGCGGTACCTCGGCCGTGCCTCGCCAGTCGACGCTCTGCGCCGGATGCGACACGTCGACGATCACCGAGCGCGTCTCCTTGGGGAGCTCGCTCATCTCGGTCCCGATGTCGCGGAGATAGAGCGAGGAAATCGCGTTCTGCGCGTCCTCGAAGTCACCGTTGCCGTAGATGACCGAGTAGGCCTCGCTCTGCGAGACCGGGCACGACTTCGGGGCGTAGACGACGAGCGGACGATCCTCGAACTCGGTGGACGGCTTGCACGACCCGGCGACGACGGCAGCGCCGAGCAGCACCATGCCGAGGCAACGTGTCGGGACACGGGAGCACGCCACCATCCGCCCACAGTGTACGGTAAATCGGGGGACATGGCCCCACCCTCGGGCGACCTGTTACGGTTCGAATCGGCGTGTATCCGCAGATCTTCGGTAAGTACGTGCTCGAACGCGAGCTCTCGCGGGGTGGCATGGCGCGCGTCGTCCTGGCCACGTTGCGCGGTGCCGGCGGCTTCGAGAAGAAGCTCGTCGTCAAGCAGATCCGGGACGAGCTGTCGTTCGATCAGCAATTCGTCCGGAGGTTCGTCGAAGAAGCGAAGACGACCGTTGCCCTGAGCCACCCCAACATCGTCCCCGTCTACGAGCTCGGTGTAGAGCAAGGCACGTACTTCCTCGCGATGGAGCTCGTCGAGGGGTGCAGCATCGCCGAGCTCGTGCGCGAGAAGAACCTCGACGGAACGAAGCGCGTGCTCTCTCCCGAAGAAGGCGCCTACGTCGGCATGGAGGTGTGTCGCGCGCTCGACTACGCGCACCGCCGCATGAAGGTCGTGCATCGCGACATCACGCCGAGGAACGTGATGCTCGACGAGGAAGGGCAGGTGAAGCTGATCGATTTCGGCATCGCCGCTCCTGCGCGCGTCGCCGGTCACGAGATCCTCGGGTCGCCCGGGCACATGCCGCCCGAGCAGATCGACGGCAAGGAGCTCGGACCTTCGACGGACATCTTCGCGGTCGCGGTGCTCTTGATGGAGGCATGGAGCGGTATCGCTCCGTTCCGGCGCGGCACGCCCGAGGAGTGCGACGAGGCCATGCGCGGGCCGCATCCACGCCCGAGCGACTACGACCCGCGCCTCATTCCGCTCGACGACGTGATCGTGCGCGCGATGAAGCTCGATCCGAAGCAGCGCCAGCAAGATGCAGCGGACGTGGCGCGCGCGCTGCGTGCGTTCCTGCAGGGCACGGACGTGACCGACATCGCACGCGAGCTCGGTCATCGCGTGCGCGAAACGCGCGAAGCCGCTTCGGATCCGATGCCGATGTCGGTCGACGGCGGGCCGCGCGCGCCGAACCAGAGCGCCGGCGATCTCGGGACGAAGACGTTCGCCGCGCGCGAAGAGGCGATCCGCTGGTCGAGCCCGCCGGCGTCGGAGATCGAGCCGCCCGGCGCGAGCACGCGTCGCCTGCGCGAGAGCATCCCGCCGGCGTCGGAGGTGCCGCTCGGAGAGACGCCGGTCGTGCTCGGAGAGACGCCGGTTTCGATCACGAGCACGAGCACGATTGAAGACGCGACGCCGGTCAGCATCGGCGCGTCGAACGACGGGAGGAACGATCCCACCGTGAGGAGGCGCGCGATGCAGCGCGATCCCGCGATGTCGATCCCGACGCCGCTCATGGTCGAGCCGGTCGGCGCAGGGAGCGAGATGATCCGCTCGGCACGCGCCGCGCAGGATGCCGCCGTCGCATCGCACGAGAGCAAGCATCCCCCGCGCGCAGCACGCGGCGAGCGCGTCGACACGATCGCGACGCGTCCGCTCGAGACGGCCGTGCGCGGTGGAGACAACGTACGTGCCGAGCGGGCGACGCCGCGCTCACGCACGTGGTCGCTCGTCGCGATCGGCGCGCTCGTCGCGGTCGGCGGCGGCGTCGCATGGCGCGCGAAGACGAGCAGCGCGCGGATCGACGGCATCCCGCCCGCGACCGCGACCACCATAGCGTCGACCGGAACGTCGACGCCCACCGTGACGACGGTCTCGTCGACGACGGTGTCTCCGCGGGCGACGACCACCGGCGTCGCAACGGCACGGACGTCGGTCGGCTCGGCCTCGCCCGGGATCGCGCCGGTCGGCACGGGTCAGAGCGCTCCGCAGACGAGCGCCTCTTCGGAGCGAGCGACCGAAAAAGCCGGCCGCGCGCTCGTCTCGTTCCTCGGCGATCCAGGCACGCGCGTGTCGATCGACGGAGCGTCGCGAGGGTCGTGCCCGGTCCGCGTGAGCCTCGAGCCCGGCCAGCACGACGTGCGGTTCCAGTTCGATCCCACCGGCGAGAGCCGCGGCGAGCGCTTCAGCGTGAAGGCAGGCGACAAGGTCACCGTGCGCGCGGAGTTCACCGGCGCGACGCCCACGGTCCGGATCCAGCGCTGATCAGCGCGCGGCGGCCCGCGACGTGGGCGCATCGAAGACTCGAGAAGTCCGAGAAAACGCGCAAGCCCTCCGTCGCCGTGACTGCCGGCGGCGGCGACGTCGCTGGTTGACGCTCGCGCCCGGCGCGTCGAAGGTGCCCGTCCCGTGCCCCGCAACGTCATCTTCGTCGCGCCGTTCCCCTCCGATGTCACGATGCGGTTCGTCCGTGCCGTCGCCACGCTCGACGACGTCCGTCTGCTCGGCGTGGTCCACACGCCGCCGCACGGCGATGACGCAGCGCTCTATCACGACGTCGTCCGCGTGACGGAGCCGACGAGCCTCGACGACGTGCTCGACGGCGTCGAGGTCCTGAAGCGCCGGCACGGTCAGCCGTATCGCATCATCGGCATCCTCGAGGCGATGATGGTCACGCTCGCGCAGGCCCGCGAGCGCTACGGAGTCGACGGCACGTCGGTGCGGACCGCGGAGCTGTTTCGCGAGAAGGCGCGCATGAAGGACGCGCTCCGCGCCGCCGGTCTGCCCGTCGCGCGCCACGCGTTGATCGTCTCCGAGAACGACGCGCGCGCGTTCGCGGACGAGGTGGGCTTCCCGATGATCCTCAAGCCGCCGGCCGGCATGGGCGCGAAGGCCACGTTCCGCGTGACCGATCTCGACGGCCTGCTCCGTGCGGTGAAAGGCATGCGCGTCGGTCCGGCTTCGCCCGTGCTCGGCGAGGAGATGCTCCGCGGCACGGAGCACAGCTTCGAGACGATCACGCTCGGCGGCGTGCCGCGCGTGTCGTCCGTCTCGAACTATCTTCCCGGCTGTCTCGAGGTGCTCGAGAACCCGTGGATCCAGTGGGCGTGCGTGCTGCCGCGCGAGATGGACACGCCGCGGAGCGAGCGTGCGCGCGACATCGGCTTCAAGGCCATCACCGCCCTCGGCCTCGAGGACGGCATGACCCACATGGAGTGGTTCGAGAAGTCCGACGGCACGCTCGCGATCGGCGAGATCGCCGCGCGTCCGCCCGGACCGCAGCTCCTGCACATGACCGGCGTGGTCCACGACGTCGACGTGTATCGCGCGTGGGCGCGCGCCGTCGTCGACGGCGAGCTCGATGCACCGTGGAAGCGCCGCTACGCCGCCGGCTGCGCGTACATCCGCGGCATGGGCCGCGGGCGCGTCGCGTCCGTCACCGGCGTACGCGAGACGCACGAGGCGGTCGGCGACTGCCTCGTCGAAGCCAAGCTCCCGACCATCGGCGCGATGAAGAACGACAGCTACGAAGGCGACGGCTACGTCATCGTCCGCGACGAGAGCACGAAGAAGGTCGAGGAGATGATCACGACCATCGTGCAGACGATGAAGATCCAGTACGTGAGCTGACCGAACGATTTCGCGTCACACGCGCCAAGCGCCTGCGTTCTCACGTCCATGAAGAAGCTCTTCGCGCTCGTGCGCGCCTTCGCGATCGTCGCCGTCGCGCTGTTACCCGGGTTCGGCGCGGCGTTCACCATGGCCGCCCGCGCGCCCGACGAGCGGCCGCCGGAGCCGCCGCCCGAAGGACGCGTCGATCTCGTCGGAAGCTGGGTCGCGATGGAGCCTGGCATCGAGGAGGGCGCGATGCAGCTCGGCTTCGCCCGGACGACGACGCCGCTGCCGCCCGGCGCGTCGCCGGCGCTCGCCCTGGGTTACGAATAGGGGAGGGGGCGTGGGGTCCCGAGGATCCACCCCTTCGCCGATCCGACGGACCACTTCCCATCTGCATCCCAGGTTTCGACGGCCTATTTGGCCTGACGCACATGGGTATACATTGTGCGACCAAACGGGCGGTGCCGTCGGTCCGCGCAGCTCTCCTGTTCGTTTGTGCGGCGTCCGCCGCCTCGGCTCTCGCGCTCGGCTGCGCGGGCGAGGCGCCGTCGCACGAGCAAGGCAGCGAGGACGACTTCACCGCGACCGACTTCCGCGAGGACGTCGTCCTTCCGTACGCCGGCGACTGGCTCGACGCTCCGAAGGCCCTCGCCGGCATCGGTCAGTTCGATCGCCTTCGAGGCACCATCCACGACGACGCGAAGTGCAGCACGATGGTCGCCATCGCCGCGGCGATCGTCGGCGGTCGTGAGCGCTTCAGCGCCTTCGTCGACGAGGTCGCGCGTCTCCGCGACGGCAAACGCGAGGACCTCGCGATCATCGACGAAGCGCGCAAGGCCGTCGCCGAGAAGCGTCTCACCGCTCGCCACATCCACGAGCTCACCGAGGTCGTCGTCCGCGCGTACAAGGTCGCGGCCGGCGCCTACGACGAACAGATCGCCACGATGATCCGCGCCAGCGGCTACGTCGCCGTGCACGTCGGCTCGAAGCGCCCCGAGGTCCTCGTCGATCATCTCGCGGAGCGAGAGGTCGTCCCGCTCGGCACGGTGGCAGACGACATCCCTCACATCACGCTGCTCTGGAAGGACGCGCGCGGCGTCGTGCGCCTCTACGACTCCGACGACGTGCACGGCTCCCACGTGATGCCGCGCGGCGGCAAGCCGTACAACGCGCGCGTGTTGGACGCGCAGTCGAGCTGGGACCTCGCCGAGAAGTATCGCTGAGCGCGACGGCTAGTCGCCGAGCTCGTACTTGGGGCCTTGCGGGACGGCGGATGCGCGCGCGAGCTCGTCGTCGGTCGTGAGCGCACGCACGCAGCGGTTGTAGTGGAGGATCGGGGCGGGATCGTCGTGCTTCGCGAGCGCCGAAGCCTCTTCGAATTTCTTCATCGCCTCTTCGAACGCATGGATCGCGTTGTGCGCGCGGCCGGCCTCGAGCTGCGCCTTCGCGTAGCGCTCCCAGGCGATCCCCACGTAGTAGAAGCGCTCGTAGTCGGTCGGCAGCTTCTTGAACGTGGCGCAAGCCTCGTCGAACAGCGACATCCACGCCGTCGGAAAACGATCCGTCAGCGTGAGGCCGAGCGTTCGCAGCGCCTCGACGTTCGTCGGCGCGACTTCGAGGACGTCGCGGCAGATGCTCTCTGCTTCGTCGGGCTGGTTGAGATCGCGATAGTGCTTCGCGAGCGCGATCGCCGTGTCGAGGTTCTTGTCCGCGAGACGCTTCAGCTCGTACGCCATCTTCGAAGTCCCTCCCCTCGTCGCCCCCGACCTCCGAACCTCACTCCGCGTCGGAAGATTCCTTCTTCTTCGTCTTCGTCGACTTCGCGCCCGAGGCGCTCTGGCTCTGGACGACCGGCAGGCTCTTCTTGTGCTTCGGCGGGAACACCTTGCGAAGCGCCCAGCGAACGGGATCGTAGAAGTCGTCTGCGATGCGCTCCTTCATCGGGATGATCGCGTTGTCCGTGATCACGATGTGCTCCGGACAGACCTCGGTGCAGCAGCGCGTGATGTTGCAGTAACCGATGCCCGCCTGCTCCTTGATCATGGGGCGGCGATCGATCGTGTCGAGCGGGTGCATGTCGAGCCCCGCGAGCGCGATCATGAACCGCGGCCCGGCGAAGGCGTCCTTCTTGTCGTGGTCGCGCAGCACGTGACAGACGTCCTGGCACAGGAAGCACTCGATGCACTTCCGGAACTCCTGGATGCGATCGATGTCCTCTTGCTGCATACGCCACGTGCCGTCCGCTTCCTTGGCGCGCGGCGCGAGCGGCAGGATCTTCTTCGCGACGCGGTAGTTGTGCGAGACGTCCGTGACGAGGTCCTTGATCAGCGGGAACGTCTTCATCGGCGTGACGGTGATCGTCGAGCCAGGCTCGAACGCGGTCATGCGCGTCATGCAGAGCAGCTTCGGCTTGCCGTTGACCTCCGCGCTGCACGAGCCGCAGCGGCCGGCCTTGCAGTTCCAGCGGACCGCGAGATCGGGCTCCTGCTTGGCCTGGATCTCGTGCACGGCATCGAGGACGACCATGCCGGGATACGTCTCGACGTCGTACTCCTTGAACTCGCCGGAGCCCGCGACGCTCGCATCCGCACGCCAGATCTTGAGGCGCGCCTTCTCGTGCTTCTCTTCGGCCGCCATCTCTACTTCTCCTCCAGGATCTTCTTGATGTCGTCCGGGACCTCGGGGAGCGGGACGGCGACGACTTCCATGCCGTTGCCTCCTTCGCGCGCGACGAGGTTCAGCTTCGCGAACTCCTTGTCCATCTCGGGGAAGTCCTCGCGGGCGTGACCGCCGCGGCTCTCCTTGCGGATGAGCGCGGAGCGCGCCATCGCCTCGGAGACGACCAGCATGTTGCGGAGGTCGATGCACTCGTGCCAGCCGGTGTTGTAGTGCCGGTTGCCCGAGACCTTCGTGCGCGCGGTGTCGGCCTTGAGCCGCTCGAGCTCCACGAGACCCGCGGTGAGCTCCGCCTCGTTCCGCATGATGCCGACGTGCTTCTGCATCACGTTCATGAGGTCTTCGTGGATCGAGAAGGGGTTCACGCCCTCCTCGCGGTTGAAGGGCGCGAGCGCCTCAGTCGCGTATTCCTCGATCTGCGCGTTGTCGATCGACTTGGACCCGGTCGCCTTCGCGAACTTCGCGGCGTTGAGGCCGGCGATGCGACCGAAGACGAGGAGGTCGGACAGCGAGTTGCCGCCGAGGCGATTCGAGCCGTGCATGCCGCCGGCGCACTCGCCGGCCGCGAAGAGGCCCTTCACGCGCGTCTCCTGCGTGTCGGGATCGACCTTGATGCCGCCCATCGTGTAGTGGGCGGTCGGTCCGACCTCCATGGGCTCCTTGGTGATGTCGACGTCACCGAGCTCCTTGAACTGGTGGTACATCGCCGGGAGCATCTTCTTGATGTCCTCGGCGGAGCGACGCGTCGCGATGTCGAGGACCACGCCGCCGTGCGGAGAGCCGCGGCCCGCCTTCACCTCGGTGTGAATGGCGCGCGCGACGATGTCGCGGGGGAGAAGGTCGGGCGTGCGCTTCGCGGACGACGTTCCGACGGTCGACTCGGCGAGCCAGCGATCGGCCTCGGCCTCGGTGTCGGCGGTGTCGTTCGCGTACAGCGCGGGGATGTAGTCGAACATGATGCGCTTGCCGTCCTTGTTCCGGAGCGTGCCGCCTTCGCCGCGGACGCCCTCCGTGATCAAGGTGCCGCGCACGCTGGGCGGC